>NZ_JBHURV010000025.1:0-155404 GCF_042673865.1 Streptomyces sp. NPDC056987
ACCAGCAGGTCGACACCGAGGGGTGCGCGCTCTAGGGGGAGGGCGCTCCAGGGGAGGGCGCCCCAGCCGCTCGCGGCCCCGGGGCGCCGCGACCCAAGCCGCGTTGATGGCGTAGCCGGGCCGAGACCCAGCGCGCCCTGCGGCGGAGAATCAGCGAAATACCGAGCCGGGCATCATGGCCCTGATCTTCGGAGCCGCCCCTCCTGCGGGTGATCGGCCCCGAGGCCGAGCGGCGGTTGCGTGCTGCGTCACCGTAGTCGTGCGTCCAGCCCATACACCGACGTCTGCCCGTGCCCCATGGTCGGTAACCGCTCCCGAGGCGGCCAATCGGCCTATGCGCGCGGCATTTGGCTGTTCATAGGACAAGCGTTCGTGACGTTCGCCCAATGGGGTGTGTGCCGGTCTGTGCGCCGGTCACTTCCGCCCCCGTCCGGCTCTTCAACGGTCCGGTTCGGGGTCCTTGAGCCAGTTGATGAGCTCCGACGAGAACGCCGCCGGATCCTCCTCGTGCGGGAAGTGTCCCAGACCGTCGAACAGCCGCCAGCGGTACGGCGCCTCCACGTACTCCGCGGAACCGGCCGTGCTGCGCGTACGCATCGCCGGATCGAGTGACCCGTGGAGCTGCAGGGTCGGCACCCGCACGGGCCGTTTCATCCGCCGGTTGAACTGGATGCCGTCGGGGCGCGCCATCGACCGCACCATCCAGCGGTACGGCTCGATCGAGCAGTGCGCCGTGGACGGAATGGCCATCGCCCGCCGGTAGACCTCGACGGTCTCGTCGTCGGGCAGCCGCGGCCCCGACCAGTCCCGGATCAGCCGCCCCACCAGCGCCGCGTCGTCGGCGAGCAGTTGACGCTCCGGCAGCCACGGCCGCTGGAAACCCCAGATGTACGAGCCGGCCCGGCTCTGCGAGAAGTCGGAGAGCATCGCCGAGCGCCAGCGGCGCGGATGCGGCATCGAGGAGACCGCCAGCCGGCGCACCAGCTTGGGCCGCATCACCGCCGCCGTCCAGGCGAGATAGCCGCCCAGATCATGGCCGACGAGCGCGGCGTCGGGCTCGCCGAGGGAGCGCACCACGCCCGTGATGTCGAGGGCCAGGTTGGCGGGGTCGTATCCGCGCGGCGTACGGTCGCTGCCGCCCACCCCGCGCAGATCCATCGCGACCGCCCGGTACCCGGCCTCCGCGAGCGCCGGGAGCTGGTGCCGCCAGGTCCACCAGAACTGCGGGAAGCCGTGCAGCAGCAGCACCAGCGGCCCGTCGCCCATCTCGGCGATGTGGAAGCGCGCGCCGTTGGCCGCGACGTCGCGATGGGTCCAGGGCCCGTCGAGGCGTACGGCAGAACCCGGCGCCGGCGCGGGCCGGGCCGGTTCCGGCGAACTCGCCGGGGTCGAACCGGGAGTGACGCCGGGCTCGGAATCAGGGGCGGTCATGCAGTCGAGCGTGCCACAGACTTGGAGCTTTCCCCGACCTCGCGGGGGTGGGGCTTCACATTCTGGAGCACGGCGGCGGTCTGCTTGGCCGAGGCGATCGACTTCTCCGGGGGCTTGACCTTCTTGAACTTCCGCAGCGCGATGAAGGCCAGCAGCCCGGCGATCACCAGGAACGCGGCGCCCACGATCAGGAACGACCAGGCCAGGCCCAGGCCCAGATTGTGGATCCCGTACGCGGCGGCGAAGCTCAGCACCGGCAGTGCGAACAGCGCGAACACCGCGGCGATGGCGATCGCCGCGCTGCCCGCGACCCCGCGCTTGACGTCCTGCCGGACCTCCGCCTTGACCAGGGCGATCTCATCGTGCACCAGCGCGGACATCTCGGCGGTCGCCGAGGCGACCAGCTGACCGATACTGCGGTCCGCACCGCCGGCCTCGACAACGGTGCCGGTCGTGACGGCGTCGGCGACGTGCATGCCGGGGTCGCTCATCGGTGACTCCCTACCTTCTCGCTCTTCTCGTCTGCGGATCGCAGGTCGGTCCGTCTGCGGATCGCAGGTGCGTCGGATGTCCGATCATGCCGGACCGGCGCCGTCATCGCGCGCCGCCCCCGCGTGTTCCGCCAGCCGTCGGTGTTCCGCGGCCTTCGCCTCGTACAGCGCGGCCATCCGCAAGTGGTACTCCGGGTCGTCCTGTTCGTAGATGTCGGGGATGCCGTCCCGGTCCTCGTCGAGCTCCTCCGCCTCGTACAGCGCGCGGTACTCACGGACCCGCAGCTTGAGCAGGATGCCCGCCAGCACGGCGGCGATCAGGGAGCCCGTCAGCACCGCGGCCTTGACCTCGTCGGTGAGCCCGGGATCGCCGGAGAAGGCCAGCTCACCGATGAGCAGCGAGACGGTGAACCCGATCCCGGCGAGCGTGGCGAGGGCGAAGACATCGGGCCAGGCCAGGTCCTCGTTCAGCTCGGCGCGGGTGAACCGTACGGCCAGCCACGTACCGCCGAAGATGCCGACCGCCTTGCCGACCACCAGCCCCAGGACCACCCCGAGGGTCTCCGGCTCGGTGAAGACCCGGCCGAGCGCGCCGCCGGAGACCGCGACGCCCGCCGAGAAGAGCGCGAACAGCGGCACCGCCAGGCCCGCGGAGAGGGGGCGGACGAGATGCTCGATGTGCTCGCCGGGGGACTGCTCCTCGCCCTCGCGGCGGGTGCAGCGCAGCATCAGTCCCATCGCGACCCCGGCGATGGTGGCGTGGACGCCGCTGTTGTACATCAGCCCCCAGATGACCAGGGCCAGCGGGACGTACACGTACCAGCCACGCACCCCCGCGCGCAGCAGCAGCCAGAAGACGGCGAGGCCGGCGAAGGCGCCGCCGAGCGCCAGGAAGTCCAGCTCGCTCGTGAAGAAGACGGCGATGATCAGGATGGCGAAGAGGTCGTCGACGACGGCGAGCGTGAGGAGGAAGGCGCGCAGCGCGGACGGCAGGGAGGTGCCGAGGACCGCGAGGACGGCGAGGGCGAAGGCGATGTCGGTGGCGACGGGCACGGCCCAGCCGTCGAGCGAACCGCCGCTCACCGTGTTGACCAGCACGTACACCAGCGCGGGCGCGGCCATTCCGGAGAGCGCGGCGATGACGGGGAGCGCGGCGGCCTTCGGGTCGCGCAGCTCCCCGGCCACGAGTTCACGCTTGAGTTCGATACCGGCGACGAAGAAGAAGAGGGCGAGCAGGCCGTCGGCGGCCCAGTGCTGCACGGAGAGGTCGAGGCCGAGCGAGCCGGGACCGAAATGAAAATCGCGTACGGCGTCGTAGCTGCCGCTGAGGGGGGTGTTCGCCCAGACGAGGGCGGCGACGGCGGCGACGAGCAGCAGCACACCGCCGACGGTTTCGGTCCGGAGCTGCTCCGCCAGGTAGTTCCGCTCGGGGAGCGAGAGCCGTCCGAGGAACGTGCGTGCGGGCGTGGGCGCGGGCATTCGGTGTGCTCCGGTCGGGTCGGCGGGCATGACGTATCACATGCCGACCAGACTTCCCGGCGCCCCTGTGGACTTCTTGTTCATTTGTCGACGCGTTCCTCACCCTACCCGGATGCGCCGAACGGGGCGCCCGGGGTGCAGGTCCGCGTGACGGACCGGGTCGTGCCGGACCGGGTCGTGCCGGACCGGGTACAGAAGCCGTTGCCCCCGTACCCGGTCCGCGTGCGCTCAGTCCTCGCTGGTCGCGGTGGGGAGCTGGGTCTGGATCAGCTCCATGACGGAGGAGTCGGTGAGGGTGGTGACATCGCCGAGTTGGCGGTCCTCGGCGACATCCCGCAGCAGACGCCGCATGATCTTGCCGGAGCGGGTCTTCGGCAGTTCGGCGACCGGGAGGATCCGCTTGGGCTTGGCGATCGGGCCGAGCACGCCGCTGACGTGGTTCCGCAATTCGGCCACCAGGCCGTCGTCCGCGGAGGCGGTGCCGCGCAGGATCACGAAGGCGACGATGGCCTGGCCGGTGGTGGCGTCGGCGGCGCCGACGACCGCCGCCTCGGCGACCTTGGGGTGGGAGACGAGGGCGGACTCGACCTCGGTCGTGGAGATGTTGTGGCCGGAGACCAGCATGACGTCGTCGACACGGCCCAGCAGCCAGATGTCGCCGTCGTCGTCCTTCTTGGCGCCGTCCCCGGCGAAGTACCGGCCCTCGAAACGCGACCAGTACGTGTCGATGAACCGCTGGTCGTCGCCCCAGATGGTGCGGAGCATCGACGGCCACGGCTCGGTGAGGACGAGATAGCCGCCGCCCCCGTCGGGCACCTCACGCCCCTCGTCGTCCACGACCGTGGCGGAGATGCCGGGCAGGGCACGCTGTGCGGAGCCCGGCTTCGTCGCGGTCACCCCGGGGAGCGGGGAGATCATCATGGCGCCGGTCTCGGTCTGCCACCAGGTGTCCACGACCGGGGTACTGCCCCCGCCGATGTGCTCGCGGTACCAGACCCAGGCCTCGGGGTTGATCGGCTCGCCGACCGAGCCCAGCACGCGCAGGGACGACAGGTCGAACTTGGCGGGGATGTCGTCGCCCCACTTCATGAACGTACGGATCGCGGTCGGCGCGGTGTAGAGGATCGTCACCCCGTACTTCTGGACGATCTCCCAGAATCGTCCCTGGTGCGGGGTGTCGGGAGTGCCCTCGTACATCACCTGCGTGGCGCCGTTGGCGAGTGGCCCGTACACGATGTACGAGTGGCCGGTCACCCAGCCGATGTCGGCCGTGCACCAGTACACGTCCGTCTCCGGCTTGAGGTCGAAGACCGCGTGGTGGGTGTAGGCCGCCTGGGTGAGATAGCCGCCCGAGGTGTGCAGGATGCCCTTCGGCTTACCCGTCGTGCCGGAGGTGTAGAGGATGAAGAGCGGGTGCTCCGCGCCGAACGCCTCCGGGGTGTGCTCCTTGGACTGCCGGCCCACGATCTCGTGCCACCACACGTCCCGCGCGCTGTCGAAGGCGGTGTCCTGCCCCGTGCGGCGGACCACGAGGACGTGCTCGACCTGCGGGCACTTGGCGACGGCCTCGTCGATGGCCGGTTTGAGCGCGGACGGCTTGCCGCGGCGGTACCCGCCGTCGGAGGTGATGACCAGCTTGGCGTCGGCGTCCTGGATACGGGAGGCGACGGCGTCGGCGGAGAAGCCGCCGAAGACCACCGAGTGCGCGGCCCCGATCCGGGCGCACGCCAGCATGGCGATCGCGGCCTCGGGGATCATCGGCAGATAGACGGCGACCCGGTCCCCGGTGCGCACGCCCAGCTCGGTGAGGGCGTTCGCGGCCCGCGACACCTCGTCCTTCAGCTCCGCGTAGGTGAGGGTCCGGCTGTCGCCGGGCTCGCCCTCGAAGTGGATCGCCACCCGGTCACCGTGGCCGGCCTCGACATGGCGGTCGACACAGTTGTACGCGACGTTCAGCTCACCGTCGGCGAACCACTTCGCGAACGGGGGGTTCGACCAGTCGAGCGTCTCGGTCGGCTCGGTGACCCAGGTGAGCCGCCTCGCCTGCTCGGCCCAGAAGCCAAGCCTGTCCGCCTCGGCCCGCTCGTACGCCTCCGCCGTGACATTGGCGTGCGCGGCCAGCTCGGCCGGCGGGGCGAACCGCCGCTCCTCCTTGAGCAGGTTGGAGAGGGAAGAAGTCTCGCTCATCGTCCCGTCTCCTCCTTGAGAAGATTGGCCAGGCTTTCGTTGCTCACGACATCTCCCTTTCCCAGGGCGTCCTAGCGTCCTATGTGTCCCGGGGCCGGTGCCCCTTCCGGCAAGCTCTGCCCGTCGCGGGGCGCACCTTGCCGGTCGCGTCACTAGCTCATCAGGCGAATGACCGGGTGACAAGGGGCTTCTCCGCAGGCCCCTGGCCGCCCGGCTACCCGCGCATGGCCCTCCCGACCCGGCCCCCCGCCCGGTGCCCTGCCGGGCGGGAGCGGCCCGCTTCCCCCGGACAGGTGAGTGGGAAGAGGAGGGAAGGGGCCACACACTCTCACGGATGCGGTACGCGGACGGTTCAGGCGCGCGACTCCTCCCGCTCGGTGGGCGCGACCCGGTTGAACATTTCTTCGTCCAGGGCGTCGGCCGTGCCCGCCCCAGGGCCGCCCGCCAGCAGGTACGCCTGGGCCTCGCCGACATGGAAGTACATGCCGTGCAGCGCCAGCCGGTTCTCGGCGAGTGCGCGCGCGACCGCCTCATGGGCCCGGAGATGCTCCAGCTGCTGGACCACATTCGTCAGACAGAGCTGCTCGACCACGTCGTCCGTCGGCCGTCCGGAGATCCCGGCCCACGCGTGCTGACGGCTCCTCATCCGCGCCAGGCTGGGCTGCCCGTGGCGCAGCCACCGCGTCAGTGGGGTCGTCGGCGCGTCGGGGTCGCCGGGACGCTGCTCGGGCGTGTTCAGCAGGGCCTGCATCGCGCCGCACCCCGAGTGACCGCAGACAGTGATCGACTCCACGCGCAGCACGTCCACGGCGTACTCGATCGCGGCCGCCACAGAGTCGTCCGCGCCGTCGGCCCCGGGGAGGGGCACCAGATTCCCCACGTTCCGTACGGTGAAGAGGTCGCCCGGGCCGCTGGATGTGATCATGCTCGTGACCAGCCGGGAGTCGGCACAGGTGAGGAAGAGCTGGGAGGGGCGCTGGCCCTCGCGCGCCAGCCGCGCCAGCTCGCCGCGCACCAGCGGGGCCGTGTTGCGCTGGAAGAAGCTGAGCCCGCTGGCCAGTTGCAGCCCGCCCGACCACGGGGCCTCCTCGCCGCTCCGGTGGTGATTGCGCCACGGCGTCCAGGGGCCGCAGCAGACATGCGGCTCACCGGAGGGCGGCTCCGCGATGCTGCCGCCCTCCCGGCCGGTGAACTCGGCCGCACCACCCTGGGCGATGTGCGCGGTGCGCCAGTCGTGCAGGGCCTCGTACGCCGCGTGGTCCATGAACGACCCGTCCAGCTCCACCACGCATCTGGCCTCCTGCGGGACCTGGTGCAGCATCCGGCTGAGTCTCGGGACGGCGAGGAAGGTCAACTGGCCCCGGGCCCGCACCCGGTGGACACCGTTGCGCTCCTCCACCGTGATCCGCGTTCTCGCCAGCCGGTGCAGCGCGACCGCCACGGCCACGGCGATGCCGATCACGACCCCCTCCAGCACTCCGGTGAGGACCACGGCGGTGATCGTCACCGCGTACACCAGCATCTCCCGGTTCCGGCGCACGCTGCGCAGATGCGTGATGTTCACCATCTGGACCCCGACGACCATCACCAGCGCGGCGAGGGCCGCCAGCGGGATCAGATCGAGCACGGGCACGAGCAGCAGGGCCGCCACCGCGATCCACAGGCCGTGCAGCATCGTCGAGTTCCGGCTCACCGCCCCGGCGGCGACATTGGCGGAGCTGCGCACGGCGACCCCGGTGACGGGGAGGCCGCCGAGGGCGCCGGAGAGCAGATTCCCCGCGCCCTGTCCGGCCAGCTCCCGGTCGAGCCGGGCGCGCGGGATCCGGACGCCGGGTGTCTTGCGCGCGGCCACCAGTTTGTCCACGGCGACCGCGGAGAGGAGTGATTCGACGCTGGCGACCAGAGTGATCGTGAGGACGGCGGCGAGCAGCCCGAGCACCGGCCCCTCGGGCAGTTCGGGCAGGGCGTGACTGCTCCAGGACGGCAGGTCGACCCGTTCCAGCCGCAGCCCGGCGAGAGCCGCCGCCGTGGTCGCGAGGGCCACCGCGGCGAGCGCGGCCGGGATCTTCCGCACCACTCGGCCCGCGTTCCCGGGGATACGCGGCCACAGGAGCAGCACCGCGACCGTCAGGGCGCTCACGGAGAGCGCGCCGGGGTGCAGGTTGGCCAACTGGGCGGGCAGCCCGCGTACGTTGGCGACGGCGGAGCTCTGCGGTGAACCGCCGAGCACGATGTGCAGCTGGGCGAGGGCGATCGTCACACCGATCCCCGCGAGCATGCCGTGGACGATCGCCGGGCTGACGGCGAGCGCGGAGCGGGCCACCCGCAGCGCGGCGAGGCCGAGTTGGGCGAGGCCCGCGCAGATGGTGATGGCGCAGGTGGTGCGCCAGCCGTACCGCTGGATCAAGTCGGCGGTGACGACGGTGAGCCCGGCCGCCGGCCCGCTGACCTGGAGCGGCGCTCCGCCGAACCGGCCCACGACCAGCCCCCCGACCGCGGCGGCCACCAGGCCCGCCTGGAGCGGTGCGCCGGTGGCGAGCGCGATGCCCAGGGAGAGCGGGAGCGCGATCAGGAAGACGGAGATGGACGCGGAGAGATCGGCCCCGGCGATCCGGAACCTGTGGCCGCCCGGCGGCGCGGGGCGGGCGGGACGGTCGGTCTGACTGGGAACGCCGGCGGTCATGATTTCCGTCCCCTCCGGGCGGCTGGCGGACACCTGTTCGGCGCCCGATTCAACTCTTGGTAAACGGATCGTAATGGAGGGTAAAGATTTATGTAGGTCATTTCGGGCAAATGGTCTAGTTATTCACCCGGGGTGGTGATTAGTCATTTTGTCCGGCTTGTCGTTTCTTCTTCTTATTGGTCTCAGTGCGAGGTTGTCCGCGCTCGACGCCGCGTCGGCAGTCGCCGCTCGGCACTTCGGTACGGAACCTGAAGGAAGAGGTGGGCGGATGCTGGCCGCCACAAAACGGATCTCCTTCGGCGCGGCTGCTGTGGCGCTCGCCGTCGGTCTCGCCGGATGCTCGGGTGCCCAGGGCGCCAGGGAGGGGGCGGCGAAGGGCGCCCGGGCGGAGAAGGGGGCGCCCGGAGCGCAGAACGCCGTACGGCTCATCGGTGACGGCTCGACCGCGTTCACCGGTGCGCAGCCGCATCTCTCCACGCCGCAGCGGCTGAAGCCCGGCCAGAAGCCCCCGCAGTTCGTGGTGTTCTCGTGGGACGGTGCCGGCGAGGACAGCCAGCAGCTCTTCTCGCACTTCCGGGAGGTGGCCCGGAAGTACAACGCGAAGATGACGTACTTCCTGAGCGGGGTCTACCTGCTCCCCGAGGAGAAGGCCCAGCAGTACGACCCGCCGAAGCACCTGCCCGGCCAGTCGGACATCGGCTTCAACGACACCAAGGGGATCAAGGACACCCTGCGCGAGGTGCGGGCCGCCTGGAGCGAGGGCAATGAGATCGGCACCCACTTCAACGGCCACTTCTGCGGCAACGAGGGCGGCGTCGGCACCTGGTCCGTCGACGAGTGGAAGAGCGAGATCAACCAGGCCAAGTCGTTCGTGAAGGGCTGGAAGACCAACGCGGGCCTCCAGGACGAGGCCCCGCTGCCCTTCGACTACGACAAGGAGCTGATCGGCGCCCGTACGCCGTGCCTGGAGGGTCAGAAGAACGCGATGCGGGCCGGCCGGGAACTCGGCTTCCGCTACGACTCCAGCGGCATCGGCAACCAGGTCTGGCCGAAGAAGAAGGAGGGGCTGTGGGACGTCCCGCTCCAGCTCGTTCCGGTGCCGGGCCGCGAGTTCGAGACGCTCTCGATGGACTACAACTTCATGTACAACCAGTCGGGGGAGTCGAGCGGCGAAGAATCGCAGCACACGTACTGGGGCAACCAGATGCGTGACGGCCTGCTCCAGGCGTTCGACCGTGCCTACGCGGGCAACCGCGCCCCGCTGATCATCGGCAACCACTTCGAGTCCTGGAACGGCGGCACGTACATGCGCGCCGTCGAGGAGACCATCAAGACGGTCTGCCCCCAGAAGGACGTGCAGTGCGTGACCTTCCGCCAGCTTGTGGACTGGCTGGACGCGCAGGACCCGGCGACCCTGGAGAAGCTGCGGGGCCTCGGCGTGGGCGAGGCCCCGAAGGGCGGCTGGGCGGCCTACACGGCGGCCACCTCCCCCATGAACTCCGCCTCCCCGGCCGCCTCGGCCTCGCCGGCCTCCCCCGCCGCCTCCGCCTCCCCGGCCACCGCCGCGGAAAGCTGAGCGGCCGGCCGGCTTTTCGTCAGGAGGGTTGGGGCAGGGCGAGTGCTTCGCTGAGGACGAAGGCGGGGTCGACCTGGGCGGCCAGGTCGACACCCGTCTTCGCGTTGCCCCAGTTCTCGGCGTTCCTGAGGTGGAAGTGGACCATCTGCCGGGTGTACCGCTCCCAGTCGCGCAGCTCGTACGAGTCCTCCGCCGTGTCCTGCATCGTCTGGAGCGCGCAGCGGTTGTCCGCCTCCAGCAGCTCGAACCGGGCGGGCCGGCCCTTCTCCATCGCCCGTACCCACTCGGAGTGGCCGACCGTGACGAGCAGGTCCTCGCCCACCTCGTCACGGAGGAACTCCACGTCGTCCCGGCCCTGGACCTTGTTGCCGACGACTTTGAGCGAGACCCCGAAGTCCCGTGCGTACTCCTTGTACTGGCGGTAGACCGACACCCCCTTGCGGGTCGGCTCGGCGACCAGGAACGTCATGTCGAACCGGGTGAACATCCCGGAGGCGAAGGAGTCCGAGCCGGCCGTCATGTCGACGACCACGTACTCGTGGGGCCCGTCGACGAGGTGGTTCAGGCACAGCTCGACCGCGCCGACCTTCGAGTGGTAGCAGGCCACGCCCAGATCGGACTCCGAGAACGGGCCGGTGGCCATCAGCCGGATCTCGCCGTCGTCCAGGGCCACGGGGCGGGCGCACGCGTCGTACACCGGGTTGTTCTCGCAGACTCGCAGCAGCCGCGATCCCTCGCCCGGCGGCGTTGTCTTGATCATCGAGTCCGCCGAGGAGATCCGAGGGTTGGTGCCCCGCAGATACTCCTTGATCAGCGGCAGGTGTGCCCCCATCGCGGGCAGCGTCGCGGCTGCTGTGTCGTCGAGGCCGAGCGCGGCTCCGAGATGCTGGTTGATGTCGGCGTCGACTGCGACGACGGGGGCCTCGTTGGCGGTCAGGTGGCGGATGAAGAGCGAGGACAGCGTCGTCTTGCCGCTGCCGCCCTTCCCCACGAAAGCGATCTTCATGTTCACGTAGGGTAGCTGCATTCTCGCTGCGGGTGAGGTGCTTGTGTGGAGAAGACCACTCCAAGGTGGGACGTACGCGCGGGGCGCGTAGCCTCGCTACTTATGAGTACGACAGCCTCTGACGCTTCCTCCGCGCCATGGCCGGAGGACCCCCTGGCCACCCTGGCGGCTCTGCCGGGCGTCCCCGACGCCGTGGACTCCGTGCGAAAGGCCGTCGACCGGGTGTACGGCCACCGCGTGATGCGGCGTCGCGGCGGCGAGGTCACCTCGGAGGCGGCCCTGCGGGCGGCCCGCGGCTCGGCCGCGCTGTCCGGGGCGGACTGGGCGCTCGAAGAGGTGCGCCGGCGCAGCGATTTCGGCTCGGACGCCGAGGCGCGTACGGTCGGCGCCGCCCTGCGGCTGAACGCCGAGGCGGGCCAGTTGCTCTCCATCTGGTCGCAGTCGCCGCTCCGGGTGCTGGCCCGGTTGCACCTGGTGGCGGCCGGTGGCGCCGGGGTGTCCGACCGCACCGTGGGGCGGCCCCGGCTGGCGGGTGAACCGGTCGTGGAGGTGCCCGGCTCCGGCCCCGCGGCTTCCGGCGCCGGGGCACTGCTGGCCGAGGGGGCGCTGCCCGACGAGGCGCCGGCCGCGGGGCCGTGGGCCGAGGCGCCGCTGCCGGGCGCGGACGAGGTGGCCGCACGGCTGGACGGACTGGCCCGGCTGGTGATCGCGACCAGTACGGCGCCCGCGCTGGTGACGGCTGCGGTGGTGCACGGGGAGTTGCTGGCGCTGCGTCCCTTCGGGTCGTACAACGGCCTGGTGGCGCGGGCGGCCGAGCGCATCGTGCTGATCGGCAGCGGTCTCGACCCCAAGTCGATCTGCCCGGCGGAGGTCGGTCACGCGGAACTGGGGCGCGCTGCGTATGCGGCTGCCTTTGACGGCTATCTCACCGGAACCCCGGAGGGCATGGCGGCGTGGATCACGCACTGCGGTCGCGCCGTCGAGCTGGGGGTACGGGAGTCCACGGCCGTCTGCGAGGCCCTGCAGCGGGGCGCTGCCTGAGGCCCGCCCCCTGGACGAAGATGCGGCGGTACCGTGGGGGCACCGCCGCTGGCATGTCCGTCGAGTTACCAAGCGTCCTCGTGTATTGCCCATCAGGTCGCGTACTTTGCCCGTCGCCTGGTGCGGCTGGCCCGTAATCGACGGGTCGACGTCGCGTGGGTGCTCGGCTTCCATGCTCGGTCCGTGGGGCCTGGTGCGTATAAAGGTGATCCTCTCGGATGTCCTTGGTCTCGCGGGCCGTTGAATCCTTTGTACTCCAGTCCGCCAGGATGCGGAACCCCCGGCCCCACTTCTTTACTTTTAGGTTCAAACACGGGCAAAGAGGGCGGACTGCCGACGGCGGCTGGCGTACCAGACCAGTCCGGCTGTCGCCGCCGCCGCGCCCACCGCGGCCGCCGCGACCAGGGCGGGGCGGGGCGGCATGGAGAAAGCGGGCAGGCGCTGCTTCAGCCGGACGGGCCGGTTAAAGACGAGAACCGGCCACGCGCGCGCCACCGCCTCGCGCCGCAGCGCCCGGTCCGGGTTGACGGCGAAGGGGTGGCCGACCGATTCGAGCATCGGCACATCGGTGATGGAATCGCTGTAGGCGTAACAGCGGGCCAGGTCGTACCCCTCGGACGCGGCGAGCGCCTTGACCGCCTCGGCCTTGGTCGGCCCGTACGCGTAGTACTCCACCTCGCCGGTGAAGCAGCCGTCGGGGCCGACGACCATCCGGGTGGCCACGACGCGGTCGGCGCCCAGCAGTTCGCCGATGGGCTCGACGACCTCCGCGCCCGAGGTGGAGACGATCACCACGTCGCGGCCGGCGGTGTGGTGCTCCTCGATGAGGGACGCCGCCTCGTCGTAGATGATCGGGTCGATCAGATCGTGCAGGGTCTCCGCGACGATCTCCTTGACCTGTTGGACGTTCCAGCCCTTGCAGAGCGCGGAAAGGTACTCCCGCATCCGCTCCATCTGGTCGTGGTCCGCCCCTCCGGCGAGGAAGACAAACTGTGCGTACGCGGTGCGCAGTACGGCGCGGCGGTTGATCAGGCCGCCTTGGTAGAAGGACTTGCTGAAGGTCAACGTCGAAGACTTCGCAATGACCGTCTTGTCCAGGTCAAAGAAGGCTGCTGTGCGCGGCAAGGAGTGGTTTTCCACGGGGTCGAGCATATGCGCCCACCATTCGGCGTAAGGTGCGGCGCGTGGGTTTGCCTGAGAAGGCTCTCGGGTACACCATGGAAGTCACGGATCGTTCGCGACCGTGCTAACCCGGTCCGGCTCCTCCCCCCCCCCCGAGTCGGCCGTGGGGACGACCCCCGCTCTCCCCCCCGGCGGGGGTCGTCGCATGTCCGGACGCGTTTTGGGCCTTCACGCCACGGCGTCCTCCTCTCTTCGATCTCTCCGCGCGATGACCGCGCCACCAGCATGCCCGTCACGTTGCGTAGTCAAAGCGCTCCGCTCCGGAAGTCACCGGTATGAGCTACCGGGATATTCACAACTGGTGAGTTGTCCACAGTTTTTCAGCAAGATCCACACGATTTCTTGTTCTCCTGCACGGTGATTCCGGCCGCGAACTTCGCGGAAGCCGGAATCAGGGATACCGGATCAGTGCGAGATCGCGGAGAGAAGCGCTCGCGGATACCGGATCACGTCAGAGATAGGGGGCGGAGATCGTGGCTGGATCCATGACATCCGATCGCTCGCGCGGGCCGGACGGACACCGGGCCGGACCGCTGATCCTCACCGAGGACGCGGAGTTGCTCGACGACCTGCTGCGCCTGTGCGCCGCGGCCGGTGCCGAGCCGGAGGTGCACCACGCGGTGCCGGAGCGGAAGGGCTCCTGGGAGGACGCGCCGCTGGTCCTCGTCGGGGACGATGCGGCGGCCCGCTGCCGGGGCGCCACGCGCAGGCGCGGGGTGATGCTGGTCGGGAAGGACCAGGACGACCCGGACGTGTGGCGCCGGGCGGTGGAGATCGGGGCCGAGTGTGTGCTGCGGCTGCCGGACGCGGAGAACTGGCTGGTGGACCGCATCGCGGACGCCGCCGAGGGCGTGGGCCGGCCGGCGCTGACCGTCGGGGTGATCGGCGGCAGGGGCGGCGCCGGGGCGTCGACACTCGCCTGCGCGCTGGCCGTCACCGCGGCGCGCGAGGGCCGGCGCACGATGCTCGTCGACGGCGATCCGCTCGGCGGAGGGCTCGACGTGCTGCTCGGTGGTGAACAGGCCGAGGGGCGGCGGTGGCCGGATTTCGCGGCTTCCAAGGGGAGGGTCGCGGGCGGCGCACTGGAGGAGTCGCTGCCCTTACTGCACCAACTGAGGGTTCTCAGCTGGGATCGTGGAGATTCCGTGGCGGTCCGGCCGGAGGCCATGAGATCGGTGCTGGCCGCGGCCCGCAGGCGCGGCGGTGTGGTCGTCGTGGATCTCCCGCGCAGAGTGGACGAGGCCATGGCCGAGGCGCTGGCCCAGGTGGACGTGGGGCTGCTGGTGGTCCCCGCGGAGTTGCGGGCCGTCGCGGCGGCCGGGCGGGTGGCCTCGGCGGTGGGCATGGTCCTCCACGACCTGCGCGCGGTGGTCCGCGGACCCTACGCCGCCGGCCTCGACGGGCAGTGGATCGCCGACGCGCTCCGCCTTCCGCTGGCGGGTGAACTACCGCTGGAGCCGGGGCTGTCGGAGACGCTGGAGAACGGAGCACCGCCGGGAGCCCGGGCGCGCGGGCCGCTCGCGGCGTTCTGCAGGGCCTTCTGGGAGCGAGCCCTCGCCACGGACGGGAGCGTGCCCGCATGACCTCCACGATGCCTTTGAAGCCCTTCTCCCCTTCCGCGGCCGGCGGGCTGCTCGACGCGGTGCGGCAGCGGCTCGCGGAGAGCGGGGCCGAGCCCACCCCGGCCGGTGTGGCCGCCGCCCTGCGGGCGCAGGGACGGCTGCTGGGCGACTCGGAAGTGCTAGGGGCCGCCGAGGAGTTGCGGTGCGAGCTGGTGGGCAGCGGCCCGCTGGAACCACTGCTCGCCGATCCGTCCGTGACGGATGTGCTGGTCTCCGCACCCGACCGGGTGTGGGTGGACCGGGGTGGCGGGCTCGAACTGACAACGGTGTCCTTCGCGGACGCGGCGTCCGTACGGAGACTGGCGCAGCGGCTCGCCGCCGTGGCCGGGCGCAGGCTCGACGACGCCAGGCCCTGGGTCGACGCACGGCTCCCGGACGGCACACGGATGCACGCGGTGCTGCCCCCGGTCGCCGTCGGCTCGACCTGTCTGTCGCTGCGGGTGGTGCGCCCCAAGGCGTTCTCGCTCGCGGAGCTGACCCGGGCCGGGACGATCCCGCCGGGCGGCGAGCGGCTGCTCCGTGCGCTGCTGGACGCCCGGCTCTCCTTCCTGATCAGTGGGGGTACGGGCACGGGGAAGACGACGCTGCTGTCCACCCTGCTCGGTCTGGTCGGAGCGCGCGAGCGGATCGTACTGGCCGAGGACTCGGCCGAGTTGAGGCCGGACCATCCGCATGTGGTGCGGCTGGAGGGCCGCCCGGCGAACCAGGAGGGCGCGGGCCTGGTGACCCTGCGGGACCTGGTCCGCCAGGCACTGCGGATGCGGCCGGACCGGCTGGTCGTCGGTGAGGTCAGAGGACCGGAGGTCACCGAACTGCTGGCCGCCCTCAATACGGGACACGAAGGAGGCTCCGGCACGGTGCACGCCAACACGGCCGCGGACGTACCCGCGCGGCTGGAGGCCCTCGGGACGGCGGCGGGGCTGGACCGGGCGGCCCTGCACAGCCAGTTGGCGGCGGCGCTGTCCGTCGTGATCCATCTTGTGCGGGACCGCGACGGGCACAGGAGGCTCGCCGAGGTACATGTGCTGGAACGGGATGCCGCCGGACTCGTCGTGCCGGTACCCGCGCTGCGGTGGCGCGCCGACGCCTTCGCGCACGACTGCGGCTGGCCGCGGCTGCGGGCACTGCTCGGGGGTGCGCTGTGACCGGGATGTCCATGACGGCCCTCGCGTGTGCGGCGGTGCCGTGCGCGGTGGCCGCGGTCCGGCTGACGGCCCGCCAGGAGAGAGGGCTGCGCCGGGCCGGACTGCTGCTGGCGTCCGGCGGCGCGCCCATGGGGCCTGCGCACGGGGAGCCCTCGCGGGAGCGTCTGCTTCCGCGGTTCAGGGACAGCGTGCGGGGGTTGCCCAAGGAGTGGCTGTGCCTGCCCCCCGCGCTGCTGCTCGCCCTGGCGGGCGAGTCGGTGCTGCCCCTGCTCGGCGGCGCGCTGGCGGTGCCGCTGGTGGGGCGGCGGCTGCGGGCGGGCGAGCGGCGGAAGGAGCGTGAGCGGCGCGCCGCCGGGATCGTGGCGCTCTGCGGCGCCGCCGCGGGCGAGTTGCGGGCGGGACTGCAGCCCGTGCAGGCCCTGCTGGTCGCGGCGGCCTCGACCGGTGGACTGGGCGGCGCCGAGCCCGCCGTACTGGCGGCGGCCCGGTTCGGCGGCGATGTGCCGGACGTGCTGCGGCGGGCGGCGCGTGAGCCGGGGGCGGAGGGCCTGGTGGGGCTCGCGGCCTGCTGGCGGGTGGCGGTGGACGGCGGCGCGGGGCTGGCCTCCGGGCTGGACCGGCTGGAGGCGGCCCTCCGGGCGCAGAGCGAGCAGCGTGAGGGGCTGCGCGCGCAGTTGGCGGGCGCCTGGTCGACGGTGGTCGTGCTCGCGCTGCTGCCCGTGGTGGGGCTGGCCATGGGCTGGGCGCTGGGCGCGGATCCGCTGCGCGTGCTGCTGCACACCCCGGCCGGCCTGGGCTGTCTGGCGGTGGGCGGCCTGCTGGAGGCCGCCGGGCTGTGGTGGGCCGCCCGGATCGTACGGATCGGCGAGGCGTCATGAGGCCCGCTCCGGTACCCGGGCTGTGGACGGCGGTTCTGGTGCCGGTCGCCATGGGGTGTCTGTTCGTCGCGGTGTCGGTCGGGCGGCGCGGACGGTGGGTCCGTCGGCGGCTGGCCGTGCTCCTGGGGGCCGGGCACGTACAGCGGCCGTCGCGGACCCGCCCGTGGACGGCGGAACGGGCCCGGCGCTGGGGCCCGCCGCTCGGTGTGGTGGTCATCGCCTGGGCCCTGGTCGGCGGGGTGACGGGGATCGTGGTCGGGCTGGCCGGGGCGTACGGGGTCCGAAGGTGGCTGTGTACGCACCGCTCCCGCGACCGCTCCAAGGCCGACGCGGCGGCGGGGCAGCTTCCGCTCGCGGCCGATCTACTGGCCGCCTGTGTCGCGGCCGGGGCCGGGCCGCGCGAGGCGGCGGAGGTCGTCGGGGAGTCGCTGGGCGGCCCCGTCGGTGACGGGCTGGCACGTGCGGCGGCGGAGATCCGGCTCGGTGGTGAACCGGCGGCGGCGTGGGGGCGGTTCGGCGCGATACCGGGCGCCGCCGGGCTGGCCCGCTGCCTGGAGCGGGCGTCCGCCACCGGAGCGCCGGCGGCGGAGCCGGTGTCCCGGCTGGCCGACGGCCTCCGGGCGGCCCGGTCGCGGGAGGCCGTGGCCCGGGCCCAGCGGGCCCAGGTGCTGATCACCGCACCGGTGGGGCTGTGTTTCCTGCCCGCCTTCCTGGCGGTGGGGGTGGCCCCGGTGGTGATCGGTCTGGCGAGCGGACTGCTGAACGGCAACTGATTTCCGCCGTCGATGATTTCCAGCATTTTCCCATGATTTGTCACGGAGGACGGGGAGAGTCACATGTGGACACGACAGACGCGACAGACGCGCGAGACGCGACCGGTACGGCGAAGGGACGGGCTGCTCCGCGCACTGCTGCGGCGGGCGCGGGCCGATACGGGGATGACCACGTCCGAGTACGCGGTGGGGACGATCGCCGCCTGCGCCTTCGCGGCGGTGCTCTACCGGGTGGTCACCAGCGGGTCCGTCTCGGGCGCGCTGGAGGGGCTGATCGGCAGGGCGCTCGGTGCGCAGTTCTGAGCCGGTGCGTACGGCCCGGAGGCGTCCCGTCCGGGTGCGTGGGGCGGATCGGGGCTCGGTGACGGCGGAGGCGGCCGTGACGGTGCCCGCGCTGGTGGTCTTCACCCTGTCGCTGGTCTGGGGCCTGACGGCGGCAGCCGCGCAGATCCAGTGCGTGGACGCCGCCAGGGCGGGGGCGCGGGCGGCGGCGAGGTCCGAGCCACGGGCCACGGCGCTGGCCGCCGCCCGTTCGGCCGCCCCGGAGGGAGCCAGGGTCACCCTGGGCCGTACGGGTGATGTCTGGCGGGTCCGGGTGGAGGCACCGGCGCCTGGACCGGGCTCACTGGCCCTGACGCTCGCCTCGGAGGCCGTCGCGCCGGCGGAGGACGCCCAGGGCGGCCCTGAAGGGGCGCCAGGCGGCCCGGAACCGGCGGGGGCGGCTCCATGAGCCGGGACCGGGGCGCGGCGACGGTGTGGGCTGCCATGGCGGCGACCACGATGTGTGTGGTCTTCGCGGCGGTGCTCGCGATGGGGCAGGCGGTCGTCGCGCGCCACCGCGCGGGGGCCGCCGCGGATCTGGCGGCGCTCGCCGCGGCCGACCGCGTGCCGAGCGGGCCGGCCGACGCCTGCCGCCGGGCGGCCGAGGTGGCGGCGGCACAGGGGGCGCGGGTGGTCCGGTGCGTGCTGAGCGGGGAGGTCGCGGAGGTGACGGCCACCGCGCGGTTCGGTCCGTACGCGCCCACGGTCAGGGCGCGGGCCGGTCCGCCGCGATCGGCGTATCCGCCGGATCCACTTCCTCCATGGGACGCGCCTCCTCCGCCGGATGCGCCGAACGGGCCGGGCTCTGGGCCTGCGCTTCCTCCGACGAGTCCTCCGGATCCGGCGGCGCCGCCCTGAGTAGTTCGGTCAGCAGGCGTACGGCGCCCCGCTTGTGCAACGGGTCGTTGCCGTTGCCGCACTTGGGCGACTGGATGCAGGACGGGCAGCCCGCCTCGCACTCGCAGGAGGCGATGGCCTCACGGGTCGCGGTGAGCCAGGCGCGGGCCGTGCGGAAGGCGCGTTCCGCGAATCCCGCGCCGCCGGGGTGGCCGTCGTACACGAAGACGGTAGGCAGGAGGGTGTCCGGGTGGAGCGGTACGGAGACGCCTCCGATGTCCCGGCGGTCGCAGGTGGCGAAGAGCGGCAGCATGCCGATGGAGGCGTGTTCGGCGGCGTGCAGCGCGCCGCCGAGCTGCTCGGGGTTGACCCGGGCCGCGTCGAGCTGGTCCTCGGTGACCGTCCACCACACGGCCCGGGTGCGCAGGGTCCGTGGCGGCAGATCGAGCTTGCTCTCGCCGAGTACTTCGCCGGTGATGAGCCGGCGGCGCAGAAAGGAGACGACCTGGTTGGTGACTTCGACGGAGCCGTAGCACAGGCGTCCGGTGCCCCACGGGATCTCGGTGTCGGTTTCGAGCACGGAGATGGCGGTGGTGTCGCGCGCGGTGGTGGAGTACGGCGGGTTGGCCTCCTCGACCAGGGCGACCGAATCCGACAGGTCGAGGTGTTTCACCAGATAGGTGCGGCCCTGGTGGAGGTGGACGGCGCCGTCGTGGACGGCGGTGTGGCTGGCCGCTTCGTCGACCGTGCCGAGCAGCCGCCCGGTCGACGCCTCGACGATCTGGACGGGACGCCCGCCCTCGCCCCGGATGTCGGCGAGATCGGCGGCCCGCTCGCGGCGGGTCCAGTACCAGCCCGCGGCGCGACGGCGGAGCAGCCCCGCGGACTCCAGCTGCGGCAGCAGGGCGGGCGCGGCCGGGCCGAAGAGCGTCAGGTCGTCCTCGGTGAGGGGGAGTTCGGCCGCCGCGGCGCAGAGATGGGGGGCGAGGACGTACGGATTGTCCGGATCGAGGACGGTGGACTCCACCGGCTGCTGGAACAGCGCCTCGGGGTGGTGGACCAGGAAGGTGTCCAGCGGGTCGTCCCGGGCGACGAGAACGGCCAGCGCGCCCTGTCCCGATCTGCCCGCCCGGCCCGCCTGCTGCCAGAGCGAGGCCCGGGTGCCGGGGTAGCCGGAGATCACGACGGCGTCCAGGCCGGAGACGTCGATGCCCAGCTCCAGGGCGGTGGTGGCGGCGAGGCCGAGGAGCTCGCCGGAGTGCAGGGCGTTCTCCAGCGCGCGGCGTTCCTCCGGGAGGTAGCCGCCCCGGTAGGCGGCGACCCGGCGGGCCAGCGAGCGGTCCACCTCGGCGAGGCGTTCCTGGGCGATGACGGAGATCAGTTCGGCGCCGCGCCGGGATCGTACGAAGGCGACCGTACGGACGCCCTGGACGGTGAGGTCGGTGAGGAGGTCGGCGGTCTCGGCGGTGGCGGTACGGCGTACGGGCGCCCCTCGCTCGCCGTGGAGCTCCGTGAGCGGGGGCTCCCAGAGGGCGAAGACCAGTTCGCCCCGGGGGGAGGCGTCGTCGGTGACCTCGCGCACGGGCAGACCGGTGAGCCGGCCCGCGGCCTGGGCGGGTTCGGCGGCGGTGGCCGAGGCGAGGAGGAAGACCGGGTGCGCGCCGTAGCGGGCGCAGACGCGGCGGAGCCGGCGCAGCACCTGGGCGACGTGCGAGCCGAAGACGCCGCGGTAGGTGTGGCACTCGTCGATGACGACATAGCGCAGCGCGCGCAGGAAGGAGGCCCAGCGGGGGTGGGAGGGGAGGATGCCCCGGTGCAGCATGTCGGGGTTGGTCAGTACGTAGTTCGCGTACTGCCGGACCCATTCGCGCTCCTCGACGGGGGTGTCGCCGTCGTAGACGGCGGGGCGTACGCCGTTGCCGAGCGGGGCCGCGAGGGCCTTCACCGCGCGCCGCTGGTCGGCGGCGAGGGCCTTGGTCGGGGCGAGGTAGAGCGCCGTGGTGCCACGGCCGTTGGGCGCCTCGGCGCCGTCGAGGAGGGTGGTCAGCACGGGGGCGAGATAGGCGAGCGACTTGCCGGAGGCCGTTCCGGTGGCGATCACGACGGACTCGCCGTCCAGGGCGTGCTCGGCGGCCACCGCCTGATGCGTCCACGGGTGCTCGACGCCCGCCCGCTGAATGGCGTTGATCACTTCCGCGCGGATGCGATCGGGCCACACGGCATGACGGCCCTCACGTGGGGGCAGGTGCTCCGTATGGGTGATGCGCGCAGCACGGCCCGCCCCTGCGGCGAGGCGGTCGAGGACCGTGCCGGGAGAGGGGCGTTCGCCCCCGGTCTGCGGGGGTCCACTGGGACGATGATTCCTGGCCATCGGCATCGAGTGTGTCACTGGCATGACGGACAATGGGCCCAAGGCGTCGTGCATGACCGCTGGTAAGTGATTGAATGCCATCGCGGCTGGCGATACGTCCCCTGGCTCCGTCGGGGAGACCCGAGGGGCGACCGCTCGATAGCAAGGTGCTGGAGGATCCGTGGACCTGTCCCTGTCGACTCGCAATGTGTCCGGCCCTGGTGGCGACCGTACGGTCGTCGAGGTCGGTGGCGAGATTGATGTGTATACCGCGCCCAAGCTGCGCGAGCAGTTGGTCGAGTTGGTGAACGACGGCAGCTACCACCTGGTTGTCGACATGGAGGGCGTGGACTTCCTGGACTCGACCGGTCTCGGCGTGCTCGTGGGCGGACTGAAGCGTGTGCGCGCCCACGAGGGCTCGCTGCGCCTGGTCTGCAACCAGGAGCGCATTCTCAAGATCTTCCGGATCACCGGTCTGACCAAGGTGTTCCCGATCCACACCACGGTCGACGAGGCCGTGGCGGCCACCGACTGAGGTCGGACGCCGCTTTCCGGAGGAGCGGGCAGAGGCACCGGGCCGTCGCGCCCGGGTGCCCGCGCCCGTGAGTTTGCACGCTCATACGTTCGAGGGGGATCGCATGGCCACCGTTGAACTCCGCTTCAGCGCCCAGCCCGAACATGTCAGAACGGCCCGTCTGGTGGCGGCCGCCGTTGCTCGCCGGGCAGGCGTCGACGAAGCTGTGTTGGACGAGGTCAGACTCGCGGTCGGTGAGGCATGCAGCCGTGCGGTCGGGCTGCACCGCAGTCATGGCATCACCGACCCGGTGAGAGTCGTGCTCACCGAGGAGGAGAAGGCGTTCTCCATCGAGGTCGGCGACGGGGTGTCCGGTACGGGCTCCGGCGGAGCCGGGGCCTCGGAAGCGGGCGAGGGCGCGTCCCCCGGCGGCCACGAGGGTGACGCCGAGGGCGAGGACGAGATGGGCCTCGCGGTCATCAGCGGGCTCGTCGACGACGTCGAGGTGACTTCGGGAGACGACGGCGGCGTCATCCGGATGAGCTGGCCCACGACACCGCCCGTCGCGACATCCTGACGGTTTCGGATGTCCTGATCATTTCATCGGCCGCACCCCTTCCGGCCGTACCGGGAAAGGCCCTGCTGAGCAGGGCCTTTCTTATTTCTGCCGGTTTCCATCCGACCGCGTAAACGCTTTTATCCCATTACTCGTTTCCCGGGTGATTCCTTATGTCAAGGTCAATTACCTTGTGGCGCGCTCTGTTTTGATCAGGTTCCGCTCCCTACAATCCGTCCATCTTGAACGCTGAGCGTCAAGGAGGACGAATGGCGGGACACTTCCAACCACACCTGTCCGAGCACCCCACTTCTCTCGCGGCCGCGATACTCACGGACGGCAATCGGCTGATCGTGATCGTCATCGCGGTCGTCGCGCTGGCCGCGCTGTTCGTGGCCCAGCTGCTGGTGCGCCAGGTCCTGGCGGCCGGTGAGGGCACCGATTCCATGAAGGAGATCGCTGCCGCTGTACAGGAAGGCGCGAATGCCTATCTGGCCAGGCAGTTGCGCACCCTCGGCGTATTCGCCGTGGTGGTTTTCTTTCTGCTCATGGTGCTGCCGGCCGACAACTGGTCGCAGCGCGCGGGACGTTCGCTGTTCTTCCTGGTGGGTGCCGGTTTCTCCGCGGCCACCGGTTACATCGGCATGCGTCTCGCCGTACGCAGCAATGTGCGGGTGGCCGCTGCCGCGCGTGAGGCGACACCGGCCGAAGGCGAACCGGAAAAAGATCTGACGGCCGTCTCGCACAAAGCCATGAAGATCGCATTCCGTACGGGCGGCGTGGTCGGCATGTTCACCGTGGGGCTCGGGCTGCTCGGCGCCTCCTGCGTGGTCCTCGTCTACGCCGCGGACGCCCCCAAGGTCCTGGAGGGGTTCGGCCTCGGCGCCGCGCTGATCGCCATGTTCATGCGCGTCGGTGGCGGGATCTTCACCAAGGCCGCCGATGTCGGCGCCGACCTCGTCGGCAAGGTCGAGAAGGGCATCCCCGAGGACGATCCGCGCAACGCCGCCACCATCGCCGACAACGTGGGCGACAACGTCGGCGACTGCGCTGGCATGGCCGCCGACCTCTTCGAGTCGTACGCCGTGACGCTCGTCGCCGCGCTGATCCTCGGCAAGGCGGCGTTCGGCGACTTCGGTCTCGCCTTTCCGCTGATCGTCCCCGCGATCGGCGTGGTGACCGCGATGATCGGCATCTTCGCGGTCGCCCCGCGCCGTACCGACCGCAGCGGCATGAGCGCCATCAACCGCGGCTTCTTCATCTCCGCGGTGATCTCGCTCGTCCTGGTGGCCGTGGCGGTCTTCGTCTACCTGCCGTCCTCGTACGCGGAGCTGGACGGCGTCTCCGACCGGTCGATCCTCACGCACGGCGGCGACCCCCGGCTCCTCGCCCTGGTCGCGGTCGCCATCGGCATCGTGCTCGCCGCCCTGATCCAGCAGCTCACCGGCTACTTCACCGAGACCACCCGGCGACCGGTCAAGGACATCGGCAAGTCCGCCCTGACCGGCCCCGCCACGGTCGTGCTCGCGGGCATCGCCATCGGCCTGGAGTCCGCCGTCTACACGGGACTGCTGATCGGTCTCGCGGTGTACGGGGCCTTCCTGCTGGGCGGTACGTCGATCATGCTCGCCCTGTTCGCGGTGGCCCTGGCCGGCACCGGGCTGCTCACCACGGTCGGCGTCATCGTCGCCATGGACACCTTCGGGCCGGTCTCCGACAACGCGCAGGGCATCGCCGAGATGTCCGGCGAGGTGACGGGCGCGGGCGCCCAGGTGCTGACCGAGCTCGACGCCGTGGGCAACACCACCAAGGCGATCACGAAGGGCATCGCCATCGCCACGGCCGTACTCGCCGCGGCGGCGCTCTTCGGCTCGTACCGGGACGCCATCGCGACCGCCGTCGCGGACGTCGGGGCCAGAGCGGGCGAACTCACGCTCAGCCTGGACATCTCCCAGCCCAACAACCTGGTCGGGCTGATCCTTGGCGCCGCGGTCGTCTTCCTCTTCTCCGGTCTTGCCATCAACGCGGTGTCGCGGTCGGCGGGCTCGGTGGTCTACGAGGTGCGGCGGCAGTTCCGCGAGCACCCCGGGATCATGGACCGCACGGAGAAGCCGGAGTACGGGCGCGTCGTCGACATCTGCACCAAGGACGCGCTGCGCGAGCTGGCCACACCGGGGCTGCTCGCCGTGCTCACGCCGATCGTCGTGGGCTTCTCGCTCGGCGTGGGGGCGCTCGGGTCGTTCCTGGCGGGTGCGATCGGCACCGGCACCCTGATGGCCGTCTTCCTCGCCAACTCCGGCGGCGCCTGGGACAACGCGAAGAAGCTGGTCGAGGACGGGCACCACGGTGGCAAGGGCAGCGAGGCGCATGCCGCGACGGTCATCGGCGACACCGTCGGGGATCCGTTCAAGGACACGGCGGGCCCCGCCATCAACCCGCTGCTGAAGGTGATGAACCTGGTCGCGCTGCTGATCGCCCCGGCGGTCGTGCAGTTCAGCTACGGGGGCGATGCCAGCGCGGGGGTGCGCACCCTGGTCGCGGTGCTCGCCCTGGTGGTCATCGTCGGGGCGGTCTATGTCTCCAAGCGGCGTTCGGTCACCGTGGACGACGGGGACGGGAGCGGCGGGGAGGGCAGTGGCGGCGGCAGCGAGAAGTCGCCCGATCCGGTGGCGGCGTCATGACCTCCGGTCACCCGTCGGTCGTCCTTCGGCCACCGGATGACCGCTTCTGGTCACTTTTCTCCGCCTGATTGACCGGACAGCTGGTCCGGCTCTGTCCAGGCCATCGATCGGGGCCGGTCATGATCGGAGCCGGTCAAGGTGCGTACGGACGGCGCGGATTGACCGGCCGTCCGTACGTGCCGTACGTGGCGTCCGTACGTGCCGTCCGAATCTGCGGTCGGTACGTGCGGCCCCTACGCGCCGCGCCGGAGCGGGCCGTGCGCGTGAGGTGTCTCTCCCTTGGTGCAAATGGCTGCAATAGCCTACGTACCGGACGTCCGGCGCGCGGCTGCCACCCCGGCGGCGTGTATGTTCCGGGGCCGAGAGCCTTGGAAGGGACCCATCCGGTGAACAAGAAGCTTGTGGCCACGCTGTCCGGCGGTGCGGTACTGCTCATGGCGCTGTCCGGTTGCAGCGGTGACGACAACGACAGCAAGGTGAACGACTGGGCCAAGAAGGTCTGCGACCAGGTCCAGCCACAGCTAAAGAAGATCGCGGACGCCAACACGTCCATCCAGCAGGCGACCTCGGACAGCAGTAAACCCGCTGACGTCCAGACGGCGGACGCCGCCGCCTTCCAGTCCATCTCCCAGGCGTACAAGTCGCTGGGCGCCGCCGTGAACAGCGCGGGCGCCCCGCCCGTCACCGACGGCGAGAAGACCCAGCAGGAGGCCGTCAAGGAGCTCAACTCCACCGCGGCGTCCTACGAGGGCCTCAAGACGAAGGTCGACGAACTGGACACCAAGGACCAGGCGAAGTTCGCCGACGGCCTCAAGGATGTCGCGGACGAACTGGCCACCCTCAGCAAGAGCGGCGACCAGGCGCTCCAGAAGCTGCAGTCCGGCGATGTCGGCAAGGCGATGGTGAAGCAGCCCGGCTGCCAGAAGCCCACCGTCGGTGGCGCGTCCGCCTCTCCCACGACGGCGGGCAGCGAGCGCTGACCGCGCGGCGGCGCCCGACCGCCGTGGGCCCCGTCGCGGGCCCTGTCGTGGACCGCACTCCCGAACGTGGCACCCGCGGCCCGGCCCCATCGGACTCACACGTCCAGGGGCCGGGCCGCGGGCCGTTGTCAGTGGGAGACGCCACAATGGGCGGGTGAGTACGACCAGCCTTCCCTCGCCCGACCACTCGCCCCGACTCCGTGCGGCCCTGCTCGCCGCCGACTTCACCGCCGACGGCCTCCTGGAATTGCTCGGTGCCTCCGCCTACGCCGCGCTGGCCCGCAGCGAGACCGTACCCGCGCTGCGCGCCACCCGCGGTGACACCCCGCTCGAAACGCTCGTCCGGCTCTTCCTGCTCCAGAGGGCGGTCCCCGGGGAGCGTGCGGAAGCCGCCCTTCCGCTGGATGCCGCGCTGACGGACGGCTGGGTCGTACGGGACGGCGACCGGATCACCGCCACCGTGGACGTACGGCCGTACGGCGGACCGGACGGGCAGGACTGGTTCATCGTCTCCGACCTGGGCTGTTCCGTCGGCGGTGCCGCGGGCGCGCGGGGGCACGGCGAGGACGTGGTGCTCGGCGTCGGCGGTGCCTCGACGACCCTGGCGGGGCTCACGGTCCGTACGCCCGTGGACCGGGCGCTCGACGTGGGCACGGGCTCCGGGATCCAGGCGCTGCACGCCACCCAGCACGCGACCCGGGTCACCGCCACCGATCTCAACCCGAGGGCGCTCGGCTTCACCCGGCTGACCCTGGCGCTCTCCGGGGCGCCCGCGGCCGAGCTGCGCGAGGGCTCCCTCTTCGATCCGGTCGGGGACGAGACGTACGACCTGATCGTCTCCAACCCGCCGTTCGTGATCTCCCCCGGCGCCCGGCTGACCTATCGGGACGGCGGAATGGGCGGGGACGATCTGTGCCGCACGCTCGTTCAGCAGGCGGGGGACCGGCTCAACGAAGGCGGATACGCGCAGTTCCTCGCCAACTGGCAGCACGTGGAGGGGGAGGAATGGCAGGAGCGGCTGCGGTCGTGGGTGCCGCGCGGCTGCGACGCCTGGATCGTCCAGCGCGAGGTCCAGGACGTGACGCAGTACGCCGAGCTGTGGCTGCGCGACAGCGGAGACCACCGCAGCGATCCGCAGGCGTACGCGGCGCGGTACGACGCCTGGCTGGACGAGTTCGAGGCCCGCGGGACGAAGGCGGTCGGTTTCGGCTGGATCTCGCTCCGGAAGTCGGGCGCCGCAGAGCCGTCGATCGTCGTGGAGGAGTGGCCGCACTCGGTGGAGCAGCCGCTCGGCGAGAGCGTACGGGCCCACTTCGAGCGGCAGGACTATCTGCGGGCGCGGGACGACGCCGCACTGCTCGCCGAGCATTTCGTCCTCGCGGCGGAGGTCGTCCAGGAGCAGGTCGGGCTGCCGGGTGCCGAGGACCCCGAGCATGTGGTGCTCCGGCAGCACCGCGGAATGCGCCGGGCCACCAAGGTGGACACGGTCGGCGCCGGGTTCGCCGGGGTCTGCGACGGGTCCCTGAGCGCCGGGCGGATCCTGGACGCGATCGCCCAGCTCATGGGGGAGGACCCGGTCCTGCTCCGGGACCGGACGCCGCAGTCGATCCGGCTGCTGGTGGAGGAGGGCTTCCTGGAGCCGGCCTCGGCCCCGGTCCCCGGCTCGCCGGCCGCCCGGGGGGCCGCACCGGGTCCGGCGCTGGGGTGAGCCGCGGGCCGGTGAGTTGCCCGCTGGTGAGCCGCACGCTGGTGAGCCGCCAGCCGGTGAGTCGTCGGACGCCCCGTGACGCGCCGCGTTCACCCGGAGTTCGCGCCGGGTATGTCCCGGGGTGCCAGCATCTGCCTTCTGGATTCCAGGCGCCCCGAGACGGGCGCCACGGAGAGACGGGAGGCGGCCGTGGAGAGCGAGCCGGCGATCTTCGCGGGAGTGGTGTTCACGCTGTTCGGCGCCGGGCTGCTGCTGTGGACGGGCGCTTGCGTCCTGCACCGGGCGCCGGTGGCGCACGGCGTGCGGCCCGCGGCATCCATCACGCTCGCGACACTCTCGGGCGTGGTCTTTCTCGCTCTCGGCGTGTGGTGCTTCGGTCGTATCTGATCCAAGCGCTCCACCATCCTGAAGCCACCCCGGCGACCATGATCGTCCCGGCCCGGCGGGCGGGACCCGCACGCCCCGGCGCACGGTGCCACCATCCCCCGGACCTGCTGCGGAAGCGCCCCGGACCTGGGCCGCGACCCGGCGGGGACGAGTCCCGGGCGCCCCACGCGACGCCCGTACCCGACTGTCACCAGGCGCCCCGGAGCGCCCACCGCCGGGGCGGCCCGACGCGACGGGCGAGGGGGTCCGGGCGGCAGGAACGGCTGGAGTCGGGTTACCGTTCGAGTGGCCGTTGCGGTCTTTTGCCGTTTGACACGGGGGCGGGTTGTACCGTCACACTCCGCAGCGAAGCAGCGTCACCGCTGGGCCGTCACGCGCCCCGCCGTGCCGTTCTGCCGTACTGCCGTACGGGCCCACCCAGCGTCGACCGGAGAGAAGAGCGAAGTTGTCCCCGACCAGCGAGACCGCACACGGCGGCCGCCGACTCGTCATCGTCGAGTCGCCTGCCAAGGCGAAGACGATCAAGGGCTACCTCGGCCCTGGCTATGTCGTCGAGGCGAGCGTCGGGCACATCCGCGACCTCCCGAACGGCGCCGCCGAGGTGCCCGAGAAGTACACGGGCGAGGTGCGCCGCCTCGGAGTGGACGTCGAACATGACTTCCAGCCGATCTACGTCGTCAACGCCGACAAGAAGGCACAGGTCAGAAAGCTCAAGGAGCTGCTGGCCGAATCCGACGAGCTCTACCTCGCCACCGATGAGGACCGCGAGGGCGAAGCCATCGCGTGGCACCTCCAGGAGGTCCTCAAGCCGAAGGTCCCCGTCCACCGGATGGTCTTCCACGAGATCACCAAGGACGCGATCCGGGCCGCGGTGGCCAATCCGCGTGAGCTGAACACGCGCATGGTCGACGCCCAGGAGACCCGTCGTATCCTCGACCGGCTGTACGGCTACGAGGTCTCGCCGGTCCTGTGGAAGAAGGTCATGCGGGGCCTCTCCGCGGGCCGCGTCCAGTCCGTCGCCACCCGGCTCGTCGTCGAGCGCGAGCGCGAGCGCATCGCCTTCCGCTCCGCCGAGTACTGGGACCTGACCGGTACGTTCGCCACCGGCCGCCCGGGGGACCCGTCCGACCCGTCCTCGCTGGTCGCCCGGTTGAACTCGGTCGACGGCCGGCGCGTCGCGCAGGGCCGCGACTTCGGTCCGGACGGCCGGCTCAAGTCCGACCAGGTGCTGCACCTCGACGAGGCGAACGCGCGGGCGCTGGCCGCCGCGCTGGCGGACTCCTCCTTCGCCGTGCGCTCGGTCGAGTCCAAGCCGTACCGCCGCTCGCCGTACGCGCCCTTCCGCACGACGACCCTCCAGCAGGAGGCGTCGCGCAAGCTCGGCTTCGGGGCGAAGTCCACGATGCAGGTCGCGCAGAAGCTGTACGAGAACGGCTTCATCACCTATATGCGTACGGACTCCACGACCCTCTCGGACACCGCGGTGGCGGCGGCCCGTGCCCAGGTCACGCAGTTGTACGGGGCGGGCTATCTGCCCGACAAGCCGCGTACGTACGCCGGGAAGGTCAAGAACGCCCAGGAGGCGCACGAGGCGATCCGTCCTTCCGGTGATCGTTTCCGCACCCCCGCGGAGACCGGACTGAGCGGCGACCAGTTCCGGCTGTACGAGCTGATCTGGAAGCGGACCGTCGCCTCCCAGATGAAGGACGCGGTCGGCAACAGCGTCACCGTCAGGATCGGCGGAACGTCGAGCGACGGCCGGGACGCGGAATTCTCCGCCTCCGGCAAGACGATCACCTTCCACGGCTTCATGAAGGCGTACGTCGAGGGCGCGGACGACCCGAACGCGGAGCTGGACGACCGCGAGCGCAGGCTGCCGCAGGTCGCCGAGGGCGACGCGCTCGCCGCCGAGGAGATCTCGGTCGACGGCCACGCCACCAAGCCGCCCGCCCGCTACACCGAGGCGTCGCTGGTCAAGGAGTTGGAAGAGCGGGAGATCGGCCGCCCGTCGACGTACGCCTCCATCATCGGCACCATTCTCGACCGCGGTTATGTCTTCAAGAAGGGCACGGCACTGGTGCCGTCCTTCTTGTCCTTCGCCGTCGTCAACCTGCTGGAGACGCACTTCGGCCGGCTCGTCGACTACGACTTCACGGCCAAGATGGAGGACGACCTCGACCGCATCGCCCAGGGCGAGGCCCATTCGGTGCCGTGGCTCAAGCGCTTCTACTTCGGCGAGGGCGACGACAACGCGGGCGCCGCTTCGAGCGCGGGCAACGGCGACGGGGACCACCTCGGCGGCCTCAAGGAACTCGTCACCGACCTCGGCGCGATCGACGCCAAGGAGATCTCCTCGTTCCCCGTCGGCGACGGCATCATGCTGCGCGTCGGACGGTACGGGCCGTACGTGGAGCGCGGCGAGAAGGACGCGGAGGGCCACCAGCGCGCCGACGTGCCCGAGGAGATGGCGCCCGACGAGCTGACCGTCGCGTACGCGGAGGAACTGCTGGCCAAGCCGAGCGGCGACTTCGAGCTGGGCGCCGACCCGGTCACCGGCAACCAGATCGTGGCGAAGGACGGCCGCTACGGGCCGTACGTCACCGAGATCCTGCCGGACGGCACGCCGAAGACCGGCAAGAACGCGGTCAAGCCGCGCACCGCCTCGCTCTTCAAGTCCATGGCGCTCGACACGGTCACCATCAACGACGCGCTCAGGCTGATGTCGCTGCCGAGGGTGGTCGGGACGGACGCCGAGGGCGTCGAGATCACCGCGCAGAACGGCCGGTACGGCCCGTATCTGAAGAAGGGCACCGACTCGCGGTCGCTGACCAGCGAGGACCAGCTCTTCGACATCACGCTCGAAGAGGCACTGGCTATCTACGCCCAGCCCAAGCAGCGGGGCCGGGCCGCGGCCAAGCCGCCGCTGAAGGAGCTGGGCACGGACCCGGTGAGCGAGCGCCCGGTGGTCGTGAAGGACGGGCGGTTCGGCCCGTACGTCACGGACGGCGAGACGAACGCGACCCTGCGGACGGACGACAGCGTCGAGGCGATCACCCCGGAGCGCGGGTACGAGCTGCTCGCGGAGAAGCGCGCGAAGGGCCCGGCCAAGAAGAGCGCCAAGAAGGCGGCGAAGAAGGCTCCCGCGAAGAAGGCGCCCGCCAAGAAGGCGACGACGGCGAAGAAGGCCGCCGCGAAGAAGACGACGGCCAAGAAGGCGACCGCGACCGGCGGGACGGCCACGGCGAAGAAGACGGCGGCGAAGAAGTCGTCGGCGTCGTCGTCGGCCTCGGGCTCGGCGACGACGGACGCGTAGCGACGACGGACGCGTAGCGACGAGGGGCCTGTAGCGGCGGCGGGACGCGGGCGGCGCCCGGCGCATGCCGCCGGGTGTGAGCCGCCCGGCGCGCGTCGCCGGACTGTGCCGCTCGGAGGGCGCCGCGCGAGGCGTGTCGCGCGCCGGGCGCTGCCGTGGCTCGGATGTGTGAAGGCCGTGGGCTCGGAGCCGTGCGGCCGCGACGACGGACGCGTGACGGCCGTCGTGCGCGGCGGGGAAACCGGGCGAGGGTGGCCAGGTGGTCGTTTGTTCGGACGGGGCTCCGGGGTTGTCGGTGGCTCCGGATAGGCTGGGCGAATGACACGAGCCGAGCAGCCAGGGGTCGTGAGCTCCTCCTCCGACTCCGACGCACTTGCCGCAGACTCACGAGAGCGCGCCGTTCGATCACTGTTGCGCCTTCCTCCGCTGCGGCGGTTGTGGGGTGCCCAGTTCGTCGGCGGGATCGGCGACGTACTCGCCGTTCTCGTGCTTCTGCTGCTTTCGTTGCAAGCCGCGATCGCGGAGGGCTCGTTCGGTACGGGATACCGGGGCGCGGCGTTCGCCGTCGCCGCCGTGTTCGGCGCCAGGATCCTGGCCACGCTGCTGTTCGGAGCGGTGCTGCTGGGGCCGCTGACGGCGTTGGTCGCACCGCGTACGGGAGCCCGGGCGGCCGCCGGGAAGCCCGGGGCGTCCGGGGCGGCGGAGTCGCCCGGGGACGCGGGCACGGCGCCTGACGGCGCCGCTTCCGGGGAGTCCGGCGGTACCGGAGCCACTCCCGCTCGGCCCGCCAAGCCCGCCAAGCCGGACCGGGACGGTGGGCCGCTGGACCGCCGCTGGACGATGATCGTCGCCGATGTCCTCCGCCTCGGTCTGCTGATCGTCGCGCCGCTGTGGCTCGACTGGACCCCCGACCGCGCCCTCCCGATCCTCCTCAGCACGGTCTTCGTGCTGGGCGTGGCCGAGCGCTTCTGGACGGTGGCCAAGGAGAGCGCCGCTCCGTCGCTGCTCCCCGCCCCGCCGCTGGAGGGCGCCGCCGTACGTCCGCTGCCGGACCACCTCGACGCGCTGCGGCGGCTCTCGCTCCGTACGACGTTCCTGTCCGTCCCCGCCGCGGCCGCCGTCCTGCTCGTCGCGACGCTGATCGGCAACCTGCTGGGCACGGGCATCGAGTGGTTCTCGCTGCACCAGGCGGCCCTCGGCTCGTATGTCGCGGCCGGGCTGTTCTCGGCGTCCGTCTCCGCCCTGTACTTCCTGGAACTGCCCGACGGGGCGACGCCCCGGCCGCGCTCCCCGCTCGAAGGGCTGCGCCGTCCGGGTAGCACCGGTTCCGGGAGCGCCGGTTCCGGAGGTTCCGGTTCCGGCGGCGGGGACAAGGGCCGTACGGGCGCGGTGCCGCTGCTCGTCCTCGCCTGCGGCGCGATCGCCGGAGCCGTCGCGTCGGCGGTGGCCGTCTCCGTCCTCCAGGCCAAGGACCTCGGCGGCGGCCCGGTCGCCTTCGCCCTGCTGGTCCTCGCCCTGACCGGCGGTACGGCGCTGGGCATCCGCTGCGGCGCGAAGGTGTTCCCCGCCCTCTCCCGGCGCCGGCTGTTCGCGCTGGGCATCGCGGTCACCGGCGTCGCGCTGCTCGCCATGGGCCTCGTACCGGACACGGCGACGGTGCTGTTGCTCGCGCTGTTCACCGGCTTCACGGCGGGCGTCGTGGCGTATACCGGCCACGCCCTGGTCGATGTGGAGATCGAGGAGTACCGTCGACAGCGAGTCACCGAACACCTGCAAGCTGTAGCCAGGGTCTTCGTCGCGCTCGGCCTGGTGGCCGCCCCCCTCCTCGCCGCGGCCATCGGCCCGCACCGCCTCGCCGGCGGCACCTTCGTCTTCGCCCACGACGGCGCCGCGTTCACCCTGATGCTGGTCGGCGCACTGCTGCTGCCCGTCGCAGCGATCGTGCTGGCCAAGACGGACGACCGGTCCGGCGTGCCGCTCCGGCGTGACCTCCGCGACGCGCTGCGCGGCGGAGCCGACCCCGTACAGGCCCCGGTCGGGACCGGCTTCTTCCTCGCCGTGGAGGGCGGGGACGGCGCCGGGAAGTCCACACAGGTCGAGGCGCTGGCCGACTGGATCCGGGCCAAGGGCCACGAAGTGGTGGTCACCCGGGAGCCGGGCGCCACTCCGGTCGGCAAGCGGCTCCGGTCGATCCTGCTCGACGTGTCCAGCGCCGGGCTGTCCAACCGCGCCGAGGCGCTGCTGTACGCGGCGGACCGCGCCGAGCATGTCGACTCGGTCGTCCGCCCCGCCCTGGAGCGCGGCGCGATCGTCATCTCCGACCGCTACATCGACTCGTCCGTCGCCTACCAGGGCGCGGGCCGCGACCTCTCCCCGACCGAGATCGCCCGTATCTCGCGCTGGGCGACGGACGGGCTCGTACCGCATCTCACGGTGCTGCTCGACGTCTCCCCGGAGACGGCGCGCGAGCGCTTCACGGAGGCGCCGGACCGGCTGGAGTCCGAGTCCGCCGAGTTCCACCAGCGGGTACGGACCGGCTTCCTCACCCTGGCAGCCGCCGACCCGACGCGCTATCTCGTCGTGGACGCGGGCCAGGAGCCGGAAGCCGTCACCAAGGTCGTACGGCACCGGCTCGACCAGCTTCTGCCGCTCTCCGAGGCCGAGATCGAGGCCAGGGAGGAGGCGCGGAAGGCCGCCATCGAGGAGGCCCGCCGCAAGGCCGAGGAGGAAGCCGCGCGCAAGGCGGAGGAGGAGCGGCTGGAGCGCGAGCGCCAGGCGCAGCTCGCCAAGCTCCGTGCCGAGGAGGAGGAGCGCAAGCGGCGCGAGCTGGAAGAGGCGCGCCGGCGTGAGGAGGAGCGGCAGGCGCAGGAGGCCAGGGAGCGCGCCGAGGCGGAGCGCCGGGCCGCCGAGGAGGAGCGCAAGCGGCGCGAGGCCGAGGAGCGGGCGTACGAGGCGGAGCAGGCGCGCCTGAGGCGACAGGCCCAGGAAGAGGCCAGGCTCCGTGCCGAGGCGGAGGAGCGGCGCCTGGAGAAGCAGCGCAAGGCGGAGGAGGCGCTGCTCAGGGCCGAGGAGTCGCGCCATGCCGCGGAGCGGGCGGCGGCCGCCGAGGCCGCCGCGGCGGAGGTCTCACCCGCCGAGGTCACGGTTCCCACCCCGGTGGTCAAGCCGAACCTCAGGAAGCCGGACTTCACGAAGCCGGCGAGCGCCGCGGATGACGTGACGCAGGAGGTCCCGGCGGTACGCCCGGACACCCCGCGGCCCGGGCAGGACCGTCCGGGCGCCGGGCAGGACCGGCCCGGCGCGGCCGACGAGACGGCGCTCCTGCCGCAGGTGCGGGACGAACCGCGGGAGTCTCCGCGGGACGCGCGAGCGGCCGACGAGACCGCCGTCCTGCCGCCCGTACGCGACGGTGGCCAGGCGCCCGTACGGAACGGTGACCCGGCCGACCGGGTGCCCCGGGGCTTCTTCCGCGAGGACGACCCGGCGCCGTCCGGGGAGCGGGAGAACGAGCGCACGCGGGAACTGCCGGTGATCGACCCGGACGCCGCTCCTGAGGCCCGCCTCCAGCGCCCGCCGGAGCGCCCGCGTCGCCGCTCGGACTGGGCGGAGGAGACGCCGCTGGACGATCTGCCGACCCTGGCGGACGAACTGCTCGGCCCGCGTGACGGGACGGCCGACGACACCGACGGCACCAAAGACACCGACGGCACCAACGGCACCGGCGACACCGACGGCAGGCGCCGCCGCTAGCCAGTCGGCGGCTGCCCGTCGGCCGGCCGGTGCCTGCCGGTCGGCCGCTGGTGGGGCCGGAGCCGCCCCGGTGGGGCCGGGTTGTCAGACCCCGGCCCCACAATGGACTCCGAGCGGGTACGTCCCATCGGGTACGTCCTGGCGGGACGGCACAGGTACGGAGTGACGGAGCCGTGGAGCCACGAGGCTCGCGGCGCGAGAAGGCGGGGCGGTGGCGGCGCATGACCGTATGGGACGAGCTGGTCGGGCAGGACCGGGTCACGACCACGCTGGCCGCCGCCGCCCGTGACGCGGACGCGCTGGTCACGGCAGAGGCCGGGGGCGGCGCCCCGCCCGAGGCGTCCAAGATGACGCACGCCTGGCTCTTCACAGGACCGCCGGGGTCGGGGCGGTCCACGGCGGCCCGCGCCTTCGCCGCGGCCCTGCAGTGCACCAGCCCGGACCGGGCCCTCGGCGGCGAGCCGGGGTGCGGCTTCTGCGACGGCTGCCACACCAGCCTCATCGGTACGCACGCCGATGTGGACGTCATCCGTACGGACCTGCTCTCCATCGGCGTCAAGGAGACCCGCGAACTGGTCCGCCGCGCCCAGCTCTCGCCGGCCGGCGGGCGCTGGCAGGTCAATGTGCTGGAGGACGCGGACCGGCTCACCGAAGGCGCGGGCAACGTCCTGCTGAAGGGCGTGGAGGAGCCGGCGCCGCGGACGGTCTGGCTGCTCTGCGCGCCCTCCCTGGAGGACGTCCTGCCGACGATCCGCTCCCGCTGCCGCCACCTCGTCCTGCGTACCCCGCCCGTGGCCGCCGTCGCCGACGTCCTGATCCGGCGGGACGGGATCGAGCCGGACGCCGCCCACGCCGCGGCGCGGGCCACCCAGGGCCACATCGGGCGGGCCCGCCGACTGGCCACCGACCCGCGCGCCCGGGCGCGGCGGGCCACCGTCCTCAAGATGCCCCTGCGCGTGGACGACATCGGCGGCTGCCTCAAGGCGGCGCAGGAGCTGATCGACGCCGCCACCGAGGACGCCAAACAGGTCGCCGAGGAGGTCGACGCCAAGGAGACGGAGGAGATGAAGGCCGCTCTCGGCGCCGCGGCGGGCGGCAGGATGCCCCGGGGCACGGCCGGGGTGATGAAGGAGCTGGCCGACCGCCAGAAGCGCCGCTCCACCCGTACGCAGCGCGACAGCCTCGATCTGGCCCTCACCGACCTGACCGGGTTCTACCGCGATGTGCTCGCCCTCCAGATGAGATCGAGGGTCGCGCTCGCCAACGCCGATGTGCAGGACGCGCTGGAGCGGGTGGCCCGCGCCTCCACCCCGGAGCGGACCCTGCGCCGCATCGAGTCGATCGTCGCCTGCCGCCAGGCCCTGGACCGTAACGTGGCGCCGCTGCTCGCGGTGGAGGCGATGGCCGTGTCGCTGAGAGCGGGCTGACCCGGGGCGCGCTCGCTCGTACGGTCGCAAGATCACCCGTACCGGTCGGGATTCACCCGTACGAGCGTGGCCGGACCCCGGGCCGGGCCGGACGGCTAGCATCCCTGGATGGACACCAGGCGCCTGTTCCGCATCTCCGCCACCGCGCTGGCCGCAGCCGGCCTGCTGATCTCCGGCTGCAGTTCCGGTGGCTCGCCGACGGAGGCGTCCGCGTCGAACCCGGCCTCGGGCCCGGTGTCCGGCGACCCGGCCGCCCTGAAGAAGTACTACGACCAGAAGCTCGCCTGGCGGGACTGCGGCGTCCCGGATTTCCAGTGCGCCACGATGAAGGCCCCGCTCGACTACACGAAGCCGGACGGCACCGAGATCGACCTGGCCGTCGCGCGGAAGAAGGCCACGGGCCCCGGCAAGCGCCTCGGCTCCCTCATGGTCAACCCGGGCGGCCCCGGCGGCTCGGCCATCGGCTACCTCCAGGCGTACGCCGGCGTCGGCTACCCGGCCCCGGTCCGCGCCCGGTACGACATGGTGGCCGTCGATCCGCGCGGCGTGGCCCGCAGCGAGCCCGTCGAATGCCTCGGCGGGCCGGAGATGGACGCGTACACGCAGGTCGACCAGACCCCCGACGACCCGGCGGAGATCACCAAGCTGACCGAGTCCTTCAAGAACTTCGCCCAGGGCTGCGAGAAGCGCTCCGGCACGGTCCTGCCGCATGTCTCCACGGTCGAGGCAGCCCGCGACATGGACCTCTTCCGCGCGGTGCTGGGCGACCGGAAACTCTCCTACGTCGGAGCCTCGTACGGCACCTTCCTCGGCGCGACCTACGCCGAACTGTTCCCCCAGCGCACCGGCCGCCTCGTCCTCGACGGAGCGATGGACCCGTCCCTCCCGGCCCGCGAGCTGAACCGCGACCAGACGGCCGGCTTCGAGACGGCCTTCCGGTCCTTCGCCGAGGACTGCGTGAAGCAGGCGGACTGCCCCCTGGGCCAGAAGTCCGCGGCCGATGTCTCGAACCGGATGAAGGCGTTCTTCACACAGCTGGACGCGCGCCCCGTCCCGGCGGGCGGAGGCCGTGAGCTGGGCGAGTCCCTCGCCACGACCGGCGTGATCGCCGCGATGTACGACGAGTCCGCCTGGCCCCAGCTCCGCGAGGCCCTCGCCGCCGCGATGGACGGCGACGGGGCGGCGCTGCTCGCCCTGGCCGACTCGTACTACGAACGCGAGAGCGACGGCACGTACGCCAATCTGATGTTCGCCAACTCCGCGGTGAACTGCCTGGACCTCCCGCCCTCCTTCTCCGGCCCCGACGAGGTCGCCAAGGCGCTCCCCTCCTTCGAACAGGCCTCCCCGGTCTTCGGCAGGGGCCTCGCCTGGGCCGCCCTGAACTGCACGTACTGGCCGGTCAAAGCCACCGGTACCCCCCACCGCATCGAAGCGAAGGGCGCGGCTCCGATCGTCGTGGTCGGCACCACCCGCGACCCGGCCACCCCCTACAAGTGGGCCCGGTCCCTCGCCGACCAGCTCTCCTCGGGCACGCTCCTCACCTACGAGGGCGACGGCCACACGGCGTACGGGCGCGGCAGCGACTGCATCGATACGGCGATCAACACCTACCTCCTGGAGGGCACGCCCCCCGCCCGCGGAAAGAAGTGCTCCTGACTCGCCCAGACCGCCCTGACCTGCGAGAACCCCCACACACCGGGGGTGGACGGAGCACCCCTCGAAACTGTGTAGACTTGGCGGCGCCGCAGACCGCACGATGGTCCGGACGGCACGCCGCCTTAGCTCAGTTGGCCAGAGCAACGCACTCGTAATGCGTAGGTCTCGGGTTCGAATCCCGAAGGCGGCTCCATGGTGAGCCGCAGGTCATACCTCTGACCTGCGGTTTCTTGTTTTTGTTGACCCGGATGTCGACCGTGTTGTCCGTGCTCGGGGTGCGCCAGACGGATGTGGCGAACGAGTTCCGCCATTCCGCCGCCGGAGCGCGGACACCCGTGTCCTTGACGGTCTCGCAGAGCAGATCGGGGTAGTCCTTCGCCGTCTCCGCCTTGCGCAGATCGAGGGACAGACCCTCGAAGCCGACGACCTGTCCGTGTGCGGGACGTGCCACGCCGACGACGTCGCCCGGCAGGAAGCCGCCGACGAAGCCGCCCGCCGGTAGGCCGCCGTACAGCGGAGCCGGAGGAGGACCGTGACCAGGAGCCGGGCTAGCTCTGTGGCCTGTTCCGCCGGCGAACCTGACCCAGGCAACCCGTCCTGCCCGAGGGGCTTGCCCGGGTGCGGCATGGCGCGCACAGCCCGGCCCGGAGGGGGCGGAAGGGCGCCCGGAGTTGTCGCGTCACCGCGTGGGATGGCCTGGGCCGGGGACACGTTGCGCCCCGGCCCGGGCCATACGCAGGGCACATGAGACGCAGCAGAGAAGAGACCGCGCAGGATCTGCCGGCCATCCTGTGGCACGCCCTGTCCCGGCTCCAGCACACGCACCCCGAACCCGTGGGCCGGATCGGCCCGCTCGCCCGGCCTGCCGCGTACGGATCAGATGCGGCCGCAGTGTCCCAGGGAACCGGCGTGCTTCATCGCAGTGCGCGTCCGCGGGCCGTAAATACCATCTGTGTCCAGGCCGTACTTCTTCTGGACAGCCTCTACCGCCAGGAAGGTCTGGCGCCCGTAAGCGCCGTCGACGTCCAGGTGTGAGTATCCCTCACAGGTCTTGAGGCTTGTCTGGAGAGTCTTGACGGCCGTGTCATCACCTGTGTAGTTGGGGTTCAGCACCAGGTTGCAGATGGTGCTGCCGCTGGGAGCCGCCGTGGACGGCACCTTTATATTCAGGCCGCCATCGGCAATGGTCTTATAAGAGGTGCAGGTGGGGTATCCGCCGGCCGCGGCAGAGGTGGGAGCGGTGGCAGTGACGACGGCGACCGCGGCGGCAAAGGCACCTACGGCGGCGAGAGCCCGATTTCGGACAGAGCGGGAAGGCATGGCTTCTCTCTTTCTCTTGACTTGAATTTTGATCTTGGGGCCGGAAAACACCGCCACAAGACCTGCCGACTGGTCAGGACGCGTACTTCGCTGCGGCCCGTCCTCTCCCTGGTGGGAGGACGGGCCGCAGCTCGTGGGCGGTCGTCGGGTCGGCTCAGCAGAGGTGCGAGAACCTGTCGGCGTAATGCGCGAACGCGGCCTTGGTGCGTGTTCCGGCGATCCCGTCGACGGCAAGGTCGTAGCCGAGGTTGCGGGAGTTCAGGTAGCGCTGCAGCGCCTTGATCGTGTTGGGTCCGACGACTCCGTCGATGGAATCGTTGTAGAAGCCCTGGGGAGTGAAGAACCTCTGTGCCGCCTTCCAGCTGTTGGTACCCAGCTGCCCGTCGATCGTGCCGGGGTTGTAACCCAATGCGCGCAGCCAGCACTGCCAGTGCTTCGCCTGGGCGGTGCTCAGCCCCAGGTTGACCACCGCGAGCGGCGCGACCTCGGCGCTCACCGCCTGCTGCTGGGCCGGCGCGGGAGCCGCCATGGCCGTGCCCGCGGTGGCAAGGCCACCGACGGCGATCCCGACCGCGGTGGTGGCACTGACGAGTGCCTTCGTGAGAGCTCGCATGCTGTTCCCCTCCGTTGACGTGCGATGAACGGAACCGACCGCACCGGTCGGCTCCGCAACGAGACTGCGGGTTGAGCGCGATGTCCGGCCACAGCCGGCGCAGAAGTGGCGTCACCCTGGGACGTCCCACTCGCTGACCTGGTGGGACGTCGCCCGCCGAGTCGGTACGCCGGGACGTCCGCGAGCGGGGACGGCCGATTCTGCACGGGCGTGGCGGCCGTTCGGTGAGCGCCGTGGCGGCTGATGCAGAATGAGACCGGGATACGGGGGCCCGACCAGCGGTCCCTAACGGGAGCGGGGGAACATGCGCTGGAAAGAGCTGCCTGCTGAACTGCATCCACACGTCCGCCAGTTGATCGTGCCTTTGCGCAAACTGAAGGACCGCAGCGAACTGAGCACGCGTCAACTGGCCACGAGGACCGGGTACAGCGCGAGGTCGTGGCAGCGGTATCTGAACGGCAGGTCACTGCCGCCCCGGGAGGCCGTCGAGGCGGTGGCCCGCATCGGCGGTGACGATCCGGCCCGGCTGCTGGTGCTGCACGAGATCGCCGCCGAACGCTGGGCGGAGGGACGCGTGGTCACCAACCGTGCCCCGGAGAGCGTCCCGGAGGGTACCCCGGTGACGCCGCACCACGCTCTCACGGAGCAGCAGCCGTACGGGCGTTACCTGCGCGCCGCGGTTGCGGCGGGAGCGGTGGCCCTGGTGCTGTCGGTCTCCGCGGCGATCCTGCTGGCGGTGCGGCTCGCCGACGCCCGCACCCAGCTCGCGCACGACCGCGCCGATACGGTCGCGGCGACCCCGGCCGTCGTGTCGGAGTCCATGGTGCCGGTCATCTACACCTGCCGGCTGGAGCAGCGTGACGGCCGCTGGTACGCGGGCCTCAGCCGTACCACGAACACCATCCTGGCGAACACCCACATCGGGCCGGAAGTGGCCGAGGCGCAGTGCCTGCTGCGCCGGGCGGGCATCTCCCCGGGAGACATCGACGGCGTCTTCGGCCCGAAGACACATGACGCGGTCAAGCGCGTCCAGACACGGGACGGGCTGGTCGTGGACGGTGTCATCGGCCCGCGCACCTGGAAGGCCCTACGGGAGGCGGCACCGAAGTGACCGTGGAACACACCCGGCTGACCGCCGCGCTGCGGGAGCTGCGGGCCCGTACGGGTCTGAGCCTGGCGGCGCTGTCGGAACGCACGGCGTACAGCAAGTCCTCCTGGGAGCGCTACCTCAACGGCAAGAGCCTCCCCCCTCGTCAGGCCGTACAGGACCTGTGCCGGATCGCGAACGAGCCGGGCGGGCGGCTGTTGGCCCTGTGGGAGATCGCCGAGTCGGACTGGAGAGGACGCGCGGCGGTGCACGCCCGTGCCGCCGACGAGCCGCGGCCGCAGGAGCCGCCCCGGCCCCCCGAAACCAGGCGGCCGCGCGGCCGGGTGGGCAGACTCATGGTGGTGCTGGCGTCGGCGTGCACCGTGATCGTCGGTGGTGTGGCACTGGTGCTCGTCCTGACACCGGACCGGGAGGCCCCGGAGGACGAACCGCTGTCGGCCTCCGCCCTGTACTCTCTCGCCCCCCAATGCCACGGAACCGCCTGCGAGGGCCGGGACCCGATGCGCCTGGTATGCGGCATCAACCCCCAATCCCTCACCACGTACCGCACCGCCACCGGCGCCCGCGTGGAGCTGCGCTACAGCGAGAAGTGCGGCGCGAGCTGGGCCCGGACCTGGGGGACGCAGATCGGCGACCGGGTGGAGGTCACCGCGGGCGGCCCGACCCACGACGTGCGCATCGAGGACGGGGCCAACACGGAAACCTACGTTTTCACCGAGATGACCGCGGCCCACCCCGGCAGCACGGTCCGGGCCTGCTTCCTGCCCGCGTCGGCCGACGGCGAACGGGAGTGCATCGAGGCTCGCGTGGGTGAGGCCGCCACCACGATCCGGTCGCCCTCACCTCAGTAGCGTCAGGCCCTCGGACGCGTCGATGCCGAAGTTCTCCACCAGCACGCGGCGGGCCTCCTCCTCGTCCGTCAGCTTCCGCTCGGTGACCGTGCCGTCGGTGCGGGTGCGACGTCTCAGGCCGATGCGCTGGGCCGACGACCACGCTGACCGGTGCGCGGAGGCCGCCGGTCGTCTCCATCGCGCACGCTCCCGCAGTGGCGACGGTCGGCGCACCCGGCAGTTGGTCGCACAGCGTCCCGGCATCTCCGTACGGACGGTCACATCGTATCCGGACCGGGTGCGGATCAAGTACGCGAACGTCGGCCGCCCCGCGCGCACCAAGGCAAGCCTGGTGGCCCGCGCCATCCAGGACGGGCTGGTCGACGCGGACCACCTCTGAGCGCGGGCAAGGGGACGGACAACCTCACCTCGCCGACGCGCTGCTGCTGGCCGCCGGAGAGCTCCGAGGGCCGGCGTGAGAGGTGCTCCCCGATCCGCAGCGCGCCCACGACCGCGTCCAGCCAGCCCTGGTCGGGGCGGCGGCCCGCGATCTCCAGCGGCAGCAGGATGTTCTCCGAGCCGTTCAGCTCCGGCAGCAGGTGGTACTGCTGGAAGACGAAGCCGATGTGATCGCGGCGCAGGTCCGTGAGCCGCCGCTCGGAGAGCGCGGTGATCTCGGTGTGCCCGATGGTGATCGTGCCGGAGGAGGGCCGGTCCAGCCCGGCCAGACAGTGCGTCAGGGTGGACTTCCCGGAGCCGGAGGGTCCCATGATCGCGAGGAACCTTCCCCGCTCCACCTCCAGATCGATCCCGCGCAGGGCGTGCACGCCGGGTGTTCCGTACGTCTTGGTGACGCCGCCGCGCGGACGGTCGTACGGGTGAGCACGTTCGAGGCCACCGGTTCAGTCCTTGAGATGGATGGAGCACGAGACGGTGCCTTTGTCGTCGGGCTCCTTCTGCTCGTCCTTGAGCTTGCCGCCGACGTAGATGCGGCAGGCGGTGCCGGGGGGCGCGTCCTTGACCCCCACGTCGTTGAAGCCGAATCCGACGTTCTGCGCCTTGGTCCACGGCAGTTGCTGCCCCGTTGCGGTCTTCCCGTCGTTGTCGCCGGAGAAGCTGTAGGCGATGTCGGCGGCCCCGGCTCCCGTCACCTCCATCTTCACGTCCCAGCTCCCGCCGAACAGCCCGCACCCGGTGAGCGACACGGCCGCCACGGCCGCGACGCCGGCGGCCCCCAGCGACCTGAGGTACGTACGGGAGGGCTCGCGGGACGCTTTGCGGGACGTGTTTCGGGACGCCTCGGGGAATGCGCGGAATGGGTGGAACGGGGAGATCTGCATCTCGACTCCTGGTGCCTGGCCGGGGAGTTGGTCTCGGACATGGCTCATTCTGGAGGCGGCGCAGGGGCCCCGGTGCCTCCGAAAGTCTGCATTCGCCGCGGTGGCATCGGCCGAAAGTACGCATCCGCCCGCAGCCGCGGCCGGATCCGCGAACGGCCGTCTATCCTCCTCGTCATGCCTCCCTCCCTTCCGCGTCCCGCGCCGGAGGCCGCCGCCGTGGCGGGCGTCTGCGCGCTGCCGGTGGTGCTGGACGCTGGTGTGGTGAGCCGCAGCGGCGTCGGGCTCGCGGTCGTTGCGAGCGGTGTCCTGGCCCTGGGCGTGGCCGCCGCGGTGCCGACGGCGTACCGGGCCGGCCGGCAGTGGACGGTGTGCGCGCTGTCCGTCACCGCGGCGGCCGTCTCGCTGCTGACCACCTCGCTGGTGGAACGTACGGTGCTCCAGCGCACCCCCGGATGGGCCGAACTCCTCGGGCTGCTGGTGCTGTTGTGCCTGGTCTGCCGGTACGGGCGGCCCCTGCCGCTCACCGTGGCGGCGGTGCCGACGGCCGTGGCGGCGATGCTCCTCGATGGCCGTGCTCCGGTACTGTCGGATCTGCCGCTGCTCGACGGGGTCGACCGGCTCTTCACCCTGCTCGCGGTGGGCTTCGCGCTGCTGGGCGGCTATCTGCGGACCGAGGACGGCAGACGCCGGGCGGCGGCCGACCGGGTGCGCCAGTCCGAACGCCTGGACCTCGCACGCGACCTGCACGACCATGTCGCCCACTACGTCACGGCCATGGTCGTCCAGGCCCAGGCCGGGGAGTACACCGCGGGGCGTGACCCGGGCACGGCGCGCGAGCTGTTCTCCAACATCGAACGGACCGGGCAGGAAGGGCTGGTGGCGATGGGGCGGATGGTCCGACTGCTGCGGGAGACCGGCGACCGTGCGGCGCCGGCACCGGTCACGCCCGTCCTGACGACGATCGAGAACCTGGTCCACCGCTTCCCCACGACGGGACAGCACGCCTGGCTGGACGTGGCCGACGGCGTGGACAGCGCCGCCTGGTCGCCCGCGCTGGCGAAGACCGTCGAACGGCTGGTCCAGGAAGGGCTGACCAACGTCCGTAAGCACGCCCGTACGGCCACCACCGTGCACGTCCTGATGGAAGGAGGCGCGGAGTCCGGAGGAGGCGCGGAGTCCGGCCACAGCCGGCTGACCGTCCGCGTCCGTGACAACGCCACCGGACCGCAGCGGGTCCGGGGACGGTTCCGGCACAGTGGCTTCGGCATGATCGGCCTGTCGGAGCGCGTGGCCGAGCTGGGCGGCGAGCTCACCAGCGGCCCGATGCCCGAGGGCGGCTGGGAACTGGCGGCCTCGATACCGGTGAAGTGAGGGAGTGGGGAAGCGCGTTGAGCGTCTCAGTGGTGATCGCGGACGACCAGGAGATGGTACGGACCGGCTTCCGGCTCATCCTGGAGAGCCAGGAGGACATCTCCGTGGTCGGCCAGGCGTCCGACGGTATCGAGGCCGTGGAGACGGTACGCCGGCTGAAGCCCGACGTCTGTCTGATGGACATCCGTATGCCGGGGCTCGACGGCCTGGAGGCGACGAAGCGCCTGCGCCAGGACCGGGGCGCGATGGCGTCCGGTACGAAGATCGTCGTCGTCACCACCTTCGATCTGGTCGAGTACGTCTACGGTGCCCTGCGCGCCGGCGCCAGCGGCTTCCTGGTCAAGAACTCCGGCCCCCGGCTGCTGATAGAGGCGGTGCACGCCGCCGTGAAGGGGGAGTCCCTCATCTCACCGTCCGTCACGGTCAGACTCCTGGAACACCTCAGCGGGCCCTCCCGGGCCGAGACAGCGGAGGCCGCCGCGCGCCGCCTCACTCCCCAGGAGCTGAAGGTGGTGGCCCAGGTCGCCCGGGGCCGTACGAACAACGAGATCGCCGGGGGGATGAGTCTTTCCCTCAGCACCGTCAAGAGCCATCTCAGCCGGATCCAGGACAAACTGCCGGCCCGTAACCGCGTGGAGATCGCGGCCTGGGCCTGGGAGCACGGCATCGTCCGCTGACCTGTCGGGACACCGCGGCGCCCGTGTCGCCGTGACGCCGTGCGGCCTGGACGCCGGGAAGCCCCGGCGCGGCGTCAGTCGGCCGTCAGATAGTCCCGGAGCACCTGGGAGCGGGAGGGGTGGCGGAGCTTGGACATGGTCTTGGACTCGATCTGGCGGATGCGCTCGCGCGTCACCCCGTACACCTGGCCGATCTCCTCCAGCGTCTTCGCGCGGCCGTCGGCGAGGCCGTAGCGGAGGGAGATGATGCCGGCCTCGCGCGGGGTCATCGTGGCGAGGACGGCGTGGATCTCGGTCCGCAGGAGCAGGAATGTGACCAGGTCCGAAGGGGAGGCCGACTCGACGTCCTCGATCATGTCGCCCAGTTCGGTGGCGGTGTCGTCGCCGAGAGGGGTGTGCAGGGAGATGGGTTCCCTGGCGTAGCCGTCGAGTTCGGTGATCCGCTCGACGGACACCTCCATTTTCTCCGCCAGTTCCTCCGGAGTGGGGTGGACCCCCCGATCCTGGAGCAATTCCCGGCGGACCCGGGAGAGCCGGTTGATGACCTCCACCATATGGACCGGGATACGGATGGTCCTGCCCTGGTCGGCGAGGGCCCGGGATATCGCCTGGCGGATCCACCAGGTCGCGTACGTGGAGAACTTGAAACCCTTGGTGTAGTCGAATTTCTCGACGGCCCGGATCAGCCCGGTATTCCCCTCCTGGATCAGGTCGAGAAACATGAGGCCGCGCCCGCTGTAGCGTTTGGCGATGGAGACGACCAGGCGGAGGTTGGCCTCGATGAGGTGGGATTTCGCCCGGCGGCCGTCCTCGGCGAGGATGTTCAGCTCCCTCCGGTGGCGGGCGTCCGGGCCGGGGTCCTCCGCCGTCTTCCTCTCGGCGAACAGCCCGGCCTCGATCCGCTTCGCCAGGTCCACCTCCTGCTCGGCGCTGAGGAGGCGGACGCGGCCGATGCGCTTGAGGTAGTCCCGTACCTGGTCGACCGAGTCCCCGCCGGAGGGCAGCCGGGGCGCGGGGGCGTCGGTGTCCTCTTCGGCGTGGGCTGCGCGGGTGGTGCGGGTGGTGCCGGGGTCCGTCTCCATGGCGTCAGCTCCCCGTCCCCGTGCCCGTCCCCGGCCCGGTCCGGGGGCCGTCCAGCAGCGGGCGCAGGAAACGGCCGGTGTGGGAGTGCGGGTGGGCCGCGACCTCTTCGGGGGTGCCCTCGGTGACGACGGTGCCGCCCCGGCGGCCGCCCTCCGGGCCCATGTCGACGACCCGGTCGGCGGTCTTGACCACGTCGAGGTCGTGCTCGATCACCACGACCGTGTTGCCCGCGTCGACGAGCCGGTGCAGGACGGCCAGCAGCTTCCGTACGTCGTCGGTGTGCAGCCCCGTGGTCGGCTCGTCGAGTACGTACAGGGTGCGGCCCCTGGTGCGCTTCTGCAGCTCGGCGGCGAGCTTCACGCGCTGCGCCTCGCCGCCGGAGAGCGTGGTGGCGGCCTGACCGAGCTTCACGTACCCCAGTCCGACCTCGTTCAGCGTCCTGAGGTGACGGCCGATGATCGCGTGCCCGGCGAAGAAGTCCTCGCACTCCGCGATGGTCAGGGCGAGGATGTCCGCGATCGACTTCCCCTTGTAGTGGACGTCCAGGGTCTCGCGGTTGTACTGCGCCCCGTGGCAGACCTCGCACGGGACATGGACGTCCGGGAGGAAGCTCATCTCCACGCGGATGGTGCCGTCGCCGAGGCAGTTCTCGCAGCGGCCGCCCTTCAGGTTGAAGGAGAACCGGCCCGGCTGGTAGCCGCGTACCTTCGCCTCCGCCGTCTGCGCGAACAGCCGGCGCAGATGGTCGAAGAGCCCGGTGTACGTGGCGGGGTTGGAGCGGGGGGTGCGGCCGATCGGCGACTGGTCGACCCGGACCACCTTGTCGATCTCCTCGGCGCCGGTGATCGTACGGTGGCGTCCCGGCGCCCGGTGGGCGCGGTGGACGCGTTTGGCCAGCGCCGTGTAGAGGATGTCGTTGACCAGTGTCGACTTGCCGGAGCCCGAGACGCCGGTGACGGCGATGAACTGGCCGAGCGGGAACGAGACCGTCACGTCGCGCAGATTGTGTTCGGCCGCGTCGTGCACGGTGATCTCGCGGCCCTCGGTCCGGGGCCGGCGCCGCTCGGGCACCGGGATCCGCCGCCGCCCCGAGAGGTACGCGCCCGTCAGCGACGTGGGGTGGGCCAGCAGCTCCCGCGCCGTACCGGAGTGCACCACGTGCCCGCCGAGCGCGCCGGCCCCGGGACCGATGTCCACCACCCAGTCGGCCACCCGTACGGTCTCCTCGTCGTGCTCGACCACGATCACCGTGTTGCCCCGGTCGCGCAGCCGCAGCAGCGTCCCGATCAGCCGCTGGTTGTCCCGCTGGTGCAGTCCGATGCTCGGCTCGTCCAGTACGTAGAGGACGCCGACCAGCCCGGATCCGATCTGGGTGGCCAGCCGGATCCGCTGCGCCTCCCCGCCGGAGAGACCGGCGGCCGGGCGGTTCAGCGTCAGGTAGTCCAGGCCCACGTCCAGGAGGAAGCGCAGCCGCTCGTCGATCTCCGCGAGGACGGCCTCGGCGACCCGGCGCTCCCAGCCTTCGAGCCGCAGGTCGCGGGAGAACGCGGCGAGTTCGTCGAGCGGCAGCGCGGTCAGCTCCGCGATACCGCGTCCGCCCACGGTGACCGCGAGCACCTCGGGCCGGAGCCGGGCGCCGCCGCAGGCGGGGCAGTCCACCTCCCGCATATAGCCCTCGAACCGCGACGGGGAGGCGTTCTCCTCGGCCTCCGCGTGGCGGCGCCGGATGTGCGGGATGACGCCTTCGTACGGGGTGGTGTGGGAACGGTCCCGGCCGAACCGGTTCGTGTACGAGAGGCGGAGCCGCTCCGGCGTGCCGTGCAGCACCACCTTCCGTACGGCGGCGGGGAGTTCGCGCCACGGAGTGGCGGTGCTGAACCCCGTCTCGGCGGCCAGCGCGTCGAGGAGCCGGGAGAAGTACTCGGCGCCGCTGGTCGAGGTCCAGGGGGCGATGGCGCCCTCGGCGAGCGACTTCCCGGCGTCCGGGACGACGAGGCCGGGGTCGACCTCCGCGCGCGAGCCGAGGCCGCCGCAGTCGGGGCAGGCGCCCCAGGGCGCGTTGAAGGAGAACTGCCGGGGCTCCAGCTCCGGCAGGCCGATGTCATGGGCCCGGGGGCAGGCCATCGTCTCCGAGAAGGTCAGCTCGCGCCCGGGGTCGGTGGCGGCGAGGTCCACGAACTCGACGGCGATGGCGCCGCCCGCCAGCCCGAGGGCGGTCTCGACGGACTCGGTGAGCCGCTGCCGGACGGCCGGCTTCACGGTCAGCCGGTCCACGACGACCTCGACCGAGTGTTTCTTGCGCGGGTCGAGCGCGGGCGGCCTCGTCAGCGGAAGGACCGTACCGTCCACCCGGACCCGGCTGAACCCGTCGGCCGTCAGCTGCCGGAAGACATCGGCGTGTTCCCCCTTGCGGTCGCGTACGACGGGGGCCAGCACCTGGAGGCGTACGCCCTCGTCGTACGCGAGCAGGCGGTCGACGATCTTCTGGGGCGTCTGGCGGGTGATCGGCTCCCCGCACTCCGGGCAGTGGGGGCGGCCGACGCGCGCGTACAGCAGGCGCAGGAAGTCGTAGACCTCGGTGAGGGTGCCGACGGTGGAACGCGGGTTGCGGCCGGTGGTCTTCTGGTCGATGGCGATCGACGGGGATATCCCCTCGACGGAGTCGACATCGGGCTTGTCCAATTGACCGAGGAACTGGCGGGCATATGCGGAAAGCGATTCGACGTAACGCCGCTGACCCTCGGCGAAAATGGTGTCGAAGGCCAGGCTCGACTTCCCCGAACCGGATACTCCGGTGAAAACGATGAGCGCGTCCCTGGGCAGGTCCACGGAAACATCGCGGAGATTGTGCTGGCGGGCACCCTTGATTACGAGACGGTCCATCACGAGTTGAACCCTAACTCACCTGCAGCGGTGGCGTTATGGGATCGTTATGGGTTTTTTCGTTGCTCACGCTTTCGCGGAAAAAGCAAGTGCCGCGAAGGGGAAAGGGGGAATGCGCCGGAGGCGGGATCCGGCGCATTCCTTTTTCGGGGCCTTGTAGGTGGTTGTGGTCGGTGGGTGTGGTCAGAGGGGAACGGCCACGGCGTTGAACGTCGTCTCGGGTGTCTGCGGTGTGGTGAAGCGGGCGTTGACCAGATAGAGCCGGTCGCCCCAGCGGGCGACGGTGGTCGGCACGTCGAAGCGCGGGTCGGTGATCGTACGGCGCAGGGTGGCGGAGCGCAGCCCCGCGTCGAGTTCGAACACGCTGATCAGATTCAGCCGGTTCTGGACGACGTACAGGGTCCGCCCGAGCCGGAGGAGGCCGTCGCCGTTGGAGACGTCGGCCGCGCCGTTCAGCGCGAGTTCCGTGGCGTGACCGGTCTTCAGCTCCACGTGGTAGAGCCGGCCGGGCTGGCTGCTCACGACGATCAACCCCCGGCCGCCGGGGGCGGAGACGATGCCGTTGGCGTTGTTCACGTCGGGCGTCTGCACCCAGTCCCCGCCGAGGGGGAGGCTGCGGATGCCGGCCTTCCGGCCCGCTGCGGCCGCCCGGCCGCGCGGTATCCCGTACAGCACGCTGTCGCGCGAGTCGGTGAACCAGGCGCGGTCGCCGAGCAGGATCACGTCGTTGATGAAGTGACCGGTCGCGGGCGTCGGTCGGTACGTGGCCACGAGCCGGCCGGTGCGGGTGTCGACGACCCGCGCCGTCCCTCCGCCGCCCCCGGCGACGTAGAGCAGCCCGTCCTCGTCCAGTTCGACCCCGACGGCCGCCGTGCCGGCCTCGCCCGGGTGGACGACCGTGCCCTCGCCGGTGCGCAGATCGGTGCGGAGGATGGCGCCGTTGGCGCGCGAGCCCATGTAGGCGTACGGGCGGTCGCCGATGGTGATCCCCTCGGGGAGGAAGCCGTCCGGCAGCGGGAACTCGGTCGGCCACGCGCCGCTCGGCCGTGCGGCGGCGCTCGCCGGGCCGGCGCCGGCCGCGAGGGCGAGGGCCGCGAGGGCGGTGGTGCCGAGCACGGCGCGCCGGGACGGCGGCTCCGTGGTGCGGGTGTGGGGGTGGGGGTGGTTCCGGGTCATGGTTCAGGGCCTCCGTGAAAGGGGGTGGGGAAGCGGGAACGCTGCGGACTCGGTGACTCCATGGAATGGAAGTGATCGGCGGAGCGGGAGCGGCGGACCCGGCGGGCGCGCGGCTTCCGGTCCGCGTCAGCTCGATGTCAACTCGCCTTCTCCTGGCGTTGGTTGCTCTGCTCGAAGCTCCATTTCGTTCGTAACGAGCTGCCATGTGCCGGAGTTCCCTACACGTGAAGTGGGCATGCCAATATCGCCGTCGGCCCCACGTCGCGGTCCACCAGGAGGACGCAGTGAAGAAGAGCTCGCGCATGCGTAAGGCCGCACTCACCCTCGGCAGCGCGGTCGCGCTGGTCGTCGCCTTTCCGGGCAGTGCTTTCGCCGCGCCTCCGACGGCCCTGCCGGGGAACGCGGACGAGTTGGAGCGTACGTACCAGCCGGCCTACGACTACGACACCGACGGCTGCTACCCCACCCCCGCCATCGGCCCCGACGGCACCCTCAACGGCGGCCTCAACCCGTCCGGGGCGCCCCAGGGCGAGTGCCGCGACCAGTCGGACCTGGACAACACCAACGGGTACGCGCGGTCCAAGTGCAACAACGGCTGGTGCGCGGTCATGTACGGCCTCTACTTCGAGAAGGACCAGGCCACGATCGGCGGACACCGTCACGACTGGGAACACGTCGTGGTGTGGGTGCAGAACAATCAGGCGCAGTACGTCTCCACTTCGGCCCACGGCGGCTTCACCGTCCACGGCCGGGACCAGATCCGCTGGGACGGGGCGCACCCCAAGATCGTCTACCACAAGGACGGCCTGAGCACGCACGCCTTCCGCGCCGCGAACGCCAACGACGAGCCGCCGGAGAACCACTACCGCGCGTGGCAGTACCCGACCCTGGTGGGCTGGAACGGGTATCCCGCGGGCCTCCGCGACAAGCTCGGCCAGGCCAATTTCGGCAGCGCCAACTTCGGCCTCAAGGACGGCAGTTTCAACAGCCACCTGGAGAAGGCCAAACCGGCCGGCATCCCGTTCGACCCCAACGCCTGACGAACGCCCCACGCCCGGGGCCCTGTGCCGGGGCCCCGGGCAGCGGATGATCTCCGTCCGTTGAAACGCGTCCACAGGCCGGACCGGCTTCGGGTCACTTCGACATCACTTCGACAACACGTCCCATCACGTCCCATCACTTCGCGTCGGAGTAGCGCTCCACTGTCGCCGTCGTGAACGAGAACCGCACCGGTGTCTCGCCGAAGGCGATCCTCCCGGCCAGCTCGCCGGCCGCGCCGATCGCCGCCGCCACCTCCTCGGCCTCCTCCCGCGGGCAGTGCACGATCACCTCGTCGTGCTGGAAGAAGACCAGCTCGGCGCGCATCCCCGCGATCGCCCGGCGCAGCGCCGCCAGCATCAGCAGGGCCCAGTCGGCCGCGCTGCCCTGTACGACGAAGTTACGGGTGAAACGGCCCCGGGCCCGGCCGTTCGACGACGCGTATCCGGGGGTGAACTCCCCGCCGGAGAAGCCGCCGGAGCCGGTGGGGGCCGGTCCGTCCGGCTCCGGTGCCTCCTGCGGGATTCCGGCCTCGTCGTCCTCCGCGCCGGCCGCGCGTGGGCTCGTCCGCCCGAGCCAGGTCCGTACGATCCTGCCCTCCTCGCCCGCCCGGGCCGCGTCGTCCACATACGCCACGGCGAGCGGGAACCTCCGGCGCAGCGCGGCCAGATTCTTCAGCCCGTCACCGGACGTCTGGCCGTAGATCGCCCCCAGCAGGGCGAGCTTCGCGTGCTCCCGGTCGCCCGAGAAGGCCCGGTCGGAGAGCGCCGTGTACAGATCGCCGGGGTGCCCCGCCACCTGCATCAGCCCCGGGTCGCGGGAGATCGCGGCCAGGACGCGCGGCTCCATCTGGTCGGCGTCCGCGACCACCAGCCGCCACCCGGCGTCGGCGACGACCGCCCGGCGGATCACCCGGGGGATCTGCAGCGCCCCGCCGCCGTTGGTGGTCCAGCGGCCCGAGACCGTACCCCCCGGCTGGTACTCCGGGCGGAACCGGCCGTCCCGCACCCAGTCCTGGAGCCAGCTCCAGCCGTGCGCCGTCCAGATCCGGTACAGCTTCTTGTACTGGATCAGCGGCTCCACCGCCGGATGGTCGATCTCCTGCAGCTCCCACCGCCGGGTCGACCTCACCCGGATGCCCGCCTGCGCGAACGCCTTCACCACGTCGGCCGGCAGGTCCGGCCGCACCCGCCGGCCGAACGCCGCCGAGACCGCGTCGGCCAGCTCCGCCAGCCGCCGGGGCTCGCCCCCGCCCGCGTACCGCTCGCCGAGCAGTTCGTGCAGCACCTCCCGGTGCACGTCCGCCCGCCAGGGCAGCCCCGCCCGGTGCATCTCCGCGGCCACCAGCATGCCCGCGGACTCGGACGCGGTGAGCAGCCGCAGCCGCCCGGGATGCTCGGCCGCCCCATGCCTGCGCTGCTGGTCCGCGTAGACCTCCACCAGGTCCTCGAAGGGAATCTCCGCTCCCGCCCGCGGCTCGAAGAGCGAGGACTGGGAGCCCGGCTCCGCCGAGCGGGGCGGCGGATCGGGCGGCACCGGCCCGTTCCGCAACCGGGCCAGCGCGGCGGCCGCCGACCGGGGCTCGCCCAGCCTCCCCTCGTGGGCCAGCAGCAGGGACTCGCTCGCCTCGATGTCGTAACACCGCTCGACGCGCACCCCCGCCGCCAGCAGGCGCGGATACACCGCGGAGGTGGCCCGCCACACCCATCGCCCCACCTCGGGCAGGCGGGCCCCGACCGCCGCGACGAGATCCGGCTCCCGCAGCACGGGACCGGCCGCCCGGCCGTCCTCGCCCAGCGGCACGAGCAGCGCGCCGCCGCCGTCCGTCGGAGCCACCGCCCATCGTTCGGTCATGGGAGCGAGTCTGGCAGGAGGGTCTGACAACGGCCCGCGACGACGGCCCGTCCGAGACGGCCCGTCCGTCGACGGCCCGTCACCGCCCGCCGCCCGCCCGGGAGGCGGGCACGGCCGGTCGCCGGGAGGATCGGTCCTGAAGCCGGAACAGGGAAGCCCGCCGGGATGTTGATGGCTCCCATGGGCCCGGGGGACCCGTACGGCACGCAGGTCACGTGAAGAACATGAGATCTCTGGAGGTTGAGATGCGCGCGGTCGTTTTCGAGGAGTTCGGCGGTCCCGAGGTGCTGCACGTCAAGGACGTCGACGAGCCTCACCCGGGCCCCGGCCAGATCCGGGTGGCCGTACGGGCGGCAGGCGTCAACCCGATGGACTACAAGATCCGCCACGGATGGATGGACGCGTTCGTACCCACGACGTTCCCCGCCGTCCCCGGACTGGAGTTCTCCGGAGTCGTGGACGAGACCGGCGAAGGGGTGACCGACTTCGCCGTCGGCGACGAGGTGCTGGGCTGGTCCGCCACCGGCGCCTACGCCCCCTACGCCCTGGCCGACGTCGTCGTCGCCAAGCCCGCCGGTCTGAGCTGGGACGAGGCAGCGGCGATCCCCGTCGCGGGGGAGACCGCGCTGCGCGGCCTCGACGCGCTCGGCGTCCGGGACGGAGAGACCCTGCTGCTGCACGGCGCGGCGGGCGCGGTCGGCGCCCTGGCCGTGCAGCTCGCGGTGGCCCGCGGCGCCACCGTGATCGGCACGGCCTCCCCGGCCAACCACGAGTACGTGGCCTCGCTGGGCGCCGTCCCCGTGGCGTACGGCGACGGCCTGGTCGACCGGGTGCGTGCGGCCGCGCCCCAGGGGGTGGACGCGGTCTTCGACACCTCGGGCAAGGGGGCGCTGCCCGACTCGATCGAGCTGCGCGGCGGCACGACGGACCGGATCGTCACCATCGCCGACCCGGCGGCCGAGGAGCTGGGGGTGACCTTCTCCTCCGGCGGCACGACCCCCGAGGCCAAGCGCGCGGGGCTGGCCGAGAACGCCCGGCTGGCGACGGAGGGCGCGCTGCGGGTGCGGGTCGCGGGGACCTTCCCGCTCGCGGAGGCGGGCAAGGCGCAGCAGACGAGCGAGGAGGGACACGCGGGCGGAAAGCTGGTGATCACCCCCTGACTGGTGATCACCCCCTGACTGGTGATCACCCCCTGAGGGGCGCCTCCTGAGGGCCGCTGACAGGGCCCGGGAACGGTGATGTGGCACGGCGGCGCTCCTCTCATGCACGATAGGTTGCCCTCTGCGATCTATTGATGCCTGAGAGTAGCGATGCTCACTGACAGTGGACTTGTGCACGATGTCTACGACTCCGGCCGGCCATGGCTCTCTCTCACCCGGATCCCCCTCCCGCACACGCCGGAAGCGGCCCGGCGAGCCCGCCGTCACACCCGCGAGGTGCTCGCGCTGCGCCGGGTGGGCGGCGAGTCCGCGGCCACCGTCGAACTGGCGGTCAGCGAACTCGTCACCAACGCCGTACGGCACGGCGTCTGCGTCTGCGGCTGCACGCGCGGCGCCGTCACCCTCACCCTGCTGCGCTCACCGGACGGCCGCCTGCGCGTCGAGGTCGCCGACCCCGCCCGTACGCCGCCGAGATGGCCGACGGGCGTCGCATCGGTCGACACGGAGGCGACGGAGGGCAGGGGGTTGCTCCTGGTCGCGGCCCTGGCCTCGGACTGGGGTGACCACGCGGGCCCCGCCCGGGGGAAAGTGGTGTGGTGCGAGTTCGGTCCGCCTACCGACCTGCCCCCTGCTCCACCTTCTGAGCCGCCCCCTGCTCCGTCTCCCGTGGCTCCGGCCCCTGCTCCGTCTCCGGCCCCTTGTCCGACGCCGTCAGCTCGCGTATCACCCGCGCCGGATTCCCCACGGCCAGCACGCCCGCGGGCAGGTCCTTCGTGACGACCGATCCCGCGCCGACCACTGTGTTCTCGCCGATGGTGACCCCGGGGCAGACGATGACCCCGCCACCGAGCCACACGTTGTCCCCGATCGTCACCGGGGACGCCTTCTCCCAGCCCGCGCGGCGGCGCTCCGTGTCCAGCTCGTGGGTGGGCGTGAGGAGCTGGACGTTCGGACCGATCTGGACGTCGGAGCCGATGGTGATCGGCGCGGCGTCCAGGAAGACCGCGTTGAAGTTGACGAACGTACGGGCCCCGATGGTGATGTACGTCCCGTAGTCGCACTGGAACGGTGGCCGTATCCGGACGTCCTCGCCCACCGAACCCAGCAGCTCCGCGAGGATCCCGGCGCGATCGCCCGGCGCGGCGCCGCCGTTCCCGTTGTACGCCGCGCAGAGTGCGAAGCGGCGCTCGGTCTCCGCCATCAGCTCCTCGTCGTCGGGGAGATACCACTCGCCGGCCAGCATGCGCTGCTTGTTCTCGCCCATGGACGCTCCTCCGCGGATGAAAGCCCTCGCTCATCGACTGGATGCACCACCCTAATCCCGGTACGCGGGCCGCCGGTTCGTTGTCCACAGGCTGTGGACAGAGCGGGGCGGGACGGGGCAGGACAGGGAGGGCCAGGACGGGGCGGATGCGACCGCTCCACCCGGACCTGGGACCATCAAGGGCGCGAGACGGAGGAGACGCCCCCATGGCCATGGAGCACCGCGAGGCCGCGGCATGAGTGAGAAGCGTGCCACCGGCGACCCCGCGCGCACGGTCGACCGCGCCGTGACCGCGATGCTCTCCACCGGCGCCGGCGCCCCCGGTCCCGACGGCATCGACACCGGCGCCTCCCTCCTCGCCGCCGACCCGGCCGCCGACCCGGAACTCCGGCGGCGCGGCGAGCGGTACCTGCGGCTGGCCTGGGAGCGGGGCTGGCAGCCCGCCGATGTCGCCCGCCTCGTCCGTCGCGACCTGCACGGGCCCCATCTGCGGATTCTCGCCGAGCTGGCGGCCGGGGAGGCGCGGCGCTACGAGCGGCTGACGCCGCGCTGGACCGCCCAGCTGGACGAACTCGACCAGGAGTCGGGCCCGGCGGCGGGCGGCGCTCCGCACCGGGCCGACCGGTTCTCGTACGCCACCACCGTTCTGGAGCTGTATCTGCTGCTCGCCCGGCTGCCCGCGATCGAGCCCGTCGGGCCGGTGCCCGGCGCGCCCCTCCATCTGCCGCCCGCCGAGGGCGAACCGCGCATGCTCACCAGGATCCGCGCGCTGCTCGCCAAGGCGGAGGCAACGGGTTACCCGGAGGAGGCCGAGGCGCTCACGGCCAAGGCGCAGGAGCTGATGGCGCGCCACAGCATCGACGAGGCGCTGCTCGCGGACCGGACGCACCGGGGCGATGTGCCCGGCGCCTGCCGGATCGGCGTGGACGCCCCCTACGAGACGGCGAAGGCGATCCTGCTCGACGCGGTCGCCGCCGCCAACCGCTGCCGCGCGGTCTGGAACAGCGCGTACGGTTTCTCGACGGTCGTCGGGTTCGAGCCCGACCTGGAGGCGGTCGAACTACTCCACACCTCCCTGCTGGTGCAGGGCACCGCGGCCATGACCCGCGCGGAGGCGGCCCAGCGCGCGGGCGGCCGCAAGCGGACGAAGACCTTCCGTCAGTCGTTCCTGATGGCGTACGCGCACCGTCTCGGCGAGCGCCTGGCGGCGGCCACGGAGCAGGCGACGGAACAGGCCGCCGACGAGGCCACCGGGGGGACGGCGGAGAGGAGCGCCGCGTCGGGCGGCGGATCCGGACTGCTCCCGGTGCTCGCGGCGCGGGAAGCCGCGGTGGCCGACCGTACGGACCGGATGTTCCCGGAGACCGTCGCGACGCGGGTGCGCGGGGTGACGGACGCGGAGGGCTGGACCCACGGCATCTCCGCGGCGGACGCGGCCCATGTGCCGGGCGGCGGCACGGGAAACGCTCGCGGTACGGGCGGCGGTGCGGGCGGTACGGACCGACGCGGCCGCATCCGCCCCGCCTGACCCGCCCGTACGCGGACCCGCTGCCCTCGGACCCGCTGCCCTCGGACCCGCTGACCCTGGCCCCGCTGCCCTCGGCCCCGTTGACCCGGACCCGTTGACCCCGGACCCGCTGACCCCGCGTCGTTCCCTCCCTTACCGCTCTATTCCGGGAGTAATCGCTACCCTCACCCCATGAGCTGGCTCCGGGCGTTGAGGGACACCGCCCTCTCCGGGCTCAGTGTCGAGCGGCGGCGGCTCGAACCGTTCGTCGCGCTGCGCGGGGCCGCCGGTCTCGCCGTGGTCGTGTTCGGCACGCTCGCGCTCTTCGGTCCGAGCGTCGCCGCCAGCGCCGCGTTCGGCGCGTTCCAGGCGGGGATCGCCACCTTCCAGCGCAGTTGGCGCCCCCGGCCGGTGCTCGCGCTCGCCTCCGGGGCGAGTCTCGGCGTCAGCACGTTCCTCGGCTATCTCACCGGTGCCCACTCCGGGCTGTTCCTCGTCCTGCTCGCGCTCTGGACCTTTCTCGCCGGGCTCGCCTGGACGGCCGGGCCGACCGCCGGGGTCATCGCGTCCTCCAATGTCGCGATCATGCTGGTGACGGTCACGCTGCCGACCTCCGTCGCGACCGCGGCGGGCCACGCGGCCGTGATCGCCGCCGGCGGTCTCGTCCAGGCCGGAATGATCGTGCTCTTCCCCGTCAGACCCTGGGGACTCCAGCGCGACGCGCTCGCCGACGCCCTCGCCGCGCTGGGCGACTACGCCCGCCGGCTGCGCCAGGACCCGACCGCCCCGTTCGACCCGGAACCCCTGATGACGGCGCGCAGCGCCGCCGCCGTCACCGCCTGGCAGGCGCGCCGGCGCCCGGCCGAACTGCACGGCGCCCGCGGGCTCGCCGAGCGGATCAGGCCCGTACTCGCCTCGCTCGCCGATCCGGAGGTGGGCGGCGCGGCCGAGGGCCCGGAGCGGGACCGGGTGCGGGAACTCCTCGCCGCGACCGGTTCCGTACTGGACTCCACCGCGCGCGCCGTACGCCACGGCACGCCGGTCCATCTCGCGCCCGCCGCGGTCGCCGCTCTGCGCAGCCCCGACACCGAGGCGCTGCTCACGGGCCCGGCACGGCGCGCCGCCGCCCGGCTGGTCCCGCTGCTCGACCTGCTCCACGACGTGGTCGAGACCGACGTCGTCGCCGTGGAACCGACCTCACCTGCCGCACCTCCCGCGCCCCGGGGCGCGGTTCCGGGCGCGGAGCCCGGCCCGGATTCCGGCGGCGGCGACCACGTCACCGCGTACCGCGACCGCCCCGGGCTGCTGCGGCTCCTCCCGCTCGTCCTGCGCGACATACGGGGCGAGCTGCACCGCGACTCGCCGATCCTGCGTCACGCGGTGCGCGTCACGGCCGTCACCTGTGCGGGGGACGTCCTCGGCGCCGCGTTGCCGCTCGGGCACGGCTACTGGGCGCCCATGACCGTCGTCATGGTGATGCGCCCCGACTTCGCCCAGACGTACGGGCGTTCCGTGGCCCGCTTCGGCGGCACCCTCGTCGGCGTCGCGCTGGCCACCGGCATCGTCCAGGCGGCCCATCCGGGCGGTTACGTCTCCGCCGCGTTCGCCGTCGTCAGCGCCGGCCTGATGTATCTGCTGCTGCGCACGGGCTACGCGATCAGCCAGGTCTTCGTCTCCGCCTATGTCGTCTTCCTGCTCGGCATGGCGGGGGCCGGCGTCTCGCAGACCGTACGGGAACGGGCCCTGCTCACCTTCCTCGGCGGGCTGCTCGCGATGATCGCGTACGCGGTCTTCCCCGCCTGGGAGACCCCGCGGCTGCGCGCCCGCCTCGCCGACTGGCTGCTCACGGACGGGCGGTACGCCGCGGCGGTCGTCGGCCACTACGCCCGGCCCGGCGACCGCGGGGGACCCGAAGGGCGCGAGGTGCGCGAGACCCTCCTCGCGACGCGTACGGCGCGGGTCGCCTGGCACACGTCCGAGGAGCGGGCCGCGCACGAACCGGTGCGGCACCGGGGCCTGTCGCGCACCACGGCCGACCGGGCGGAGTACGCCCTCGCCCAGTTCGCGCGGGTCGCCATGCTGATGGAGGCGCACCTTCCGGGGCGCGGCGTCACGCCCGTACCGGCGGCCGCCGGGCTCGCCGAGGTGCTGCGGGAGACCACGGAAGCGGGCGCGAAGGCCGTACGGGAAGGGCGGGTTCCGCGCTGGGACACGCTCCGCGACGAGCTGGCGCGCTGGGACGGTGAGGGCGTACCCGACCAGGTCGTACGGGGCGCGGCCGGCCGGCTGCTCGAAGCGCTGGAGGAACTGTCGGCGGCCCTGGAGGGGGACAGCGGCGGGCCGCGGTCCCCTGGGGGATCCGCGGCCCGAGCGCCGGAGCAGGGCCCGTCGGCCTGATCCGGCGGCCGTCCCGGCCAACTGCCCGCGGCCGGTGTGCCGTCAGCCGGTCGGAAGCTCGGTCGGCAGACCCGACGGGAGGTCGGTCGGCAGGTTGGTGGGCAGCGCGTCGGACGCCGTCTTCTTCAACGTGTCCTTCGTGCCACCGGTCCAGGAGATGACCAGCGTCTTGCCGTCGTTGGACTCGATCGAGCCCATCGTGCGCTCGGTGTCGCCGTCGCCGCACTTCAGCGCGAACATCGGCGCACCGCTCATCTCCTCCACCGCGCCCTGGCAGACGTGTTCGGCGGCGACGAGCGCGACCTTCCCGGAGGCGACGGCCAGCGCCACCGACTTGCCGTCGGTCAGGCCGGCCCACGTTCCCTCGACACTCGCGGCGTCCGCGTCCGAGCCCGAGCCGGAGGCGGGACTCGATCCACTGTCGCTCGGCGCGGTGGCGCCGGTCTCCTTGTCCGAGTCGCCCTTGTCACTGTCACTGCCGCACCCCGTGAGCGCGAGTGCGACGACGAGCCCGGCCGCAGCGGCGCCGGTTCGTACGAGCTGGTGCACGTTCATGTCCCCCTAGTCGGTAGCAGACCGCGCCAAGCTACCAGGGCGACTTGCGCACCCCGCGCAGGAATCCCGTGTGTGCGGCGTCCGCCCCGGACCGGGACGGGATCGAGCGGCTGTGCGACTCCTGGAGTCTTCGGTACGGACCGGGGTAGCCGGTGTCAGAGGTGGCCCTGGTGCGGCGGACTGGACCAATACCTGGAGACTGGGCAGGAAGAGGGATCCTTACGGCCCTGTTTCGCGTCTCTCTCCATAGAAGGGGGATGTACGTCTCCGCACGCGGGCGCGGGTGTTCACGAGGGCATCTGTAACCGAGGGGCCACCCCGCGTGCACGTGCATCTGCTCATGCATCGGCACATGAAACACAGCTATGATCCGAGACAGTTGACACCTGCACCTTGCAACTCGGGGAGCGACCTGTGCACCACGTGTACAACGGCATAACGGCCACAGAGCTTCACGGAGTCGTCTGGCAGAAGAGCAGGCACAGCAACTCCCAGGGATCCTGCGTGGAGTTCGCGAAGCTGCCGAGCGGCGAGGTGGCGGTACGCAACTCACGCCACCCTGACGGACCCGCGCTCGTCTACACGCTCGCCGAGATCGAGTCGATGCTCATCGGCGTCAAGGCGGGCGAGTTCGACCATCTCGTGGCGGGCGCCTGAGGGCCCCTGGCCCCCATGGCCTGTTACCGACGGTTGCACCTTCGGTCGGCGGCTCGTCGCGCATCGGTGCGATCAGAACGCGCCATTTTCTGTTGCAGTATGGCCGAATAATCGAGGGTCAGGTCTAGACCATCCGGTATTTTGATCATGGGATCTGACTTATCGGCGATGGTTTTCGGCCAATGGGATCGGCCGGTCCGGCCCCAGGCCCACGTCAGGCCCGGTCGGCCGGTAGCTGGAACAGGGCCCAGACCACCTTGCCGTGCAGCGACCCGGCCAGCGGGTGCCACCCCCACGTGTCGCTGAACGACTCCACCAGGAAGAGCCCCCGCCCGGACTCCGCCGCGCAGTCCTCGTCCGCGTCCCGTGTCGCGGGGCTCATGAGGCTGGGGTCCCGTACCGCGCACACCAGCCGCGACGACCACCGCATCAGATGCAGGCGTACGGGGGGCTCGTGCGGCTCGCGCGGGGTGTCGGCGGGCAGTGCGTGCCGCAGCGCGTTCGTGACCAGTTCGGAGACGACCAGGGCGACGTCGTCGAACCGCTCGCTCAGCTCCCACTGGGAGAGTGTGGTCCGGGTGAACTGCCGGGCCCCGCGCACCGCCTCGTACCGGGCGGGCAGGGCGCACGAGGCCGTGCCGGCCGCTCCTGCGGGATCGATCGGGGGGAGCCCTTGCCTCAAGGGCTCCAGCATGGTCGATCCATTCATCCCCATGCGAGCACTCCCGGGGTTCGCGGCCGTAGCGATACTGCGGGTGGTTCAGCGGCACAACGCGTCAAACACGATCCAGCACGCAGGTGCGCGGGGCCCATGGTTCCGAATGCGTACGACAGATGCAAGAGCAGATGCACGTGCACGTGCCCAGCTTCACCCCTAACATGACGGTTATGGCTCATTTCTTCCTGTGACCAGTTTCGCCCTCTCCGCAAAGCCTTCTTATTTCAGTAATCGAATGAGTACGGGGCGAAGCGTTTTGATGGCAGAATCCGGCACTTGGAGTTCCGGGGGTGCTCCGAGCAGAACCACATGCGATGGGGAGGGTTGGAGACGTGACCGCAGCCGAATCGGGCGGTTCCGTGGTGCGGCGCATCCTGCTGGGCTCACAACTGAGACGGCTGCGCGAATCGCGCGGCATCACACGTGAGGCCGCGGGCTACTCGATCCGTGCATCCGAGTCCAAGATCAGCCGTATGGAGTTGGGACGGGTGAGCTTCAAGGCCAGGGACATCGAGGACCTGCTGACTCTCTACGGGGTCGCCGAAGAGGGCGAGCGCGCGGCCCTTCTCGGCCTCGCCCGGGAGGCCAATGTCGCGGGATGGTGGCACAGCTTCGGCGATGTGCTGCCCGGCTGGTTCCAGACGTACATCGGTCTCGAAGGCGCCGCCTCCCTCATCCGCATCTACGAGGTGCAGTTCGTGCACGGGCTGCTCCAGACCGAGGCGTACGCGCACGCCGTCGTCACCCGCGGCCAGCCGGACGCGCCCTGCGCCGAGGTCGAGCGCCGGGTGGCCCTGCGGCTGGAGCGGCAGAAGGCCCTCGTCTCCGAGCGGGCGCCCCGCTTCCACGCCGTGCTCGACGAGGCGGCGCTGAGACGGCCCTACGGCGACCGCGCCGTCATGCAGGGACAGCTCAAGCACCTCATCGAGATCTCCGAGCAGCCGAACATCACGCTCCAGGTGATGCCGTTCAGCTTCGGCGGTCACGCCGGCGAGAGCGGCGCCTTCACCATGCTGAGCTTCCCGGAGTCCGATCTCTCCGACGTCGTCTTCCTGGAACAGCTCACCAGCGCGCTCTATCTGGACAAGGGCGAGGAGGTGGCTCAGTACGAACGCGTGATGGAGCGGCTACAGGCCGACAGCCCGGGGCCGGAAGAGAGCCGCGATGTCCTTCGCGGACTGCTCCAACTGATCTGAATACATCAGTACGATGACATCACATCAGGAGTTCGCGCCTGCCGTAAGGGATCGCACCGTAAGGGATCGCATGTCCTACTTCACCGACCTGGCCCACCAGTACATCGACGGCGAGTGGCGGACCGGCAGCGGCTCGTGGGACATCATCGACTTCAACCCGTACAACGGCGAGAAGCTCGCGGCCATCACGGTCGCGACGTCCCTGGAGGTCGACGAGGCGTACCGCGCCGCCGAGCGCGCGCAGCGCCTGTGGGCCGCCACCAACCCGTACCAGCGCAGGCCGGTCTTCGAGCGGGTGCTCAGACTGGTCGAGGAGCGCGAGGACGACATCGTCGAGGCGATCGTCGACGAGCTGGGCGGCACCCGGCTCAAGGCGCGGTACGAGGTCGGCGCGGCGCGCGAGTTCCTGCGCGAGGCCATACAGCTCTCGCTGCGCCCGGAGGGCCGGATCCTGCCGTCCCCGGTCGACGGCCGGGAGAACCGCGTCTACCGGCTGCCGGTGGGTGTCGTCGGTGTGATCAGCCCCTTCAACTTCCCCTTCCTGATAACGATCAGGTCGGTGGCGCCCGCGCTGGCGCTCGGCAACGCCGTCGTGATCAAGCCGAACCAGAACGCGCCGGTCACCGGGGGCGGCCTGGTGGCCAAGCTCTTCGAGGACGCGGAGCTGCCGGCCGGGCTGCTCAACGTCGTCGTCACGGACATCGCGGAGATCGGCGACGCGCTGATCGAGCACCCCGTCCCGAAGGTGATCTCGTTCGCGGGCTCGGACCGGGTGGGCCGGCATGTCAGCGCCGTCGCGGCCGGCCACTTCAAGCGGACCGTGCTGGAACTGAGCGGCAACAGCGCCCTCGTGGTCCTCGACGACCTGGACGACGAGGGTCTCGACTACGCGGTGGACGCGGCGGTCGCCAGCAGGTTCTCGTACCAGGGCCAGGTCTGCATGGCCGCCAACCGGATCCTCGTGGACCGGAGCGTCGAGCGGGCGTTCACGGAGAAGTTCGTGGCCCGGGTGGCGGCGCTCAGGACCGGCGACCCGCGCGATCCCGAGACCCAGATCGGCCCGGTCATCAACACCTTCCAGGCGGACGCCCTGACGGCGCTGGTGGACCAGGCGCTCGCGGAGGGCGCGACGGCGCTCGTACGGGGGCGGACGCGGGGCAATCTCGTGGAGCCGACGGTGCTGACCGGGCTGCCGGAGGACTCGTCGCTGCTGCGCCAGGAGATCTTCGGGCCGGTGGCGGTACTCATCCCGTTCGACGGCGAGGAGGAGGCCGTACGGATCGCCAACAACACCCCGTACGGGCTGAGCGGCGCCGTGCACACGGCCAACGTCGAGCGGGGTGTCTCGTTCGCGCAGCGCATCGTCACGGGGATGATGCACGTCAACGGCGCGACCGTGCAGGACGATCCGATGGTGGCCTTCGGCGGGGAGAAGTCCTCGGGACTCGGCAGGCTCAACGGGGACTCCACGGTGGAGGCGTTCACCACCCTGAAGTGGATCTCGGTGCAGCACGGCCGCACGGAGTTCCCTCTCTGAACTTCCCGCGTCGCGTGTCATCGAGGACAGGAGCTGTCCTCCATGCCTCGTAGCGTCGTACGTGCCGGTCCGGGACGGACGGACCGGCACAGCACCGTACGACGAGAGGCGGCACCCCATGGTCACCCATGTGAACGCGGAGAATCCCGGCGACGAGCGCGGGGCGCTCCTGGCCTTCCTGGAGGCCGAGCGCGGCGGCATCCGCAGGGCGCTGCTCGGCCTCGACGACAAGCGGGCGGCCGAGGCGCCGAGCGCGAGCGAGCTGTCGCTCTCCGGGATCCTGAAGCACGTGTCCGAGGTCGAGCAGAGCTGGCTCGCGCGGGCCCGGCAGGTCGCGCCGGAGGTGCCGATGACGCGGGACGCCTGGTTGGACAGTTTCCGGCTCGTCGGCGACGAGACGGTCGAGGGCCGGCTGGCGTACTGGCGGCGGGTCGCGGGGGAGACGGAGGAGTTCATCCGGGGTCTCGACACCCTGGACGAGACGTTCCCGCTCCCCAATGACCCCTGGTTCCCGCCGGACGAGCGGGTGTCGATGCGCTGGCTGCTGCTGCGGCTGATCACGGAGATGTCCCGGCACGCGGGCCACGCGGACATCATCCGGGAGACGCTCGACGGGAAGACCGCGTTCGAGCTGGTCGCGCTGGAACACGGAGAGAGCCGGGAGGGCTGAGCCGCGCCCGGGGCCGCCGTGGGGGCGTCATAACCTGGCCCCATGTCAGCGATCCGTTTGCTCGTGCTCGCCGCGGTCCGCCAGCACGGGCGGGCCCACGGCTACCAGATCCGCAACGACCTGGAGTACTGGGGCGCCCACGAGTGGTCCAACGCCAAGCCCGGCTCGATCTACCACGCGCTGAAGCAACTGGCGAAGCAGGGCAGCCTGCTGGCGCACGAGGTCGCGCCGAGCACGGCGGGCGGTCCGCCCAGGACCGAGTACGAGATCACGGACGCCGGCGACGCGGAGTACTTCAGGCTGCTGCGCGCCGCGCTGACCACGTACGACCAGAAGATGGACGTCCTGTCCGCCGGGCTCGGCTGCATGCTCGACCTGCCGCGCGCCGAGGTGGTCGAGCTGCTGAGGGAGCGGGTCCGCGCGATCGAGGCGTGGCGCGCGGCGGTGACGGAGACCTATGTCCCGGAGGACGGCCCCGAGCAGCTCGGCCACATCGGCGAGATCATGAACTTCTGGGTCCACTCGGCGGACTCGGGCGCGGAGTGGACACGCGGCCTGATCAAGCGGATCGAGGGGGGCGCGTACTCCTTCGCGGGGGAGGGCGCGCCGTTCGTCGGCGTGCTGAGGAAGGGCGAGGAGAACCCGTACGCGACGGGGATCCCCGATGAGGGCGACCTTCTCTAATCAAGTTTGACTAATGAGGGGGCCGGGGTTACCTTCCCTTCGGTGGGTGTAGTCAAGTTTGATTACCTGCCCTGAGTGGCGCGTAACGGGTGAGCGGCTGGAGGCGAACGGCATTGACCGATGCAACGGGCGGCATGGCGGGCGGGACGGACGTGATCGTCGCGGAAGGGGTGCGGAAGCGCTACGGCGCGAAGCGCGCCCTCGACGGGTTCGACCTGCGCGTGCGGCGCGGGACGGTGCACGGAGTGCTCGGCCCGAACGGCGCGGGCAAGACCACGGCCGTACGCGTGCTGAGCACGCTGCTGCGGCCCGACGAGGGAGTGGTCCGGGTCGCGGGCCACGACGTGCGGACACGGGGGCGCGAGGTACGGCGCCGGATCGGGCTGCTCGGCCAGCACGCGGCGCTGGACGAGGACCTGAGCGGGCGGCAGAACCTGGAGATGTTCGGCCGCCTGTACCACCTCGGCGCCCGGCGCGCGGGGGCGCGCGCCGATGAGCTGCTGGCGCGTTTCGGGCTGCGGGAGACCGGGCGCAAGGCGGTCGAGGAGTACAGCGGAGGGATGCGGCGCCGGCTCGACCTGGCCGCGTCCCTGATCACCGAGCCGGAGGTGCTCTTCCTCGACGAGCCGACGACCGGGCTCGACCCGCGCGGCCGGGCGGAGGTGTGGAGCGCGGTGCGCTCGCTGGTCGGCGGCGGGACGACCGTACTGCTCACGACGCAGTACCTGGAGGAGGCCGATCAGCTCGCCGACCGGATCTCGCTGGTGGATCACGGCCGGGTCGTCGAGGAGGGCACGACGGACGAGCTGAAGGCCAGGATCGGCGGGGACCGGATCGATGTCGTCCTGCGGGACGCGGACCGGCTCGCGGACGGGGCGCGGCTGCTGGCCCGTACGGCCGGCACGGCGTCGGTCCGTACGGACGCCGACCGGAGGCTGCTGAGCGCCCCCGTCGCCGACCGTACGGCCGCGCTCACCGCGACCGTACGGGCCCTGCACGCGGAGGGCGTCGAGGCGGAGGACATCGCGCTGCGCAGGCCCACGCTGGACGAGGTCTTCCTCAGGCTGACCGGTGAGGACGACGGGGCGCGGGGTCCGTCGGAGCAGGAGCAGGAGCAGGAGCGGGAGCGGGCGGCGCGGACGGGGGTGCGGGCATGAGTGCGGTGACCCCTGAGGCGGTGTCCGCGAAGGGCCCCGGGGCCGCTGGGGGCGGTGGGCTCGGCTGGGCGCTCGCCGACTCCTGGACCATGACCCGGCGCGAACTCGCCCGCTGGGCGCGCCGGCCGGTCCAGGTTGTCGTCGGGCTGGTCTTCCCGGTGATGCTGCTGCTGATGTTCGGCTTCCTGATCGGCGGCGGACGCGGGATCGAGGGGGAGTACGTCGCGTTCCTCGTGCCCGGCATGCTCGCCCTGACCATGGCCTTCGGTCTCGAATCGACGATGCTGGCCGTCACCCAGGACCTCAACAAGGGCGTGGTGGACCGGTTCCGCTCGATGCCGATGGCGTCCTCGGCGGTCCTGGTGGGCCGGAGCGTCGCGGACATGCTCCAGTCGGCGCTCGGCCTGGGCATGCTGATCGGGGTCGGGTACGCGATCGGCTGGCGCTGGCACGGCGGCCCCGTGGACTTCCTGGCCGCCGTCGGACTGCTGCTCCTGTTCCGGTTCGCAATGCTGTGGATCGGCATCCAGCTCGCCCTGGTGGCGGGCCGCCCCGAGATGGTGCAGGCGGTGCAGATCCTGGTCTGGCCGATCGGCTTCCTCTCCAACGCGATCGCTACGCCGGAGTCGATGCCGGGCTGGCTGGGCGCGATGGTGGAGTGGAACCCGATGTCGGCGACGGCCACGGCGGTACGGGGACTGTTCGGCGCCCCGGACGGAGGAGCGGCCGCCGCGACCGGCTCCTGGGCGGCGGAGCACGCGGGGGCGCTGGCGGTCCTGTGGCCGGTGGTGCTGCTCGCGGTCTTCTTCCCGCTCGCGGTACGGAGATTCGGCCGGCTGAGCCGCTGAACGTGCGCCGGGCGCGGGGCGGCCGGCGGCCGGCCGCCCCGTACCCGGACCGTCAGTGGTGGAAGGCGGTGGCGGCCGATCTGTCGCGGTCCAGCGGCCGTTCCTGCGCGCGCAGTTCCGGCAGGATCCGCTTCAGATCGGCCACCAGCAGCGCGGCCAGGTCCGCGGAGAAGCCGTTGCGGCAGACCACGCGCAGCACGGAAAGGTCCTCGCGGTGGGCGGGGAAGGTGTACGCGGGAACCAGCCAGCCGTGTTCGCGCAGCCGCCGCGAGACGTCGAAGACATCGAAGTTCTTCACGTCGGGAGCGGTGGTGAAGGCGAACACGGGCAGTTGGTCCCCCCGGGTGAGCAACTGGAAGTCGCCCAGCCGCTCGATGCGCGCGGCGAGGCTGGTGGCGATGGACCGCGCGGTCTGCTGGACGGCGCGGTAGCCGTCCTTGCCCAGCCGCAGAAAGGTGTAGTACTGCGCGACGACCTGCGCGCCCGGCCGGGAGAAGTTCAGCGCGAAGGTGGGCATGTCACCGCCCAGGTAGTTGACGCGGAAGACCAGTTCCTCGGGGAGTTCGGCGGACGAACGCCACAGCGCCCAGCCGACACCCGGGTAGACCAGGCCGTACTTGTGCCCAGAGGTGTTGATGGAGGAGACCCGCGGCAGCCGGAAGTCCCAGACCAGGTCCTCGTCGAGGAAGGGCGCGATCATCGCGCCCGACGCCCCGTCGACATGGACGGGGATGTCGAGCCCCGTACGCTCCTGGAGCGCGTCCAGCGCGGCGCACAGCTCGGCGACCGGTTCGTACGAGCCGTCGAAGGTGGAGCCCAGGACGGCCACGACGCCGATGGTGTCCTCGTCGCAGAGGTCGGTGGCGGCCTGCGGATCGAGGTGGAAGCGGTCGCCCTCCATCGGCACCAGCCGCGCCTCGACCTCCCAGAAGGTGCAGAACTTCTCCCAGCAGACCTGGACGTTGACACCCATGACCAGATTGGGCCGGGCGGTCGCCGGATAGCGTGCCGCGTTCCGCCCGGCCCAGCGGCGCTTGAGCGCCAGCCCGGCGAGCATGCACGCCTCGCTCGACCCGGTGGTCGAGCAGCCGACGGAGGCCGCCGGGTCCGGGGCGTTCCACAGATCGGCGAGCATCGCGACGCAGCGCCGCTCCAGTTCGGCGGTGCGCGGGTACTCGTCCTTGTCGATCATGTTCTTGTCCCGGCACTCCGACATCAGCACCGCGGCCTGCGGCTCCATCCAGGTGGTGACGAAGGTCGCCAGGTTGAGCCGCGAGTTGCCGTCGAGCATCAGCTCGTCGTGGACGAGCTGATAGGCCGTGTGCGGCGGGGTCGGCCCCTCGGGCAGCCGGTGGGTGGGCGGCGCCGAGGTCATCTCGCTGACGGGATCCGCCTCCCCGTAGAACGGGTTGAGCGACAGCCGCCGCAGCTCGGCGAGTTCCTTCTCGGGTACGTCGGCTGCCCTGTCCGCGCCTCGGTGGAGTGGCATCGGCGGATCTCCTCGGGGTGTGGGGGTGGGTACGTGCGTACGGCCCCCTTCGCGAGAATACGGACGGGGGCCGTACGCCGCCTGTCGGCGGACCGGGCCGGTCCGCCGGTCACCGCAACGGCGTCCCGTCCTCGTGGAGCTGCATCTGGGCACGTCCCGTGACGAGCAGCCAGGCGGGCAGCACGGCCACGCAGAGCAGCGGCAGCACGGCGGTGTCGGAGACGAGGACCGCCGCCGTGAACAGGCTGAGCCACCCCTGCCGGGTGAGGGCGAGCAGGATGCCGAGCACGCCGCTGACGACCCCCACGGTGAGGTTGACGGCCGGGACGAGGGCGTGCGCGCACAGACCGAACGCGACCCCGACGAAGATCGAGGGGAAGATCCGGCCGCCCCGGAAGCCGCAGGCCGCGGCGGTGACCAGGGCGGCCAGCTTCACCACCGTCATCAGCGCGAACGATCCGGCCGACCAGCCGTCGGGGTCGCTCGCCAGGGTCTTCACCTCGTCGAGGCCCTTGAAGAGCGTGAGCCGGCCGCCGAGCGCCCCCAGCAGCCCCAGCGCCAGCCCGCCCGCGGTCAGGGCGAACACCGGGCGCCCGATCCGCCGGAAGAGGGCGTGGACGTACGGGAAGACCCACACCGCCGCCATGCCCAGCGCCGCGGCGAGCGGGGTGATCACCAGGGCGGCCAGCAGGTCGCTCCAGTGGGTGCCGGGGTACGGCGGCAGGTTCAGGTCGAAGGTCGGGCGCGCGATCAGTACGGTGGTCAGCCCGCCCGCACCGGCCGCGACCAGCGGGCCGAACAGCTTGTCCCACAGCGAGCCGGGGCCCGGCCGCGCGGCGAGCGTCTCGGTGAGGATCAGCGCGGCGGCCACCGGGGTGCCGAAGAGCGCCCCGATCGTGCCCGCCGCGCCGAGCGAGACCCAGAGCGCGGCCGGGGCACGCGGCGCGGCCTTGCGGCCGAGCCAGTACGCGAGGGCGATGTTGGTGGCGGTGATCGGGTTCTCCGGGCCGAGGCTGACCCCGCCGGCCAGCGCGAGCACCGTGACGACCAGCAGCCCCGGCAGGACCCCGGGGGCCAGCGGCGCGTCGACCAGCCCGGTGGTCGCCGGGTCGGGCCCGGCGTGCCCGTACACCTGCCGTACGACGACGCCCACCGCCAGTCCGACGGCCGTGAGCATCACGATCATCCAGAGCGCCGAGTAGCGCCCGATGCCGAGGGCGTCGGGCAGCGTCCCCCAGAGGACGCCCTCCAGCTGCCCCGCGAGCGCGCTCACGCCCAGCAGCACCAGCGCGGCGACCACCCCGACCACCAGGGAAGGCACGACCAGGGGCAGCAGGGCGCGGGCGGAGAGCGAGGCGGGAACCGGGCCGGAGGCCGGGCCTGGAGCGGGGTCGGGAGCGGGGGCGTCGGGCGCCGCGTCATCGGCCACGCGCCCACCTCCGCTGCCTCCGGTGCCTCCCGACCGGCTCCGGCGTCCCTTGCCGGACCCCGTACGGGCCGTGTCACGCACAGCTTTGTACCCGTCTGCCCGGTGTGCATCCCGAGCGCATTTGCTGGACGCTGGGTGGAACCCGGGGGAGCGGCCGGCCGTTGATAGCTTGTGCGCGGCCGACCATGCCGAATCGCCGATCGACCGACCAAAGACTCAGGAGTCCGGAACCCGTGACCACCCTTGCGCTCGGACCAAGCTGGCTGGACCCGGACTATCTGATCGGGACCTTCGGGCTGATCGGTGTCCTGGTCATCGTCTTCGCCGAGTCCGGTCTTCTCATCGGCTTCTTCCTGCCGGGTGACTCGCTGCTCTTCACCACGGGCCTGCTGGTCACGGCCGGCACCCTGAAGACGCCCCTCTGGCTGGTCTGCTTGCTGATCGTGCTCGCGGCGATCGCCGGTGACCAGGTCGGGTATCTCTTCGGCCGGAAGGTCGGCCCCGCGCTCTTCAAGCGTCCCGACTCCAAGCTCTTCAAGCAGGAGAACGTCGAGAAGGCGCACGACTTCTTCGAGAAGTACGGCCCCAAGTCGCTGGTCCTGGCCCGCTTCGTGCCCGTCGTGCGTACGTTCACGCCGATCATCGCCGGTGTGAGCCGGATGAACTACCGCTCGTTCATCACCTTCAACATCATCGGCGGCATACTCTGGGGCGCGGGCGTCACGCTGCTGGGCGCGGCGCTCGGCAAGATCGACTTCGTGCACGAGAACATCGAGATGATCCTCATCCTGATCGTGGTGATCTCGGTGCTGCCGATCGTGATCGAGGTCCTGCGCGCACGCTCGCACTCCAAGAAGTCGGCGGGCCAGGAGCCCGCGGTCGACGACGGCCTGGTCGGCCCCGGCACCGAGGCCATGCAGGGGTACGGCGCCCCCGCCCCCGGTACGCCCGGCGCGGAGACGATGCGGTTCCCGAAGATTTCCGGCGCCGAGCGCCCGAGCGGCCCGGGTGGCGCGGGTGGCGCGCCGCAGACCCAGGCTCCGGCACAGGAGCCGGGTGGTTACGGTCAGCAGGCTCCCGGCGCGTATCAGCCCGCCGGCGGCTACCAGGCCCAGGGCGGCTACGGCCAGGCGCCCGGCCCGTACCAGACCCCTGGCGGGTACCAGACCCCCGGCGCTCAGCAGAACCCCCACCCGTACCAGACGCCCGGCGGCTACCAGGAGCAGCAGGGCGGATATCAGGGCCCCGGCGGGTACCCGAACGCCCAGAACACGCAGAACCCGCAGATGCACCAGAACCCCAACCCGTACCAGCAAGGACAGCAGGGCCAGCAAGGTCAGCAAGGTCAGCAGGGCGGCTATCCGGCCCCCGGCCCCTACCAGGCCGCCCCCGGGGCGTATCAGGATCCCGGCCCGTACCAGACACCCCACCAGCACCGGGGGCCCGGCGCGCCCGACGACGCGCCCGACGGCCCCGGCGACCCGCACGGCCGGCACGGCAGGCACTGACACACCTCCACCGGGCCCCGGCCCCAGCTCCGCACGGGGCTGGGGCCGGGGCTCTGTCGTGTCCGGACGGGAAGGGCCGCCCAGGTTTTTCCGGGGAGCCTGACAACCCACCGGCCGGGTCGATGCGCTCTACCCGGCATGACAGAGAAAACGCGGTCCTTCGCGGTCACCGTCCTGGCGGTCGGCCTGCTGCCCCTCCTCGCCGCCTGCGGCGGTGCGGGCGCCGACTCCGCGAGCTCCGCTTCCGGGTCCCGTTCCGGCGCCACCGCCAGCACCGGCGCCGACGCGTCCTCCGGGTCGGGCAGCGGTGAACTCGCCGTCCCCGCGGGCGCCGACCAGGAGACCAAGCAGCGGTACCTCGTCGAGAACGCCGTCGCGGCCTGCATGAAGAAGCAGGGCTTCACCTACACCCCGTACGTCCTGGACGAGTCCGAGTCCTCGAAGGCGCTCGACGGGCGCGACTACGAGCTGGCCAGGCAGTACCGGCAGAAGTACGGCTTCGGCCTCTACGCGGGCGCCGTCTACCCCGACGACCCCCAGGCCCCGAACAGCGCGGCCGAGGAGAAGAAGCTGGCCAACCCCAACAGCGCCTACCGCGCCACGCTCACCCCCGCGCAGGAGAGCGCCTACTTCAAGGCGCTGGGTCAGCCCGGCGCCCTGGCCGCCGGCGACACGACCCCGCCCGAGGAGACCGGCTGTACGAAGGAGGCCGACACGGCCGTGTACGGGCCGGAGAAGAGCGCAGCCGAGCTCACCGAGGAGCAGAACGCCAAGGACGAGGAGAACACGCGCGCGGGGCAGCGGCTCAACGGCGACCCCGAGCTGGTCGGGCTCGCGCAGGCGTACGCCTCCTGCCTGACCGGGGAGGGGCTGAGGCCCGAGACCACCCAGCCGACCGGCATCGTCGACACGGTCAAGTTCGGTCTCAGCGCCAGGATGCCCGCCGACGGCACGGCCGGTCTGGCCGCGGACCGGCTGAAGTCCCTCTTCGCCGAGGAGGTCGACGCCGCCATGCAGGACCTGAAGTGCGGCAGGAAGTTCCGGGCGGCCTACTTCCCCAAGCTCAAGGCGAACCCCCACTCCGAGGGGCGGGGGTGAGCGCCGGGCACGGGCGCCGGGGCAGGGCGGACGGTTCCGTACGTACGGAGGCGGGCGCCGCCAACCGCAGGAAGCTGGGAGCGCTCATCGGGGTGGTCGTCCTGGTCGGCGCGGGCGGCTGGTTCGCCGGTACGCAGGTACGGTCGCCCGCCGATGTGGCCGCCGCCCACAAGCCCCCGGCGGCGGGGCCGGTGACCGTGGCCGTCGAGGAGCGTCCCCTCACCGCGACCGTGGTGGCGTCGGGCTCGCTGGAGTACGGCTCGCCCCGGCCCCTCAGGCTGGCGGGCCCGGTCGGCTCCGCGGGCGGCCCCGAGGAGGAGGGCACCGAGCAGCGCGTCACCAAGGCGCCCGTCGCCGGGACGGTGCTCAAGGAGGGCGACGTACTGATGGCGGTGAGCGGCCGTCCCGTACTCGTCCTGAAGGGGACCGTCCCGATGTACCGCACGATCGCACCGGGTACCACCGGCGACGACGTGACCCAGCTTCAGCAGGCGCTGCGGCGGATCGGCTTCGAGCCGGGGGCGGTCAGCGGCACCTACCGGTCGGGGACGGCCTCGGCGGTCACCCGCTGGTACAAGAGCAAGGGGTATCCGGCCCACGGGCCGACCGCGGCCGACCGCCGGCGGCTCGCCGAGCTGCGGCAGGCGGTGACCGGCGCGCAGGTGACGCTGCTCAACAGCGGCAGCGGCGAAGGCGGCAGCAGCGGGGAAGGCAACGGCAGCGGCGGCGACAACTCCGGCGAGGCCGAGGGCGTCGGAGGGGAGCGGACCGGCGGCTCCACCGAGCGGGTCAGGAAGCTGGAACGGAAGGCCGCGCAGGAGGCGCTGGACGCCGCCAACGGCGCGCTGAGCGACTTCGAGGCCTCGTACGGCACGAAGATCCCGTCCGGGGAGGTCGTCTTCCTGCCGGAACTGCCCGCCCGGCTCGACAAGGCGGCGGTGAGCTCCGGGGACGCCGCGACGGGGGACATCGGTACGGTCACCAGCTCCGAGCTGCTGGTCCGGGCGGTCGTCCCCGGGGCGGACGCCCCACTGCTGCGGCCCGGGCTCGCGGTGGCGGTGGAGACCCCGGACGGCAAGAAGGCGGTGGGCAAGCTGGAAGCGGTCGGCGACGGAGCCGGAGACGGCGGGACGTCCTCGAAGAACGAGGACCCGGACCAGGAGCAAGGGCCGGAGCAGGGGCAAGGCCAGGGGCAAGGTCAGGGGCAGCAGAACCAGGGCGGGGAAGCCGAGCCGGTCGATCCGTCGGCTCCGGTCCAGCTGCGGATCACCGTGCCCGCGGGCGGCGCGCTCGGCGACCGCGCCGGCGGATCGGTGAAGACGACCATCAAGGTCGGCGCGTCGAAGGGCACGGTCCTCGCCGTCCCCGTCGCGGCCGTCCACACCTCGGCGGACGGTCAGGCCCGGGTACGGGTACAGCGCTCCGGCCGGGTCACGGAGGTGCCCGTCACGGTGGGCATCGCGGCGGACGGGCTGGTCGAGGTGGCGCCGAGTGGGGGCGGGGAGCTGAAGAAGGGCGATCTGGTGGTGGTGGGCGCGTGACGGGCACCCCGCCGGCGCACCCCGATCCGGTCGTCGAACTGACCGGCGTGACACGCTCCTTCCCCACCGACCCGCCCGTGTACGCGCTGCGCGGAGTCGACCTGACCGTGCGTCGCGGGGAGCATGTGTCGATCGTCGGGCCGTCCGGATCCGGCAAGTCGACCCTGCTCAACACGCTGGGGCTGCTGGACCGGCCCACCTCCGGTTCGTACCGGCTGGACGGCGTGGAGACCACCGGCCTCGGCGACCTCGAACGTACGGCGCTGAGGGGCGGCCGGATCGGGTTCGTCTTCCAGGCGTTCCACCTCCTGCCGTACCGGACCGTGGACGAGAACGTGATGCTCGCCGAGACCTACCGCAGGCCACGCCCCGGGCGGGACCGGCGCGGCCGCCGGGCGCGGGCCCGTGAGGCGCTGGATCGGGTGGGGCTCGGGCACCGCGTCGGCTTCCGGCCCGACCGGCTCTCCGGCGGGGAGCGCCAGCGGGTCGCCATGGCACGCGCGTTGATGAGCGACCCGGCGCTGCTGCTCTGCGACGAGCCGACCGGGAACCTGGACAGCGAGAACACGCTCTCGGTGCTGGAGCTCTTCGACGAGCTGCGCGCGCAGGGGATGACCCTGGTGGTGATCACCCACGAGGAGGAGGTGAGCCGCCGGGCCGGGGTACGGGTCCGGATCACCGACGGCCGCCTCACGAGGGAGGCCGGGTGACCACGGTACGGAGGGCCGCCCGCCGGGGTCGGGCACGGGCGGAACGCCCCCGGATGGATCCGCGTGACCTGTGGACCGAGGCGCTCTCGGGGGTGCTGGCCCGGCCCGTACGGTCGGCGCTGACCACTCTGGGCACCGTTCTCGGGATCGCCACACTGGTCATCACCATCGGCGTGGCGGCCACGGCGGGCAACCAGATCGAAGGCCGGTTCAGCGCGCTGGCCGCGACCTCGGTCACCGTGACGGTGCCGCCCCCGCCGCCCGGGCCCGACCCCGTACCGCTGGTGGAGTGGTCGGGCACCGACGCGGTGCGACGGCTGGCCGGGGTGGAGTCCGCCGCCGCTCTCGCCGACTCCAGCGCCACCTCCAACGTCCAGGTCAGGGCCAACGACATCACGTCGCCCGGAGGCGTCTCCGGCCAGGGCCTCGCGGTCGTCGCCGCCTCGGCGGAGCTGCCGGCGGCCGTGCGCGGCCGGATGACCGCCGGGCGCTTCTACGACGAGGGCAACATCACCCGGCGCGACCGGGTCGCGGTCCTCGGCGACCAGGCGGCGCGGCTGCTCGGCGTCCAGCGGGTCGACGGTGCCCCGGCGGTCTTCATCGAGGGCCAGTCGTACACCGTGATCGGGATCCTCGGCTCCGTACGGCGGGAGGAGCGGCTCTCCACCGCCGTGCTCCTGCCGCCCACGACGGCCGCGGAGCGGCTGGACCTGACGACGGTCACCCGGGTGCTGGTGAACACCTCGCTCGGTGCGGCCGAACAGGTGGCCCGGCAGGCGCCGATCGCGCTGGCACCCGGACACCAGGACTCCCTCGCGGTGACCGCGCCACCGGATCTGACGAAGGCCCGCGGCGCGGTGCGCGGCGACGTCGACGGAATGTTCCTGGTGCTCGGGCTGGTCTCGCTGGTGGTGGGGGCGATCGGCATCGCGAACGTGACCCTGGTGACCGTGATGGAACGGACCGGGGAGATCGGCCTGCGGCGCGCGCTGGGCGCGTCCCGGCGCCAGGTGGCCGGCCAGTTCCTGCTGGAGTCGACGACCATCGGACTGCTCGGTGGGACGATCGGCTCGGTGCTGGGGATCGTGGTGGTGGTCGCGGTGGCGGCGGCCCAGGAGTGGACGCCGGTGCTGGATCTGGCCCCGGCGCTGGGCGCTCCGGTGGCCGGGGCGCTGGTCGGACTGCTCGCCGGGCTCTATCCGTCGCTGCGGGCCGCCGGAATGGAGCCGGTCGACGCGCTGCGCGCCACCTGACGGCCGTTCAAGGAGGAGGGGCCACACACGGAGGACGGAGGGAGGGGCCCGTGCCGGGGGAGGCGTTCCGTGGCGGAAAATTTCTCGCCGGGCCTGACAACCCTTCCTGGACCCCGTCCCGTCCGGAGGACATGACCCTTATCCCGCCGCCCGACGGTGATGGTGACGGCCGGTGTCTCTGACCCTTGAGCAGCGGGGCGTCACGTTCGACGAGTTCGCCCGCAGCCGCCAGGCCCAGCTGCGCCGGACGGCGTACCTGCTGTGCGGCGACTGGCACCTGTCCGAGGACCTGGTGCAGCACACGCTGGCCAAGCTGTACGCCGTCTGGCGCCGGGTGAGCCGGACGGAGTCCCCGGACGCCTACGCCCGTACGGTGCTCTACCGGACGTTCGTCGACGAGACCCGGCGGCGCCGCTGGTGGGAGCGTCCGTCGGCGCGGGAGTACGACGTGGTGGCCCCCGCGCACGACCCGGATCTGCGGATGACGCTGCTGGCGGCGCTGCGCCAGGTGCCGCCCCGCAGCCGGGCGGTCCTGGTGCTGAGATTCTGGGAGGACCGGAGCGTGGAGGAGACCGCGGCGGCGCTGGGGTGCGGGACGGGGACGGTGAAGAGCCAGACCTCCCGGGGCCTGGCCGCGCTGCGCCGCATCCTGGGCGACACACCGCTGGCGGGGGCGTCGCACCGTACCGGCGACACGACGGGGGAGTGGTGAGGATGACCGGGGAGACAAGCGAGAACGAGGTCGTGCGGGCGCTGGAGCGGCTGAGCGTCGGGGCGGAGCCGCCGATGCCGGATCTGGTGCCGGGCGCGATCGTCCGGGGGCGGCGGCTCAGGCGGCGGCGCCGGATCGGTACGGCGCTGGGCGCCGCGGCGGCCGTGGTGGTCCTGGCGGGCGGAGCGGCCACGCTGCCCTCGCTGCTGGGCTCCTTCCACGGGCCCGTGGAGCCCGCCGCGTCGGGGTCCTCGGGAGCGGGGGAGAGCCGGTTCCCCCCGCTCGCGTCGCTGCGGCCCCTCGTACGGGACCTGGGCACCCTGGAGACGTGGACGCCGCGGGAGCCGCCGGTTCCCGGTGGCTACCTCCGGCTGGTCCGGCCGGAGGGGGACGCGGTTTGGATGTACGTGTCCGTCACCAGGACCGCGGAGACGGCCGACGCGGCGGGGGCGCGCGACACGGCGGCCGCGTGCCGGACCGCCGGTGGCACCCCGGTCGGCACGCCATGGGACGGCTCCGTCAAGAACTGCCGCCCGGTACAGAGCGACCCGAACGGCACCGATGCCACGGACGGCACCACCGGCACCGCCGACCCGAACAGCGGGAAAGGGAAGACCAACGGGCCGGGAAGCCCCGACGGTGACGTACTCGCCTACTACGTCGACGCCCCCGGGCTCCCCCCTGCCATGGGGATCACCCGGCTGACCGCCGACGGCTGGACCGTCCAGATCCTCGCGGGCGGCGCCCCGCAGTCCTCCGACGCCACCCGGTCACCGCGGGACGATCCGAGCCGGGCTGCCACCGACGGGTCGACCCCGGCGAATCCGCAGGGCGACGGGGGCGACGGGACCGACGGGGGCCTCGACGGAACGGGCTATCCGTCGGGCGCGGGTGCTCCCGAGGTGACGGGCGGCCTGCCGTGGGAGACGCTGCACGCGCTGGCCGTGGACCCCCGGCTCGTCGAGGCGGTCGAACAGCACCGCTAGCCGGTCCTCGGCCGGTCCGTCAGCCGCTCCTCGTACTAGAAGCCGCGCGTCCGCTTGGCCGCGCGGCGGCTCGACGCCCGGCCCGAGCCCGGCACCTTGAGGAACAGCCGCGAGATCTCCCCGCCGAGGTTCACCCCCACCGCGATCGCCAGCGCCAGCGCCACCGCCTTGGAGAGCGAGGCGAGCCCGCGGTCCAGTTCGTTCTGCGCGAAGCCCAGCAGACCGAAGTAGGTCGCGGAACCCGGCAGCAGCGGTCCGATCGCCGCCGTGACGTACGGCAGAGCCGAGGCGAACTGGTAGCGCGAGAAGAGCTGTCCGAACAGGCCCACCACCCCGGCCGCGACCGCCGTGGCGGCCACCGGGGAGATCCGGCCGATGTCGTGCATCGCCGCGTACACGACCCAGGCGACGCCGCCGTTGAGCGAGACCATCAGCACGGTGGAACGTTCCTGCTGGAGCAGGATCGCGAAGGCGAGACTCAGCGTCACCGCCGCCAGGGTCTGTGCCACCGGCCGTACGTCGGCGTGCAGCGCCGCCTCCGGGTTCAGCTCGGCGTGGAGCTGGACGCCGAGATAGAGCACGAGCAGGACGCCGATGACGATCGCGATGAAGAAGTACATGACCTCCAGCAGCCGCGCCGCCGCCGTGATGTAGTACCCCGTCAGCCCGTCCTGGACGCCGGCCACCAGCGCCCGCCCCGGGAGCAGCGCGAAGAGACCACCGGTGATCACCGCCGAGGGGCGGCCCTCCCAGGGCACGTGCGGGCCGAGCAGGGTCAGCGCCACCCCCATCGCGGCGGGCGGCATCGCCGCCACCACGAACTGGTAGAACTCCGGCAGCCCGCGCCCGGCGCAGAGCCACGCCAGCCGGTCGCCGAGCATCGCGCCGAGCGCCGCGACCACGAACACCAGCACACTGCCGCCGACCAGGACCGAGGCGGAACCGGCCAGCAGCCCGCTCGCCACGGTCAGTGCCCAGCCGGGGTACGGGTGCCGGTTGCGGCGGATCTCCGCGAGCCGCCGGTACGACTCCTCCAGCGTGGTGTCCGTGTCCTCGGTGGTGATGTCGTCGATGAGCGTGTAGACGGCCGACAGCCGGGTGTAGTCGGTGCCCCGCCGCCGTACGGTCCTGCTCGCCGTGACCGGGTCCTCCACCAGCGACGGCTGGTGCGAGATCGACAGCAGGGTGAAGGTGACGGTCGGCTCGCAGCGGTCCAGCCCGTACGCCCGGCTGACCGCGAACATCGCGGCCTCGACGTCCTCGGCGCCCTCACCGCCCGCGAGCAGCAGCTCGCCGATGCGCAGCGTCAGGTCGAGGACGCGCGGGACGGCGGGCCCCTGGTCGTCGTGGCGCTGCACAATCTCCGGTACGGGGCGGTCCCCGACCGGCATCCGCAGCAGCGTCCGCATCCGGTCCTGCCAGGGGGCCTCCCGGCTCAGCGCGAGCATCGGCACCCCGTGCGCCGGTGTGAACGCCGTGCTCCCGCTCAGTCCCGCCCCCGCGCCCGCCCCCGGCTGGGGGCGGGTCCCGCCCGGCAGGTCGAACGCGGAGCCCTCGGGCTCTGCGGGCGGCTCGGTCGTGGTGCCGTCGGGAAGCGCGAACTCCGACGTCGGATGGTCGTCCTCGGGGACCGGCGGCTGTCCCACCCCGAGCGGCGGGGTGAACGCGCTGTGTGCCTCGTCCGACGGAGGCTTACGGTCCTCGGACCGGTCCGGCTCGGCCACCACGGTCTGCGTCCTCACTCCCTGTCGTACCGCTGGTTGTCGTACCGCTGTTCGTCGTACCGCTGTCTCGTACCCACTCGTCGCCGGACCGCTCGTCCTGGGCGGCATACGGTTTCCGGTGTACGGGTTCCGGCGTACGGCACGTACGGCGCCTCATACCCCTCCGGAGGGCCGGCCGACCGGCCCACGGCCCACGGCCCGCTGTCCGTGGCCCACGGCCTGCTGTCCGCTGTCCGCTCAGTATGGGCACGGGAAGCGGGCGGGCACACGCGGACGGGCGGCGCACCCCCCGAGGGGTACGCCGCCCGTCGTCCGCCCGGCGGTTGTCCGCCGGTCACACGGTGGAACGCCGCGTCAGTGCGCGCCGCCCTGCGCCTCCAGGCGCTTGTACGACGCCTCGATCTCGGCCTCGGCCTCGGCGCGGCCGACCCAGTCGGCGCCCTCGACGGACTTGCCGGGCTCCAGGTCCTTGTAGACCTCGAAGAAGTGCTGGATCTCCAGGCGGTCGAACTCCGAGACGTGGTGGATGTCGCGCAGGTGCTCCACCCGGGGGTCGGAGGCCGGGACGCACAGCAGCTTGTCGTCGCCGCCGGCCTCGTCCGTCATCCGGAACATGCCGATGGCGCGGCACTTGATGAGACACCCGGGGAAGGTCGGCTCGTCCAGGATGACCAGGGCGTCCAGCGGGTCGCCGTCCTCGCCCAGGGTGTTCTCGACGAATCCGTAGTCCGCCGGGTAGCTGGTCGAGGTGAAGAGACGACGGTCAAGGCGGATCCGACCGGTCTCGTGGTCCACCTCGTACTTGTTCCGCGAACCCTTAGGGATCTCGATGGTGACGTCGAACTCCACGGGTGGCTCCTCCATGATCAACACAATGTCCGGGTGGTGCTGCGGTTACCGGCCCTCACCCCCGGCCTGACAGGCCGTTACTGGCCGGGCTGGCATGCTCGGGGCGAGGCGCAGTGGTTAAGTGTCCCCCACGCAGCAGTGTGATCGCGAAAGGGGCTGGTCAGCCGTGGTTGAGCCGAAAGCATGGCAGGTCACGGCGGGTTCCGCCGCGATCGGTCTCGCCCTCGCCGCCGTGGCGGTGGTGGCGGCGGGCCCCTGGGACTCCGGACAGCGTAAGGCCGAGCGGGAGTGGGCGGTCGCACAGGGCCGCGCGGGTGGCGCACATCACGGTCCGTCCGCGCCGCGCACGCCCGCGCCCGCCCCCAGCGCCGCCGGAGTGCTCAACGCGCTCGCCGCCCCCGACACCACCCGTCCCGGCACCGGCCGCTCCGGCACCGCGCACCCCGAGTCCGCGCACCCGCGGTCCACGCGCCCCGAGGCCGCGCGCGGGACGGCCTCCCCCGACTTCGGCCGGACGCTCGGCAGGCTGCTCGACGCGGACGCGCTCGGCCCCTCCCGTACGGCCTCCGTCGTCGACACGGCCACCGGCGAGGTCCTGTACGGCAGGGGCGCCGCCACCCCGATGACCCCGGCCTCCACGGTCAAGATCGCGACCACGGCCGCCGCGCTCTCCGCGCTCGGCCCCGACCACCGCATCCCCACCCTCGTCCTGGCCACCCAGGACCGGCGCCGGCTCACCCTGGTCGGCGGCGGGGACGCCACCCTCGACCGGAAGCGGCTGGCCGCCCTCGCCGGCGACACCGCCCGGGCGCTGCGCGACAGCGGCGTGACCAAGGTCGAGCTGCGCTACGACACCTCGCTCTACACGGGCCCCCGCGAACACCCCATCGGCCCCAACGACAACATCGCTCCCGTGGTCCCCCTGATGGCCGGACAGGGGCGGCTCGACGCGTCCACGACCGGCCCCGCGCCCCGCAGCGGCAACCCGGCGGGCGACGCCGCCCGGACCTTCGCGAGCCTGCTGCGCGACCGGGGCGTCCGCACCGCCGAGCCGCCCTCCGCGGGCAGGGCCGCCAAGGGTTCGGAACGGATCGCGCGCACCTTCTCCGCGCCCCTGTCCGACCTCGTCGAACGCGCGCTGACCGAGTCCGACAACGACATCGCGGAATCCCTCGCCCGGCAGACCGCGATCGCCGCCGGCGAACCCGCGAGCTTCGCGGGCGCGGGCCGGGCCGTCACGGCGGAGCTCGCACGGCTCCGGCTGCCCCTCAAGGGGACGCGCTTCGCCGACGGCAGCGGACTGAACCGCAAGGACAAGGCCAGCGCCGCGCTGCTCACCGCCCTGCTGACCCGCGCCGCCGACCCGCACCACCCGGAGCTGCGCCCCGTCCTCACCGGGCTGCCGGTCGCCGGGTTCACCGGCACCCTCAGGAGCCGGTACGGGGACGCCTCGCCCGCCGCCGGGCTCGTCCGGGCCAAGACGGGCACGCTCACCGGCGTGAACGCCCTGGCCGGCACGGTCGTCGACGGCGACGGCAGGCTCCTCGCCTTCGCCTTCCTGGCCGGGCGGACACAAGCCCCCGACACCGCCCAGACGGCCCTGGACCGGCTCTCCGCCGCGCTGGTCCCGCGTACGGCCGCCTCGGAGCCGCCGGCACCGCTCCCCGCCAGGGAATCGGCGGCCCCCTAGCCGGGCGGCCGCCCGTCCCCTAGGGGACGAACCAAGGGAAGAACCGGGCGCCCTACACCTCACCGCTCTCCGGGCCGACCACGTACGGTTGACGCATGACGAGCATCGGTGGTGCAGAGATGGTCGACTGGAACCTCGCGGTGGCCACCGCGACCCGCCTCGCGAGGCCGGGACCCGAGGTCACCCGCGACGAGGCGCGCGAGATCGTCGCGGAGCTGCGGCGGCACGCCAAGGCGGCCGAGGACCACGTTCGCGGGTACACGAAACTGATCCCCGAGGGACACGAGCCACCGGACACCCCCGTCCTGGTCGTCGACCGGGCCGGCTGGATCAAGGCCAACGTGGCCGGCTTCCGCGAGCTGCTGAAGCCGCTGTTCGAGAAGATGCTGGAGCGCCGCCCCGGCGGTCCCGGCGGCGCCGTCATCGGCGCGGTCGGCGGCAAGGTGACCGGCGTCGAGGTGGGCATGCTGCTCTCCTTCATGTCCTCCCGGGTCCTCGGCCAGTACGAGACGTTCGCGCCCGCCACCCGCGATCTCCCGGCGGCCGCGGACGGCGGCCGGCTGCTGCTCGTCGCCCCCAACATCGTCCACGTCGAACGGGAACTGGACGTCGACCCGCACGACTTCAGGCTCTGGGTCGCGCTCCACGAGGAGACCCACCGCACGCAGTTCACCGGCGTGCCCTGGCTGCGCGACCACCTCCAGGGCGAGATCCAGTCGTTCCTCGACCAGACCGACGTCGACCCGATGACTGTCGTCGAGCGGCTGCGCGAAGCCGCCCAGTCCCTCGCGGGCGGCCGTCCCGAGGGCGAGCGGGACGAGGACGGCAGGAGCATCGTCGAGCTGGTGCAGACCCCGGGCCAGCGCGAGATCCTGGGCCGGCTCACCGCCGTGATGTCCCTCCTGGAGGGCCACGCCGACTTCGTGATGGACGGCGTGGGGCCGCAGGTCGTGCCCTCCGTCGCCGAGATCCGCGAGAAGTTCCAGCAGCGCAGGGCCCGCGGCGCCAGCCGGCTCGACCTCGCGCTGCGCAAGCTGCTCGGCCTCGACGCCAAGCTCCGCCAGTACCGCGACGGGGAGCGGTTCGTACGGGCCGTGGTCGACCAGGTCGGCATGGACGGCTTCAACCGGGTCTGGACCTCGCCGAACACCCTCCCCACCAAGGCGGAGATCGCCAAACCCGCGGACTGGGTCGCGCGGGTGCACCGTAAGGCGGATTCGTGAGCGGGAGCTGACATGTGGCAGGAGGACGCCTCACGTATCACCCATCCGAGGGACCGTGGGTGAGGGATAGGCGTGCAATGCTCGGGTAATGGCTCGGTTCTGTCACCATCGACGCACTCTGAGTGACGTTCTCCGTCCTTACTCCGACCGAGGCACCCCCCAAATAACATCACGAAGGGCACCGGATATGGGTCCCCATCCTGCGGTCGCGGCGATACGCCTGGCGGTCCGCCGCGTACTTCACGAGGTCCTCACCGACCACGCCGAACTCCTCTCCGCCACCTCGCACGCCTCCCCGCTCCCGCACGCTTCCTCGCTCCCGCACGCCTCCCCGACCCCGCACGCCTCCCCGACCCCGCACTCCCCCCTCGACGACGACGCGTACCCGCTCGTGCTCGTCGCCTGCTCCGGCGGCGCCGACTCCATGGCGCTCGCCTCCGCCCTCGCCTTCGAGGCGCCCAAGCTCCGTGTACGGGCGGGCGCCGTCACCGTCGACCACGGCCTCCAGGCCGGCTCCGACCTCCGCGCCGCCGAGGTCGTCGCCCGGCTCCGCGCCATGCGCCTCGACCCCGTCGAGTCCGTCGCCGTCACCGTGGGACTCGAATCGACGAGGGTGGCGCACAGCGCCCCGAACGCGGGAGGCGGCGGACGGCGCGCGGGCGGCCCCGAGGCCGCCGCCAGGGACGCGCGCTACGCCGCCCTCGACGACGCCGCCGAACGCCATCGCGCCGCCGCCGTCCTCCTCGGCCACACCCGGGACGACCAGGCGGAGACCGTCCTCCTCGGCCTCGCCAGGGGCTCCGGCATCCGCTCCCTGTCCGGCATGGCGGCCGTCTCGGGGACGGCCGGACGCTACCGGCGCCCCTTCCTCCACCTCGACCGGCAGACCGCCCGCAAGGCCTGCCTGGTCCAGTCCATCCCCGTCTGGGACGACCCGCACAACGCCGACCCCGCCTACACCCGCTCCCGGCTGCGCCACGAAGGACTGCCGGCCCTGGAGAAGGCCCTCGGCAAGGGCGTCGTCGAGGCCCTCGCCCGTACCGCACAGCTCTCCCGCGACGACGCCGATGCCCTCGACGCCTGGGCCGCCGACGCGGAGGGGACCGTACGGGACGAGACGGGACAGCTCGCCTGCGCGGGGCTGTACGCGCTGCCGCCCGCCGTCCGCCGCCGGGTGCTGCGCCGGGCGGCCATCGCCGCGGGCGCCCCGGCCGGTTCGCTGTTCGCCCGTCACATCGAAGAGGTCGACCGCCTGATCACGGGTTGGCGCGGCCAGGGAGCCATCAATCTGCCCGGCCGCGTGGAGGCCAGGAGGCAGGGTGGCAGACTGGTCATCCGGCAGGGCTGAAGCGCTGATGCACTACGGCTGTGTCTCCCGGGCCGCCAGGACATGTTCGAGCACTTCCGTCCGGCCCCGGACCCCTGGCCGACAACGAAAGTGATGCGGGTGGACGACAAGGACATGGGCAGCGACCTCCAGTCGGTGCTCATCACCAAGGAAGAGATCGACGCGAAGCTGGCCGAACTGGCCGCGAAGATCGACGCGGAGTACGCAGGCAAGGATCTGCTTCTCGTCGGTGTCCTCAAGGGCGCCGTGATGGTCATGGCGGACTTGGCGCGGGCCCTGTCCACCCCCGTGACGATGGACTGGATGGCCGTCTCCTCGTACGGGGCGGGCACCCAGTCCTCGGGCGTGGTCCGGATCCTCAAGGACCTGGACACGGACATCAAGGGCCGGCACGTCCTGATCGTCGAGGACATCATCGACTCGGGACTGACGCTGTCGTGGCTGCTCTCCAACCTCGGTTCGCGGGAGCCGGCCTCGCTGGAGGTCTGCACCCTGCTCCGTAAGCCGGATGCCGCAAAGGTCGCGATCGACGTCAAGTGGATCGGCTTCGACATTCCCAATGAGTTCGTCGTCGGATACGGCCTGGATTACGCGGAGAAGTACCGCAACATTCCCTTTGTCGGCACTCTCGCACCACATGTCTACGGCGGCTGACACGGGACCTGGGACGGGCCGCGGCGAACGCCGCCGGGAACCTCTCCCCGGCGCGCGCCGTTGGAGCAGGGGAAGACGGGTTCGTCAGCCGTCCCGTGCGGTCGCGGGCCATGATGCTGGGGTACCTTCCCAGGAACAGTCTTTTCTCACAGCAGCATTTACCTACGGGCAGGAGGGACGGGGCGACTTCGCTCCGTATGGATGGACGTGAAGCGATACTTCCGTGGGCCGGTCATGTGGATCGTGCTGGCCGTCCTCGCCGTGGTCGTGTTGATGCAGGTCGTCGGCTCTTCGGGCGGCTACAAGACGGTGGACACCGGTGAGGTCGTCCAGGCGATCGACAAGAACCAGGCCGAGCAGGTCAAACTGACCACCGGCGACGACCAGATCATCAAGGTCGACCTCAAGGACGGCCTGAAGGTCAAGGGCAGCGACAAGATCCAGGCCAGCTACATCGGCAATCAGGGATCCTCGCTGGCCGCAACGCTCCAAACGAAGTTCCAGAACGGTGACATCACCAAGGGCTACACGGTCTCGCCTTCGAAGCAGAGCCCGTTCCTCTCGGTGCTGTTCTCGCTGCTGCCCTTCGTGCTGATCGTCGTGGTCTTCCTGTTCCTGATGAATCAGATGCAGGGCGGCGGATCGCGCGTCATGCAGTTCGGGAAGTCCAAGGCCAAGCTCATCACCAAGGACACCCCGAAGACGACCTTCGCCGACGTGGCGGGGTCCGACGAGGCGGTCGAGGAACTCCACGAGATCAAGGAATTCCTCCAGGAACCGGCGAAGTTCCAGGCCGTCGGCGCCAAGATCCCGAAGGGTGTGCTGCTCTACGGCCCGCCCGGTACGGGCAAGACGCTGCTGGCCCGCGCCGTCGCCGGCGAGGCCGGAGTGCCGTTCTACTCGATCTCGGGCTCCGACTTCGTCGAGATGTTCGTCGGTGTCGGCGCCTCCCGGGTGCGCGACCTCTTCGAGCAGGCCAAGGCGAACGCCCCGGCGATCGTCTTCGTCGACGAGATCGACGCCGTCGGCCGGCACCGCGGCGCGGGCCTCGGCGGCGGGCACGACGAGCGCGAGCAGACGCTGAACCAGCTCCTGGTGGAGATGGACGGCTTCGACGTGAAGGGCGGCGTCATCCTGATCGCCGCCACCAACCGGCCGGACATCCTCGACCCGGCGCTGCTGCGCCCGGGCCGGTTCGACCGGCAGATCGCCGTGGACCGCCCGGACATGCAGGGCCGTCTGGAGATCCTCAAGGTCCACCAGAAGGGCAAGCCGGTCGCCCCGGACGTCGACCTGGGCGCCGTCGCCCGTCGTACGCCCGGCTTCACCGGTGCCGACCTGGCGAACGTGCTGAACGAGGCCGCGCTCCTGACGGCGCGTGGTGACGCGAAGCTCGTCGACAACCACGCCCTGGACGAGGCGATCGACCGCGTCGTGGCGGGCCCGCAGAAGCGGACCCGGATCATGTCCGAGAAGGAAAAGAAGATCACCGCGTACCACGAGGGCGGTCACGCCCTGGTCGCCGCGGCGTCTCCGAACTCCGACCCGGTGCACAAGATCACGATCCTGTCCCGCGGCCGGGCCCTGGGCTACACCATGGTCCTGCCCGACGAGGACAAGTACTCGACCACGCGCAACGAGATGCTCGACCAACTCGCCTACATGATGGGCGGGCGCGCGGCGGAGGAGCTGGTCTTCCACGACCCGACCACCGGCGCGGCCAACGACATCGAGAAGGCGACGGCCACGGCGCGGGCGATGGTCACGCAGTACGGCATGACCGAGCGGCTCGGCGCGATCAAGTTCGGCGGCGACAACACCGAACCGTTCCTCGGCCGGGAGATGGCGCACCAGCGCGACTACTCGGAAGAGGTCGCCGCGCTCGTCGACGAAGAGGTCAAGAAGCTCATCGAGACCGCGCACAACGAGGCGTGGGAGATCCTGGTCGAGAACCGTGACGTACTCGACAATCTGGTCCTGGCGCTCCTGGAGAAGGAGACGCTCAACAAGGAGCAGATCGCGGAGATCTTCTCGACCATCGTGAAGCGCCCGTCCCGTCCGGCGTGGACCGGCTCGTCGAGGCGTACCCCGTCGACGCGTCCGCCGGTGCTCTCGCCCAAGGAGCTGGCGCTGACCAACGGCGCCTCGGGGTCCAACGGCGGGATGCCCGCCGTGACTTCCGGCGAGACGCCCACCGAGGCGGTTCCGGAGGAACGTCCGGAGAGCTGACAGCGGACCGGGCCGTCCGAGGGCCCGGAATGGATGCCGCGTCCCCCAGGTTTTAGCCTGTGGGGGCGCGGCATTCGTATGACCGCACACGAGGACGGCACAGGAACGAGGCACACATGACCGACCCGGTGACGCTGGACGGGGAGAACCTGGTCCGCGAGTTCGACGAGAAGCGGGCCGAGAATGCCGTGCGCGAGCTGCTGATCGCGGTCGGGGAGGACCCGGACCGCGAGGGGCTGCGGGCCACCCCGGGCCGGGTGGCCCGCGCGTACAAGGAGATATTCGCGGGGCTGTGGCAGAACCCCGAGGACGTGCTGACGACCACGTTCGACCTGGGCCACGACGAGATGGTCATGGTCAAGGACATCGAGGTGACGTCCACGTGTGAGCACCATCTCGTCCCGTTCGTCGGGGTCGCGCACGTCGGCTACATCCCGTCGACGGACGGCAAGATCACCGGACTGTCGAAGCTGGCCCGCCTCGTGGACGTCTACGCCCGCAGGCCGCAGGTCCAGGAGCGGCTGACGACGCAGATCGCCGAGTCCGTGATGGAGATCCTGGAGCCACGCGGGGTGATCGTGGTCATCGAGTGCGAGCACATGTGCATGTCGATGCGTGGCGTACGGAAGCCGGGCGCGAAGACCATCACCTCGGCCGTACGCGGCCAGCTCCGCGATCCGGCGACCCGCGCCGAGGCGATGAGCCTGATCCTGGCCCGCTAGCGGGCGCTGCCGCGGCCCGGGGTCCGGGTCAGGCGGGCCCGGCCGGGGCGGGGCCGTTCTTGTGGTTCTCGCCGTTGCCGTCCTCCGGGAGTTTGCAGACCCGTTCGAGGAAGAACGCCGCGACGATCACCGCGATGCCCGCCAGTACGGAGAAGGCCGCGTAGATCGCCTGGTCGCGGCGGGCGGGGATGTCGAGGGAGCCGAGCAGGAAGACGCCCGTACCCCCGTACAGCCCGGAGACCAGGGCCGCGACCAGCGCGCTCGCCTGGCCGAAGACCACGGCGCGGGCCGCCATCAGCGGATCGACGCCCCGCGCGCCGGGGCGGCGCTCCCGCTGGGCCTTGAGCCGGGAGCGCAGGGAGAGGGCCGTCGCGGCGAGGACCGCGGCGATCGCGGCGAGCACGATGGGCGCCGCGAGCGGCACGCTCGGCAGGGTGCCGAACGCGTCCCAGAGGCGGGCGGCCGCCCAGGAGAGCACGCCAGCCACCACGAACAGCCCGGCGAGGACGCCGATCCGCAACTGCTTCACCGAGAAAGCCGCCCTTCACTTCGCTCCGCCGACCCGATCCGCCCCGAACCGGCCCGCCCCGACCCGGACCCGCACGAGCCGGCCCGTCTCGCAGAGCCTAACGGGCCGCCCCGTACGACTATTCGGGCAGGCGCAGTTCCAGGTCGGAGCGGGGCTGCACACCCTCCTGGCCGACATCGGTCAGCAGGTCGGCCACCGGGCCAAGGCCCGGGACCTGTGCCTCCGGATCCACGTCGTGCCACGGGGCGAGGACGAAGGCGCGCTGGTGGGCGCGGGGGTGCGGGAGGGTGAGCCGCGGGTCGTCCGAGACGACGTCCGCGTACGTCAGGATGTCCACGTCGATCGTGCGCGGCCCCCAGCGCTCGTCACGGACCCGGTCGAAGGCCTCCTCGATGGCCTGGCCGCGCTCCAGCAGCGAGGACGGCGGCAGCGTCGTCTTGATGACCACCACCGCGTTGAAGTACGACGGCTGGGAGCCGGCGTCGACGCCCCAGGGCTCCGTCTCGTACACCGGGGAGACCGCCTTGACCCGGACGCCGGGGGTGTCCTCCAGGGCGTCGATGGCGCCCTGGATGGTCTCCAGCCGGTTCCCGAGGTTGGAGCCGAGGGCCACCACGGCCCGCTGCGGGTTGGACAGTGTGCTGTCCGCGGCGTCCACCTGGGCGACCACGGAGGCGGGCACCGGCTGGACCGTGGGGTCGCTCTGCGGCCCGTTCGATGGAAACAGACTCATACTCGACTCCGGGTGATGGTGATGGTCACGTCGTCGAAGGGCACGGTGATCGGGGCGTCCGGTTTGTGCACGACCACCTCGACCTCCTGGACGCCGTCGTGTTTCAGGCAGCTCTGGGCGATGCGTTCCGCCAGGGTCTCGATCAGGTCGACGGGCTCTCCCTGGACGACCTCCACGACCTCCTCCGCCACGATGCCGTAATGGACGGTCTTCGCCAGGTCGTCGTCGGCCGCCGCGGGCCGGGTGTCGAGGCCGAGCACCAGATCCACGATGAAGGTCTGCCCCTCCTCGCGCTCCCGGGGGAAGACGCCATGGTGCCCGCGGGCCTTGAGGCCGCGCAGCGCGACACGATCCACGCGAATCACTCCTGCTGTCGTTTGTCGTCGGGGCACCCGGTCGCGAACGGGTGCGGCCCTGTGCCCACATTTGAATCTACCTGCGGGCACCGACAGCCCCGCCCCGCGGGGTGACGGGGAAGGGCGCCGCACAACTGGTAGGCGCCCCTACCCGCGGGTTCTCGCGGTCAATCCACACGCACCCCTTACCCACTCACGCGGGTGGCACGTCGTCCATGGTGTCGCCGTTGTCGCCGTTCCCGCCGCCCCCGCCGTTCTCGCCGTCCTCTTCGGTTTCGGTCAGAACGGGTGAACCGTGGTGCGACCAGATCTTCCACCCCTCCGGTGTGCGCCGGAACACGTTCGTCGCGACGACGAGCTGGCCCACCAGCGGTCCCAGCTCGTTGCCGTCCTCGGCGGGGCCGCCGCTGAGGATGTTCTCGGTGCAGGTCACCAGGGCGGTGTCGGCGCTCACGGAGACCTCGACATCGGTGAGGAAGAACTGAATGTACTCGGTGTTCGCCATGATCAGGGCGTACGAGCGCAGCACGTCACCGCGCCCGCTCAGCACCGGCCAGCCCGGGTGGACGCAGGAGACGACGGAGTCCTCGCCGTCCAGCCAGAGCCCCGACAGGGCTTCGATGTCGCCGCGTTCCATCGCCTCGTAGAACGTCGTGTTGGCCTGCTCGACCCGCTCGCTGTCGGTGGGCCCGCCGTCGTCCGGCATCCCGCTCTCCCTCCGCGCGGTCATCGCTCGGCCCCGGCCCCGCGGTCCTCCCGGGCCGGGCCGTGGGCTCCTTCGACGGCGCGCGCCACCCGGACCGCGTCGGCGGTCGCCCGTACCTCGTGGACCCGGACCGCCCAGGCGCCCCGGTGGGCGGCGATCGCGGAGACCGCGGCGGTGGCGGCGTCGCGCTCCCGGGCGGGCGGCGGGGCGCCGTCACCGCCCGCGAGGACATGGCCGAGGAACCGTTTACGGGAGGCGGCGACCAGCAGCGGCCTGCCCAGCGAGCGCAGCTCGGGGAGGTGGGAGAGGAGCTCCAGGTCGTGCTCGGCCCGCTTGGCGAAGCCGAGCCCGGGGTCGACCACGAGGCGCTCGGGGGCGATACCGCCCGCGACCACCGCGTCCATCCGTGCGCGCAGTTCGGCGAGGACCTCGGCGACGACGTCCTCGTAGACCGCGCGGCTGTTCATCTCCTCGCTGAAACCGCGCCAGTGCATCACGACGAACGGCACCTCGGCGGCGGCGACCGCGGGCACCATCGCCGGGTCGGCGAGCCCGCCGCTGACGTCGTTGACCAGCGCCGCGCCCGCGGCGACGGCCCGCTCGGCGACGGAGGCGCGCATCGTGTCGACGGAGACGGTGACGCCCTCGGACGCCAGGCCCCGCACGACGGGGACGACGCGCCGCAGCTCCTCGTCCTCGTCGACCCGTGTCGCGCCGGGCCGCGTCGACTCGCCGCCGACGTCGACCAGGTCGGCGCCCGCGGCGACGAGATCCAGGCCGCGTTTGACGGCGGCGGTGGTGTCGAACCAGCGGCCGCCGTCGGAGAAGGAGTCGGGCGTCACATTGATGACCCCCATTACGGCACACCGGTCCCACTCCGGCAGCCCTTGGACCGTGCCGCGTCCACGCAACGTACTCATATGCCCGACCCTACTGAGTCCGAGCCTTCCGTCCGGAATACGTGGGATCCGCCGGGGCGGTGGTGCCGCGAGGGCACAGCGCGCGGCACCATTCCGCCCCTCCTGTTGCCCCGCCGGTCATTCCCCCGCGCGGAGTCGCCGAGTAACGTTGTCCGGATTCCATGTTCGCTTGGTGGGAGGGGCGCCGTGTACGCGAGCAGATCGCAGGTCAATCGGCAGGCGGGTGAGCGGGACGTCGCCCGTCCCGTCTCCGGCACCGGTCAGGCCGGCCGGATGAGGGCGCTGCAGAGCCAGGCGGGCAACCGGAACACATCCCGCGCCGTGGCGGACGGGCAGCTCCGGCCCGCCGCGCCCGCGGGGGCGGTCTCGGTGCAGCGGATGCAGATCCAGCGCGCGCCGGGCGGCAGGAAGATGTACCCGGGGGATATCGGGCAGCGGTTCGAGCTCGACTTGAACGGCAGGCCGGAGATCGGCACGTACGTGCGCGCGTCCAGCAACGGGCGCGAGGAGATCTTCCGGGTGCGGGGCGAGGAGGTGCGGGTGTATCCGCACGAGATCAGGGGGATCCGGGCCACCCACGGCGGAATGCATCCGCCGGGTCGCCGCCGGCCGCCCGAGGAGAACCTCGAAGGCCGGGACACCCTGCTGATGTCCGAGGGCGATCTCTCCGGGGCCCGCGGGATCATGCGCCGTGACCCAGGCCGCGCAGGGTCCATGGCCGTCACCACGTTCGACGCCCGGCCCGTCAGTTACGGGCAGGCCCCGGGCAACCTCGACGACATGCATCGCACGGGCACGCCCGTGCTGCCGGACTTCGACATCAGCGACCCGGCGCGCAGCGCGGACCGTATCGGCAATCTCGCTCCCCACGCCAACCTGCACATGCAGATGCCGAGTGTGCCCCGCGGAACGAGTGGCTACTCGACCCAGCGTCTTGTCAGGGACGCCAACCGGCTGCCGGAACGCGCCGGCCGTCCCGACTACTCCACCAGCGTCACCACGCCACATCCGGGCAACTATCCCCATCCCGCCACGCACAACCAGCGCTACGGAATGCAGAACCGCAACGCTGTGCCGCGGGGCAGGGAGATCTACGACGAGGGCCCTGACGAGATGTACCGCGAGGAGGACGGCTACGACCACCGGGAGACCACGCAGGACCGTCACGCCGGATCGTCCTCCCGTCGCAGGACGTACCGTATCCGGTCGCAGAATACGGACGACCACTACGACGACGGCTATGACAGCGGCGGCAGGCGCAGCCGCAGTCCCCGGTGATGTTCTGACGGTCCCCCGAGGGGTCCCGGTCCGCCGGGGCCCCTACGGCGTCGAGGGAGGTCCGGGGACCCGCCCCGACCCGGCCGGCTCGGAGGCCACCCGGGGACGTTCCGCGTCGTACGGACCCCGGGGCGGGACGGCGGAGCCGGTGGGACGGCCGTCGGCCGGGATGCCGCCGGCCGGGCGGCCCTCCGGAGCACGGCCGTCGCCGGGCGGGTGGCGCCTGATGCGGCCGAGGCGGCGCAGCGGGCGCGGGAGCGACAGCGTCACGAAGCCCTCCGCCTGCATCGCGGCGAACCCGATCCGCGGCAGGTCGCCGGGGGAGCGGAAGACCACGTAACGCGGCTCCCAGCGCGGCTGGAACTTGGCGTTGAAGCGGTACAGCGACTCGATCTGGAACCAGCGCGAGAGGAAGACCAGCAGCCCGCGCCAGCCGCGCAGGACGGGGCCCGCGCCCAGGCGTTCGCCGCGGGCCAGGGCCGAGCGGAACATCGCGAAGTTGAGTGAGACCCGCACCACGCCCAGCGCGGGCGCGGCGGCCAGCGCGGCGACGATCAGCAGCTCGTTCATGCCGGGGTCGGCGGAGCGGTCGCGGCGCATCAGGTCCAGGGACATCCCGTCCGTCCCCCACGGGACGAAGTGGAGCACGGCCTTCAGGTCGCCGTACGGGCCCGGCGCCTCCTCGTCCGGCCGGTGCGCGGTGGCGATCACCGAGTCGCGGTCGGCGGGGTCGCCGATCCGGCCCAGCGCCATGGAGAAGCCGCGCTCCGTGTCCGTACCGCGCCAGTCGTCGGCGGCCTCGCGGATCCGCTCCACCTCGTCGCCGGAGAGGTCACCGACGCGCCGTACCCGGGTGACGTAGCCGGCCCGCTCGATGCGCGTCACCATCTGGCGTACGTTGCGCATCGCGCGGCCGCGCAGGGAGAAATCCGGCACGTCCACCACCGCTTCGTCGCCCAGCTCCAGCGCGTCGAGCCCCGTCTCGCGGGTCCAGACCGCGCCGCCGGTCTCGCTGCACCCCATCACGGCCGGGGTCCAGGAGTGGGCCTTCGCCTCGTCCATGAAGCGTTCGATGGCGCCGGGCCACGCCTCCACGTCGCCGATGGGGTCGCCGCTGGCGAGCATCACCCCGGAGACCACGCGGTAGCAGACGGCCGCCTTGCCGCTGGGCGAGAAGACCACGCCCTTGTCGCGGCGGAGCGCGAAGTGGCCCAGCGAGTCGCGGCCGCCGTGCCGGTCGAGCAGGGCGCGCAGCCGCCGCTCGTCGTCCGCGGTGAGGTGCGCGACCGGGTGCGCGGGCCGGAAGGCGAGATAGGCGGTGGTGAGCGCGGTGAGCAGGCCGAGCGCGCCGAGGGAGTAGCCGACCGTACCGCTGACCATCCCCCGGTAGTCGATGGGGCCGTCGACGCCGAACAGCCCGTACAGCACGTGTTCGAGCCGTTCCGACAGGCCGGGGTTACCGATGGTGCGGTGCGGGTGGACGCTGACGATGACCAGGCCGAGGCCGATGGACCCCGCGCCCATCACGACGAAGTTCGCCAGCGCCCGCCAGCGGCTGCGCGGGTCGGGCAGGGCGGCGAACTCCCCGCGGTGGCGCACCACCAGGGCGAGCAGCCCCAGCGAGAGCAGGGCGCCGATGAGGGAGTGCCGGTAGCCGAACTGGGCGACGGTGCCCACCGGCAGCAGGAACACGGTGGCCCGCCAGGCGCGGCGCTTGCGCCGTTTGAGCCCGTGCGCGAGCAGCAGCAGGAGTACGCCGGCGCTCAGTGAGAGCGCGGCGGCGAAGGGGCCGAGCGCCCCCGGCAGCACCTCGGCGAGGGAGTGCATCCGGCTGTGGCGGAAGCGCGGGAAGACGCCCGCGGCGATGTCGACGAGACCGATGAAGGCACAGGCCGTGCCGACGAGCCAGGGAACGGACTCGGGGTGCGGACCGCGGAGCAGGCGGCGCGGTGACTTGTTGGAGGGCGCTCCGGTGGACTGCCCCGCCCGATCCGGAACCGATCCTGATTTATCCCCATCTAGCGTCACAGACATCGCTTCCCATGGCTCCGCGAGAGAGAGTGGGCCCGAGTCCGCTTCTTCTTCGCGGGCCCGGACATTTTGCGCTCTCTAGGACGGGGCTTTCGGGGGGAGGGTTCCTCTGCATCCGGGAAAATCTCGACGAAGAAAGCTCGGTCGACATGGGTCTCACCAGTCGTAAAGTCCTGGCCCTGGCCGTCCTGCTGGCCGTGGCGCTGTTCGTCGCGACCATCTGGCTCTGGCCGCGGCTGTCGCGGCGTACGGCGCGGGCCGTGCTCGGCAGGATCGGCCTCACCTTCGCCACCCAGGTGGCGATCTTCACCGCGGTGGGGCTGGCGGCCAACCAGTACTTCCTGTTCTACGGCACCTGGGGAGATCTCTTCGGCCAGGAGCAGGAGCTGGGTTCCGTGGTCGGCCACGCGGTGGCGGACGGCAGGCATGTGACGATCATGGACACGCAGCGCACGGCCGTGCCCGGCGCGGTCCGGCCGGCGGTGGCGGGGGAGATCCAGAAGGTCGCCGTGGCGGGCGCGGTGTCGGGGATCGACTCCACCGCGTACGTCTATCTGCCGCCCGAGTACTTCCAGCCGCAGTTCGCGAAGCAGACGTTCCCGGCCGCGGTGGTGCTCACCGGCTACCCGGGCGTGGCCGAGAACCTGATCAAGGGCCTGAACTACCCGACGACCGCCTGGCAGCTCGCCAGGCGCGGCTCGATGCAGCCGATGATCCTGGTGATGCTGCGGCCCACCGTGGCGCCGCCGCGCGACACCGAGTGCGTCGACGTGCCCGGCGGCCCGCAGACCGAGACGTTCCTCGGCGCGGACCTGCCCCGGGCCGTCTCGGCGACGTACCGGGTCAAGGCCGCGCCCCGCAACTGGGGCATCATCGGCAACTCCACCGGCGGTTACTGCGCGCTGAAGATCGCCCTGCACCACCCGGAGCAGTACTCGGTGGGCGCCGGGCTCTCCGCCTACTACAAGGCGGCGGAGGACCCGACGACCGGCGATCTCTTCCACGGCGACCAGCGGCTGCGGGACCGCGCCGACCTGCTGTGGAGCCTGGACCATGTGCGCCAGGGCGACTCGTCGCTGCTCGTCACCAGCTCCCGGAAGGGCGAGCGGAACCTTCAGGACACCGAGCGGTTCATCCGGAAGGTCAAGGCGCCCGCGCAGGTGTCGTCGATCATCCTCGGGAGCGGCGCGCACAACTTCAACACCTGGCGCCGGGAGATCCCGCCCGCCCTGGAGTGGATGTCCGGCAGGCTCAGCGCGAACTGAGCGGGCTCAGCGCGGACCGAGGCGGCTCCTCCGGGGACCGGGGCGGCTCCTCCGCGGGCCGGGGCGGCTCCTCACGGTGCGACGAGCTTGCTGACGGTCTCCAGCTCGACCTCCGTACGGTCGATGGCCTGCGCGTCCGCGTCGATCGACCGGCGCAGCGCCTCGTGCAGCCGCGCCGGGGTGAGGACCCCGAGGAACCGCCCGGTCTCCTCCCGGTCGATGACCGCTATCCATCCGGCGTCGTGCTGGAGCATCGTGGCGAACGCCTGCTTGAGCGAGGCGCCGACCGGCAGCCACGCCTCCATCCGGCGGGCGTGCTCCCGTACGGTCCCCGCCGCTCCCGGGGCGGCCGGGCGACCGCCGGCGGCCCGGGTGGCCTGTTCGGCGGCGAGCCAGCCGTGCAGGTTGTCGTCGGAGTCCAGGACGACGGCCCAGCGCGCGCCCTGCTCGGCCAGCTTCGCCGCGGCGCGGGCGAGCGGGTCGTCGAGATGGACGACGGGCGGCTGTTCGAGGTCGCCCTCCTCGATGGGGGTGACCGAGAGCCGCTTCAGGCCGCGGTCCGCGCCGACGAAGTCCGCGACGTACGGGGTGGCCGGGGCGCCGAGCACCGCCGCCGGGGCGTCGAACTGCTCGATCCTGCCCTGTCCGTAGACGGCGATACGGTCGCCGAGCCGGACGGCCTCCTCGATGTCGTGCGTGACGAACAGCACGGTCTTGCGCACGGCCGCCTGGAGCCTGAGGAACTCGCTCTGGAGGTGGTCGCGCACGACGGGGTCGACCGCGCCGAACGGCTCGTCCATCAGCAGGACGGGCGGGTCGGCGGCGAGGGCGCGGGCCACCCCGACGCGCTGGCGCTGGCCGCCCGAGAGTTGCTCGGGGTAGCGGTCGCCGTAGACGGACGGGTCCAGTCCGACCAGGTCGAGGAGTTCGGCGGCGCGCGCCCGGCCCTTGGCGCGCTGCCAGCCGAGGAGATGCGGGACGGTCGCGGTGTTCTCCAGGACCGTCTTGTGCGGAAAGAGGCCGACCTGCTGGATGACATAGCCGATACGGCGCCGGAGGCTGACCGGATCGATCGCGGATATGTCGTCCCCGTCGAGGAATATCCGCCCCTCCGACGGTTCGATGAGGCGGTTGACCATTTTCATGGTCGTGGTCTTGCCGCAGCCGGAAGGTCCGACGAGCGTGACCAGTTCGCCTTCGGAGACCTCGAAGGAGAGATCGTCCACCGCGGTGGTGCCGTCCGGGTACCGCTTGGTGACATGCTCGAATCGGATCATGGTTCCCCATTGTGCGGCGCGTTGTGTGAAGGCAATGTTGCTGGAATGTGGCGGGCTTCCGCGAATGTCAGAGGTCGGGGATAGGGTCGCCGGAGTTGGAGGTTGTGGAGGCCGGCGCGTGTGCGCGCGGCCGGACGGGGGAGGCGGGGGTGGATGGGTACGCAAGGATGCCTGGCGGCGAACGACTGGATCTGCGGAGAATATCTGCGCTCCCGTAGCCAGGAGTTGATCGACGCCACGGTCCAGCACGTGTGGATCACGGTCGTCTCGGTCGTCATCGGAGTGCTGGTCGCTTTTCCGCTCGCGCTGCTCGCGCGTAGCAGGCCGTCGTTCACCGCCCCCGTACTGGGCCTGACGACCCTGCTCTACACGATTCCCTCGCTCGCGATGTTCTCGCTGCTGCTGCCGCTCTTCGGGCTCTCGGCCGGTCTGGTGATCACGGGCCTGGTGCTCTATTCGCTGACCATTCTCGTCCGGAACATCATGGCGGGGCTGGCATCGGTGCCCGAAGAGGCCAGGGAAGCGGCCCGCGGGATGGGATACGGACCGGGCCGGCTGCTGTGGGAGGTCGAGCTGCCGCTCGCGCTGCCCGCGCTCATGGCCGGTGTGCGGATCGCCACGGTGTCGACGGTCGCGCTGACGACGGTCGGCTCGATCGTGGGGCGCGGCGGGCTCGGCAATCTCATCGAGGACGCCTTGCAGAGCTTCTTCAAGGCCCAGGTCCTGACGGCGTCCGTGCTGTGCGTGCTGCTCGCCGTCACCGCCGACCTGCTGCTGCTCGGGGTCCAGCGGGCACTGACGCCCTGGACCCGCATACGCACGCGCGCGGCGAAGGCGGTGGGGTGACCATGGGTGTCCTCGGGGACGCGTGGGGCTGGCTGACGGCGGGCGCCAACTGGTCGGGCGACGGCGGGGTGTGGCACCGGCTGGAGGAGCATGTCGTCGTCAGCGGGGTCGCGCTGGCGATCGCCTGCGCGATAGCCCTGCCGCTGGCCCTTCTGCTGGGACACCTCGGCAAGGGCGGCGCGCTCGCGATCAACATCTCCAACGTGGGGCGGGCGGTGCCCGTCTTCGCCGTGCTCGCGCTCTTCATGGTCTCGCCGCTGCGCAACTCGGGCTCGGTGCCCACGATCATCGCGCTGGTGCTCTTCGCGGTGCCGCCCCTGCTGACCAACGCCTATGTGGGCATGCGCGAGGTGGATCCCGCGGTGGTGGAGGCGGCGCGGGGCATGGGGATGTCCGGGCGCCAGGTCTTCGTCCGCGTGGAGCTGCCCCTCGCCTACCCGATGATCATGACCGGGCTCCGGTCGGCCGCCGTCCAGGTGGTGGCCACGGCCACCATCGCCGCGATGGTGGGCCAGGGTGGGCTCGGCCGAATCATCACCGCGGGGTTCAACACGTACGACACCGGGCAGGTGGTCGCGGGCGCGCTCCTCGTCGCCCTCCTGGCGCTGCTCGTGGAGGGCGCGCTGGTGGCGCTGGACCGGCTGATCGACCCGGCGCCGTCCCTCGCCGGAACCCCGGCCGACCCGGACGCCGGCACCCCCGCCGACGGCGGGACCCCCGCGCGCACGCCCGACCGTGCGACCGACCACGGTGCGACGACGACCGTGTGAGACAGGCTTTTCGCCCCTTTGGAGAGTGGACCATCATGAGCAGAACCTCGCGTTTCGCGAGCGCCGTACTGGCCGTCGCCGCGCTGACCGTGTCACTCGCCGCGTGCGGCGGTGACAGCCTGGAGAAGAACAAGAGCGGCACCGACTCCGGTTCCGGATCCGACGCGGCGGCCGGGTCGGGGAAGAAGGGCTCCCTCGTCGTCGGCGCCGCCGCCTTCACGGAGTCCAAGGTGCTGGCGGAGCTGTACGCCCAGATCCTGGGCGACGCCGGCTACGCCACGTCCGTCACGACCGTGAAGAACCGTGAGCTGTACGAACCGTCCCTGGAGAAGGGCGAGATCGATGTGGTGCCCGAATACGCCGCGACGATCACCGAATTCCTCAACGCCAAGGTCAACGGGGCCGACGCGGCGCAGGAGAAGCCCCTCGCCTCCAGCGACGCCGCCGCGACCGTCGCCGAGCTGAAGAAGCTCGCCGAGCCGCGTGGGCTGAAGGTGCTCCCCGCCGGTCGGGCCGTGGACCAGAACGCCTTCGCGGTCAGCAAGGAATTCGCGGACAAGAACAACCTCAAGACCCTTTCCGATCTTGGAAAATCCAAGATCAAAGTCAAGATCGCCGCAGGCGACGAGTGCGAGGTACGGCCCTTCTGCGCGCCGGGACTCAAGAAGACCTACGGCATCGACGTGGCGGGCATCGACCCCAAGGGAGTCGGCACGCCGCAGTCCAAGCAGGCGGTCAAGGACGGCGTCGACCAGATGGCCCTCAGCTCCACCACCGACGGCACGCTCGACAGTTACGGACTCGTGGTGCTGGAGGACGACAAGAAGCTCCAGAACGCGGACAACGTACTGCCGGTGCTCAATGCCAAGGACGCCGGTGCGCAGGAGATAGCCGATGCCCTCGGCAAGCTGACGGACGCCCTGACGACCGCGGATCTCGCGCAGTTGAACCTCAAGGTCGACGCCGAGCGCGCCAAGCCCGAGGACGTGGCCAAGGAGTATCTGGAGTCCAAAGGTCTGGTCAAGAAGTAGCCGAAGCGCGCCGCGTGATCGGTAAACGCGGGGTAAGCGGCAACCGGCAAAACGGAGTTCTGTAGAGGAAACAGGAGACGCACGGGAGGTAAGGGGGCGGAGGGCCGACAACAGGCGGAGAAAGATTGTCCGACCGGTTCCCCAATCGGCCTCCACGCACGGTAAATTTCAGGCCATGCCACGTGGACGCCACCGCCATTCCCCACCTCTCCACAAGCTTCTGCCGCCGACGGCGGTCGCCGGAGCCGCGGTCCTCTGCGCCGCGGGTGCCTGGCTCTTCGCGGATCCCCTGGTGCTCCGTGGACTGACCGCGGCGGCGGCCGCCGCCGCGGTCGGCGGCGCGGTCTTCATGCGGAGCTGGGACCGGAACGCGGGCCGCCGTGTCGCCGAGCTGACACGCGGCCGGGAGAGCGACCACTGGAAGACCGAGGAGCGTACGGCCGAGCTGGAGGCCGACGTCGAGGAGTCGCGCGAGGTGCGCGCCAAGCTGGAGGCCAAGCTCCGCTCCAAGCGGATCGAACTGGCGGGCCTGCGCGGCGAGCACGCCGCGCTGCTGCGCCGGTACGCCACGGCCGAGACGGAGCGGGCCACCGCGCTGGAGGGGCGGCGTCAGCTCGCCCTGGAGGCGGCGGCCGAGCCCAAGGCGCTGACCGCCGCGAGCAGTGGGCCGGGCAAGGCCGCGTACGTCGGCGCGGCGCGCGCCCTGGACGAGCTGACGCGCAACGGCGTGGCCCAGCAGGTGAAGCGGACCGTCGAGGCGGCCCGCGCCCGCGATCTGGCGGAGCGCGCCGCCGAGGCGGAGGAGGAGCCGCAGGGGAAGCACGCGGCGGCCGCCGGGGCCGAGCAGCACAGCCGCCCGTCGTCCGCCGCCCTCGCGCCTTCCGCTCCCCGCGTACCGGTCGCCTCCGCGATCGTCCCGTACTCCCCGGCGGGCCGGCCCGCGCGGCGCCCCGAGGGCGGTTTCGACTTCTTCGGCGCCCAGTGCGCGCACGTCGAGGGCCAGCACGACCAGCACGACCAGAATGGCGACAAGCCCGCGGACCCGGAGGGCACCGGTACCGGTGCCGGTACGGGTACGAGCACCGGAACCGGCGCGGGGACGGCCCCGGGCGAGGAGCCGGAGGCCCCGGACCCCGCGCGGGCCCCGGCCGCCGAGGCGGACGCCCCCGTACCGGCGGACATCCCCGCCCCGGAGGACGCCCCCGTACCCCTGGACCGGCTGGCGCGGGTGGCGCGGGAGGACCTTGCCGACGTGGTGGGCGAGGAGGCGCTCGCCGAGCGGCGCAGGACCGAGGAGCGGGGGGTCGGCCAGGTCATCGACCTGACCGCGCACGACGAGACGGAGCCGCTTCCCCTGAGGGGGCTGCGCGGCGCGATCAGCTCGTGACGCGAGGGTGGGCAGGTCACGTCCCGCCCACCCCTCTGCGCCGGGCTACTTGTCGATGTCGCCGACGACGAAGAACAGCGACCCCAGGATCGCCACCATGTCGGCGACCTGTGTCCCGGGCAGCAGCTCCGTCAGCGCCTGGATGTTGTTGAACGAGGCGGAGCGGAGCTTCAGCCGGTACGGGGTCTTCTCGCCCTTCGACACCAGGTAGTAGCCGTTGACGCCGAGCGGGTTCTCCGTCCAGGCGTACGTGTGGCCCTCCGGCGCCTTCAGCACCTTCGGCAGCCGCTGGTTGACCGGCCCCGGCGGCAGCTCCGCGAGCCGGTCCAGACAGGCGTCGGCCAGCGCCAGCGCGTTGTGCGTCTGCTCCAGCAGGCACTCGAAACGGGCCAGGCAGTCGCCGTCCTCCCGGGTCACCACCGTGAGCACGTCCGCCAGCTCGCCGTACGCCAGGTACGGCTCGTCGCGGCGCAGGTCGAAGTCGACCCCGGAGGCGCGCGCGATCGGCCCCGACACCCCGTACGCGTGCACCGCCTCCCGCGACAGCGCCCCGACGCCGCCCGTGCGCCCCCGGAAGATCTCGTTGCCGAGGACCAGCCGGTCGTACACGTCCATCCGCGAGCGCACGTCGGCGATCGCCTGCCTGACCCGGCCCGGCCAGCCCGCGGGCAGATCCTCCTTGAGGCCGCCGACCCGGTTGAACATGTAGTGCATCCGGCCGCCGGAGATCTCCTCCATCACCGCCTGGAGCTTCTCGCGCTCCGTGAACGCGTAGAACACCGGGGTGATCCCGCCCAGTTCGAGCGGGTACGAGCCGAGGAACATCAGGTGGTTGAGGACCCGGTTCAGCTCGGCGAGGAGCGTCCTGGTCCAGACGGCGCGCTCGGGGACCTCCATGCCGAGCATCCGCTCGACGGCCATCACCACACCCAGCTCGTTGGAGAACGCCGACAGCCAGTCGTGGCGGTTGGCGAGCATCACGATCTGCCGGTAGTCACGCGCCTCGAAGAGCTTCTCCGCGCCCCGGTGCATATAGCCGATCACCGGCTCCGCGTGCTGGATCACCTCGCCGTCGAGCACCAGGCGCAGCCGGAGCACCCCGTGGGTGGAGGGGTGCTGCGGACCGATGTTGAGCACCATGTCGGTGCTCTCCGCCGCGCCGCCGATGCCGACCGTCGTCCGGGTGGTCTCCGTCATGGCGACAGTCTCTCAGAGGGGCGCGAAGTCCCCCACACGTCCCGGGGCGCGATCCCGACCGGCTGCGTCAGCCAGCCGAAGTCCCCGAGACCGCCGCGCGCCGTCAGCTCCGCCGCCTCGCCCGCCCCGGCGAGCGCCCGCACGTACGCCGCCGGGTCCGACACCGCCAGGGCGAGCGGCGGGCGGTCGCCCCGCACGCCCAGCCGGCGCAGCGCCTCGCGCTGGGTGAGCAGCTCGGCGCCGGGCAGCGGGCAGGCGGCCGCGCACGCGTCCAGCGCCACATGTGCGGTCAGGTCGCCCGTCCCGTCCGGTACGGGGGCCACCTCCCGGCCCGCGCGGAAGCCGGTGAGCGTGCCGAACGGCGGCCGGGCGCCCCGTACATGCGCGTAGTCCACGGCGACCGCGAGCCCCCGCTCCAGCGACCCGACCGCCGCCGCCCAGGCCTCGTCGCGGGGGCGGCCGATCTCCGCCCGGGTGCCGGGCCCGGCCGGCGGCCACCAGCGGTCGAGCCAGCACGCGTCCGCGCCGCCGACCGGCCCGCCCAGCTCCTCGGAGCCGTCCGGCCGCACCAGGACGTACCGTACGGTCCCCCCGGGATCCGTCCCGGCGATGTCGAGCGGCACATTGTCCAGCCACTCGTTGGCGAAGAGGAGCCCGTGGACCCCGGGCGGCGGCTCCGCGCACCACTCCACGCGCGGGTCGAGCCCCGGCGGACGCGGGGCGCGCTCAACGGCGTACGGGTGCACGGTCAGCCCCTCCGGAACCGCCCCCAGCACGCCGGTCAGCAGCTCGCCCCGGCCCGCGCCGACATCGACGAACGCCACCTCGTCGCGGTCGAGCAGCCGCGCGGTCCGCACCAGCAGCCGGGCGACGGCGGCGGCGAAGAGCGGGGAGGCGTGCACCGAGGTACGGAAGTGTCCCGCGGGGCCCTCGGGGCGCAGATAGAAGCCCCCGGGGCCGTACAGCGCCGCCTCCGCCGCGGGGCGCCAGCGCACCGGTCCCGGGCCACCCGGGAGGGGGCTCGCGCCCCGTGGCCCGACCGCCGATTCACCTGCCGACTTACCCGTCTCATCCGTCACGGCGCCAAGTCTCCACCTTGGGGAGTACGCTTCCGCCGACCGGATCGATCCTCCGGTTGACCCTCAGGCTTATCCGCTTCCCTACGCTGGGTTACGTGCAGCGCTTCTACGAGTTTCTCCGCCGACACCCGACGGGCGTCGACAGCTTCTGGGCTGTCCTGCTCTTCGGGATCTCGCTGTTGTGGGCGGTCCAGGAGAATCTCGGCGTCGAGCGACGGCTGGTCGCGATGGCGGTGGCCGTACCGCTGTCCCTCGCCGTGGCACTGCGGCGGCGCGCGCCCGAGAGAATGCTGCTGCTGGTGGCGGCCGTGGGCGTCGCACAACTCGTGCTCGGCGTGCCCCCGGGGCCGGCCGACTTCGCGATGCTGGTCGTCATCTACACCGTCGCCGCGCGCGGCGGACCGCGCTGGGCCCCCCGGCTCGCGCTGGTCGGCGGCCTGCTCGCCGCGCCGCTGTCCCAGCTCCGCTGGCCGATGACGGAGGAGGGCATCGCCGGCCGGGTCTTCCTCGCCGTGGTGCTGACGGTGCCGTTCGTGCTGGCCTGGGTGCTGGGCGACTCGATGCGGACCCGCAGCGCCTACTTCGCTCAGCTGGAGGAGCGGGCCACCCGGCTGGAGAAGGAGCGCGAGGCACAGGCCAAGGTGGCGGTCGCCGCCGAACGCGCCAGGATCGCCCGCGAGCTGCACGACGTCGTCGCGCACAACGTATCGGTGATGGTGGTCCAGGCGGACGGCGCCGCCTATGTCCTGGACGCCGCGCCCGACCAGGCCAAACAGGCCCTGGAGACCATTTCGACCACGGGACGGCAGGCGCTCGCGGAGATGCGCCGGCTGCTGGGCGTGCTGCGCACCGGCGACGCCAAGGAGAGCGGCGAGTACGTTCCGCAGCCCGACGTCGGGCAGATCGAGGACCTGATCGAGAACGTACGGGCGGCGGGCCTGGCCGTGGACTTCAAGATCGAGGGCACCCCGAGGCCGCTGCCCAGCGGCGTGGAGCTGACCGCGTACCGCATCGTGCAGGAGGCCCTCACCAACTCGCGCAAGCACGGCGGCCCGGACGTCGGGGCCAGTGTCCGGCTCGTCTACTTCGACGACGGGCTCGGCCTGCTCGTCGAGGACGACGGCCGGGGCGCGGCGCACGAGCTGTACGAGGACGGCGGTGCCGACGGACGGGGCCACGGGATGATCGGCATGCGGGAGCGGGTCGGTATGGTCGGCGGCACGCTGGACGCGGGCCCGAGGCCGGGCGGCGGCTTCCGGATCAGCGCGCTGCTGCCGCTGAAGGCAGCACACTAGTGTCCGGGCCGGAGTCCTGGCCGCGGACGCCCTGCCCGGCCCCTCCGCACGATCCGGACCCCGGACCCCGGCCCCCTCCGGACCTCGGGACCCCGGACTCCTCCCGGACCCGCCGTACCAGCCACCCTCTGATGCCCCCTACGGACAAGGACCCCCGATGTCGATCCGCGTGATGCTCGTCGACGACCAGGTGCTGCTGCGGACCGGCTTCCGTATGGTGCTGGCCGCGCAACCGGACATGGATGTCGTCGCGGAGGCCGGGGACGGCGCCGAGGCGATCGAGAACCTGCGCTCCACCGACGTGGACGTCGTGCTCATGGACGTACGGATGCCCCGGCTGGACGGCGTCGAGGCGACCCGCAGGATCTGCGCCGTGCCCGACGCCCCGAAGGTCCTGATACTCACCACCTTCGACCTCGACGAGTACGCCTTCTCCGGGCTCAAGGCCGGGGCCAGCGGCTTCATGCTGAAGGACGTGCCGCCGGGCGAACTGCTGAACGCGATCCGCGCCGTCCACAGCGGCGACGCGGTCGTCGCGCCGTCCACGACACGGCGGCTCCTCGACCGCTTCGCGCCGATGCTGCCCAGCAGCGGCAAGCCGGAGCACCGGGAACTGGAGCGGCTGACCGACCGGGAGCGCGAGGTCATGATGCTGGTCGCGCAGGGCCTGTCGAACGGTGAGATCGCCGGCCGTCTCGTGCTCTCCGAGGCGACCGTGAAGACACACGTCGGCCGGATCCTCACCAAGCTCGGGCTGCGCGACCGGGTCCAGGTGGTCGTCCTCGCCTACGAGTCGGGACTGGTCAGGGCGGGCGGCGGGGCGGGCTGACCCGCCGCGGGTCAGCGCAGCAGTCCCTCCAGGAAGTCGCTGCCGAGCCTGGCCACCACGGTGACGTCGAGCTGGTGCATCACATAACGTCCGCGCCGCCGCGTCGTCAGCAGCCCCGCCTTCCGCAGCACCGCGAGATGGCGGGAGACCTCGGGCGCCGTGATCCCGTGGGCGTCGGCCAGCTCGCTCGTCGTGTGGTCGCCGCGGGAGAGGCTGCGGCACAGCCGGATGCGCGTGGGGTGGGCGACCGCTTCGAGCCGCAGCTTGACCGTCTCCACCGGGGTGACGTCGGCCAGCTCACGGCTCGCCACCGGATACTGCACGACGGGCTGCCACCCCGGCGCGTAGAGCGCGACGAGATGCGGCCGGCCGAACGCGGTGGGCAGGAACGTCAGCCCCGAACCCTGCGCGGTCGTACGGGCGTGGGCCAGCTTGTCCACCACGATCCGCCGCCGTGGCCCGTCCTCCTCCAGGGTCATCGCGGGGGAGACCGCGGCGAGCGCCTCCGCGAGCCCCTTGTGACGCAGGATCTCCGTCTTGTGGCGGGCGTCGGCGGCGAGCTGGCCCCGCACCCGCCGCCAGGTGTCCGCGAAGAACGCCTCGTCGCAGTCCTCCACCAGCCGCCGTATCCAGGCCCGGACGGCGGGCGGATCGGCCAGCATGCGCTGGACGAACGCGGCCTGGGCGGGACCGCGCGCCGCCGCCAGATCCAGGGCGCGCCGCCGGGCGCCCTCGTCGGTGAGCGGGGAGTACGCGTCCTCCTCGCGGGCGTTCGGGGCGGCGCAGGAGATCTCCAGGGCCGCCCCGACATAGCGCTCGTCGTCCAGCCGGTCGAGGTCGTCGAGCTCCTCCGCGAGCGTCTCCCGGGGCGTGGCGGGCAGCAGGATGTCCGCGCGCGCCGAACGCCACATGAAGTCCGCCTCATGCAGCCGGTCGGCCAGCTCGGGCTTGAGCGCGGCCTGTGTGGTGGTGATCCAGCCGTGCAGCCGGGCGTGGTGGGCGGGCTCGGACAGCGCGTGCAGCGCGGCGGCCAGCTCGGCCAGTGGTGAGGGGCCGAAGGCGACCCGCTCCTGGGGGAGTCCCGTGACATCGATGAACACGCTCATGACCCCATGCTGCCCTCCCTCCGTGGCCATCCGTCCGTCGATTGACGATGCCCGTCAATCGACGGGCCCGCGGGGCGCCGCCCGGCGCAGGGTGGGCGCATGGACGCCATCCAGCAGCACATGCTCGACAGCTACCGCACGGCCCGTCGGGGCGAGACCGCCCCACCACTGCCCGGCAGGTACGACCGCGAGACGGTGCGCACGATCCGGGAGTACCGCCGTACGCACCGGGCCACCCCGCACACCGCCTGGTACACCCGGCTCACCCGGCTCCCGCGCCTGCCCCGCAGGGGCTCACCACGGGGCGCCGCCACCCGGTGATGCTGCCCGGCCGACGCCGACCTGTGTCGCCGCCCGGTGACGTGGCCCGGTGCCGCCGGCCTGTACGGCGCCCGGTGACGTCGGCCTGTACGCCGCCTGGTGCCGCCTGCCCGTGCCGCCACCCCGTGCCGCCGCCCCGTGACGGCGCCCCGTGCCGCCGCCCCGGCGGCTACCGACCGTCACGCCGCCGCGTCCGGCCGCCGCCCGTTCCGCTTTCCGCCGCCCACCTCCTCGTCCCGCCTCTCCTGTTCCTCCCGCACGCGGTCCACGAAGTCTCCGACCGCCGCCTGTATGTCCCCCGCCGACCACTCCAGACCCGGCCGCGTCACGGTCACCTCCGTGAAGGCGACCCCCGGCGGCCCGGCGGGCGCCGGGTGCCAGGCACGGAACAGCGTCACCTCTGTCTCCTCGGCCTGCCGCACCGCCGCTTCGTTCAGCACCTCGGGCGCGTACGGCAGCCACACCTGGAACTGATGGGTGTGCGGCGGCTCGGGGTGGACGCGGAACCACGGCACCGGCGCCGCGGCCAGGCTCTCCGCCAGCGCCTCGGCCACCACGCGCGCGTGCGCGACGTACGAGGGCAGGCGGGGCAGCTCGCGCTCCAGCCCCAGCAGCGCCGACAGGGCGGCCGGGAACTGCTGGAAGACCTGGCCCCCGTAGCGGTGGCGCCAGGTGCGCGCCTCCTCCACCAGCTCCTCGGGGCCTGCCAGCGCCGCGCCCGACAGACCGTCCAGGGACTTGTAGAAGGACACGTACACGCTGTCCGCCAGACCGGCGACCTCGGCGAGCGGGCGCCCGAAGTGCGTGGCGCTCTCCCACAGGCGCGCGCCGTCGAAATGCACCACCGCGTCCCGCTCGCGCGCCGCCGCCACGACGGCGGTCAGCTCGTCCCAGGAAGGGAGGACGAAGCCCGCGTCCCGCAACGGCAGCTCCAGCATCAGCGTCCCGAAGGGCTCGGCCAGCTCCCGTATCTCCCGCGCGGTCGGCAGCCGCGGCTCCGTCGTCGGACGGACCGTGAGCAGCCCGCTCACGGCCGACAGCGCGTCACGCTCATGGACCTCCGGGTGGGCCAGCGGATGCAGCGCCACCGTGCGGTTGCCCGTACGCCCCGCCCAGCACCGCAGCGCCACCTGCTGCGCCATCGTCCCCGAGGGGAAGAACGCGGCGGCCGGGAAGCCGAGCAGCCCGGCCACCCGCCGCTCCAGCTCGGCGACGACCCCGTTCCCGTACAGGTCCGCGTCCTCGTCCAGGTCGTGCACCTCGCCCGCGTCCGCCGCGAGGGCCGCCAGCCGCTCGCCCAGCCGCAGATCCATGGCGGGGCGCGCCAGCGCGCGACGCGACGCCCGCCACGCGGCCACCCTCCGCCGCCGTACGGCCTCCGCCGCGTCCGCCGCCTCGGCCGGAGGACCGCTCTCCTCGGCCGCGGGGCCGGTTTCCTCGGCCACCCGCCCGGACTTCTCGGCCGCTCCGGCCGTCCCGCTCGTCTCGTTCATGCGCCGATCATCGCCCACGCCGCTCCCGCCTCGGCCGGCCCTGTGGATATCCCTCACGGCCTGTGGACAACTCGGGTGCCGGTACGAAACGCTGGCGTAGCATGGCGAGAAATCGTCCGGTACCCCCTGCGGACTGGAACGGAAGGCCCTCGCGTGAACGCATCAGCTCAAGAGTCCTTCGATCCCCGGGACCGCCCCGCCCGGCTCACGGTCGGTGTCGTCGGGGCGGGCCGCGTCGGACCGGCGCTCGCCGCGTCCCTCCAGCTCGCGGGGCACCGCCCGGTCGCCGTCTCGGGTGTCTCGGACGCCTCCGTACGGCGGGCGGGCGCCCTGCTCCCCGACGTCCCGCTGGTCACCCCGGCCGAGGTGCTGGCCCGCGCCGAGCTCGTCCTGCTGACCGTTCCCGACGACGCGCTGCCCGGGCTGGTCGAAGGGCTGGCCGAGACCGGTGCCGTACGGCCGGGACAGCTCCTCGTCCACACCTCGGGGCGGTACGGCACGCAGGTCCTCGACCCCGCGCTGCGGGCCGGCGCCCTGCCGCTGGCCCTGCACCCCGCGATGACCTTCACCGGCACCTCCGTGGACGTCCAGCGGCTGGCGGGCTGCTCGTTCGGGGTCACCGCGCCGGAGGAGCTGCGGCTGGCCGCCGAGGCGCTGGTCATCGAGATGGGCGGCGAGCCCGAGTGGATCGCGGAGGAGGCCCGTCCGCTCTACCACGCGGCCCTCGCCCTGGGCGCCAATCACCTGGTCACGCTGGTGGCGCAGGCCATGGAGCTGCTCCGCGCGGCCGGAGTCGCCGCCCCCGACCGGATGCTCGGGCCGCTGCTCGGCGCGGCCCTGGACAACGCGTTGCGCTCCGGCGACGCGGCCCTGACCGGACCCGTGGCGCGCGGCGACGCGGGCACGGTCGCCGCGCATGTCGCCGAGTTGCGCACGCACGCGCCCGGCGCCGTCGCGGGCTACCTCGCGATGGCCCGTACGACCGCGGACCGGGCGCTCGCGCACGGCCTGCTCAAGCCGGAGCTGGCGGAGGACCTGCTCGACGTGCTCGCGGGCGGCGAGAGCCTCGGGGACACCCGCGGCGGCGGCGCGGGAGGCACCCGATGAGCGTGATCAGCCCCGCCGGCCCGACGGCGGAAGAGCCCGCCCGAACGGAGAAGCCCGCCCGAACGGAGACCCCCGGCCGAACGGAGACCCCCGGCCGAACGGGAGAGCCCGCCCGAGCCGGAACGAGCGCCCGCGACGGAGAGCCCGCCCGAGCCGGGGAGACCAGTGAGACCGGAGAGACGGACCCCATGAGCACAGAGCCCGCGGGCACGGATCCCGCGCGCATGGATCCCGCGAGCACGGCCCCCAAGGGCCTCGAACTCGCCGCCACGCGCGCGGAACTCGACCGCGTCCTGGACCGCCGCGCCCCCGGCGCCCGGATCGGCGTCGTGTTGACGATGGGGGCGCTCCACGAAGGCCACGCGACGCTCGTACGGGCCGCCCGCACCCGGGTCGGCCCCCAGGGCCTGGTCGTGGTCACCGTCTTCGTCAACCCGCTCCAGTTCGGCGCGGGGGAGGACCTGGACCGCTATCCGCGCACCCTCGACGCCGATCTGAAGGTCGCGCGGGAGGCCGGCGCCGATGTCGTCCTCGCGCCGGGCGCCGACGAGGTCTACCCCGACGGCGCCCCCCAGATCACCCTCTCCGCGGGCCCCATGGGCGAGCACTTCGAAGGCGCCTCACGCCCCGGCCACTTCGACGGCATGCTCACCGTCGTCGCCAAGCTCCTCCACCTCACCCGCGCCGACGTCACCTTCTTCGGCCTCAAGGACGCCCAACAGCTCGCTCTGGTCCGCCGGATGGCCCGCGACCTGAACTTCCCGGTCGAGATCGTCGGCGTACCGACGGTCCGTGAGGACGACGGCCTCGCGCTCTCCAGCCGTAACCGCTACCTGTCCGTGGCCGAGCGCCGTACCGCACTGGCGCTCTCCCGGGCCCTGTTCGCCGCCCGCGACCGCCTCGCCGCCCAGCACGCGCTGCGCGCCCGCGCCGCGTCCGCCCCGGCGCCCGGCGCCCGCGCCGCCCGTCTCTCCGCCCTCGGCGAGGCCCGTCTCGCGGCCGACGCCCACGCGGTGGCCGCCGCCGGTACGCCGGGCACGCCGGATCCCGCCGGGACCGCGGCGGGCGGCCCCGGCGCACCGGGCCGGGGCTGCGGGGCCGACGCCGTGCGGGCCGCCGCCCGGGCCGTCCTCGACGAGGCGGCCCGCGCCGCGCCGCCGCTGGAGCTCGACTACGTCGCCCTCGTGGACCCCGCCGACTTCACCGAGGTCCCCGACGGCCACACCGGTGAGGCGGTCCTCGCCGTCGCCGCGAGGGTCGGCACCACCCGGCTGATCGACAACATCCCCCTGACCTTCGGAGCCCCCCAGTGACCGGACGCCCGACCGGAACCGGAATACGGCTGACCGCCCCCGCGCCCGGCTGGGCCGTCGACGCCGATGTGGTCGTGGTCGGCTCCGGCGTCGCCGGTCTCACCACGGCCCTGCGCTGCACCGCCGCCGGCCTCCGTACCGTCGTCGTCACCAAGGCCAGGCTGGACGACGGCTCCACGCGCTGGGCGCAGGGCGGCATAGCCGCCGCCCTCGGCGAGGGCGACACCCCCGAGCAGCATCTCGACGACACGCTCGTCGCCGGCGCCGGGCTCTGCGACGAGGAGGCGGTACGCACCCTGGTCACCGAGGGCCCGGCCGCCGTACGGCGCCTCATCGACACCGGCGCGCACTTCGACACCTCGGCCGAGGGCGCGCTCCACCTCACCCGCGAGGGCGGCCACCACCGCCGCCGTATCGCCCACGCGGGCGGCGACGCGACCGGCGCCGAGATCTCCCGCGCCCTGGTCGGGGCCGTCCGCGACGCCGCGCTCCGCACCGTGGAGAACGCGCTCGTTTTGGACCTCCTGACCGACGACCAGGGCCGTACGTCGGGCGTCACCCTCCATGTCATGGGCGAGGGGCAGCACGACGGCGTGGGCGCCGTCCACGCCCCCGCCGTGGTCCTCGCCACCGGCGGGATGGGGCAGGTCTTCTCCGCGACGACCAACCCCTCCGTCTCCACCGGCGACGGCGTGGCGCTGGCGCTGCGGGCCGGCGCCGAGGTCTCCGATCTGGAGTTCGTGCAGTTCCACCCGACGGTGCTGTTCCTCGGCGCCGGGGCCGAGGGCCAGCAGCCGCTGGTCTCGGAGGCGGTACGGGGCGAGGGCGCCCACCTCGTCGACGCCGACGGCGTCCGCTTCATGCTCGACCAGCACGAACTGGCGGAGCTGGCCCCCCGCGACATCGTCGCCAAGGCGATCATGCGCCGGATGCGGGAGCAGGGCGCCGAGCACATGTATCTCGACGCGCGGCACTTCGGCGCGGAGATGTGGGAGACCCGCTTCCCGACCATCCTCGCCGCCTGCCGCTCCCACGGGATCGACCCGGTGACGGAGCCGGTCCCGGTGGCCCCCGCCGCCCACTACGCCTCCGGGGGGATCCGTACGGACCTGCGCGGCCGTACGACGGTCCCGGGCCTGTACGCGAGCGGCGAGGCAGCCTGCACGGGGGTCCACGGAGCCAACCGGCTGGCCTCCAACTCCCTCCTGGAGGGCCTGGTCTTCGCGGAGCGCATCGCCGCCGACATCGCGGACGGCGTCGCCGGCGGCATGACGGCCGGGCCCGCGGCCGGCGGGGATCCGGCCCGGCGCGGGCCCGCCGAGCCCGCCGAGTCCGCCGCCGTCCCCGCCCTCCCCGTCGAACCGGCCGGCACACTCCATCTCCCGCTGATCGCCCCCGAGGCCCGCGCCGGCATCCAGCGCGTCATGTCCCGGGGCGCCGGAGTGCTCCGGTCGGCCGCGAGCCTCCGGGCCGCCGCGACGGCCCTGGAGGCCGTGTCCCAGCACGCGCTCAGCCCCGAGTCCGCCCCGGCCGCCGACCCGGCCGACGAGACCCCTGCCCAGACCCCCGGCGAGACCTCCGACGAGACCTCCGGCAAGGCCGCCGTCCCGGGCGTCGACGCCTGGGAGACGACGAACCTCCTCTGCGTCGCGCGGGTCCTGGTCGCCACCGCCCTGGCGCGCGAGGAGACCCGCGGCTGCCACTGGCGCGAGGACCACCCCGAGCGCGCCGACACCGACTGGCGTGCCCATCTCGTCGTCCGGCTCGACCCCGACCCCGACCGCGGCCCGGTGCTGCGCCGTACCCCGACCGCGGCCTTCCCGCCCGTCGACCCCCCGTACCTCCCCGCCGAACCTCCTTCCCACGTCGCCCCGGATTCCGACGTAGCCCCACGCCCAGCCAACGCCCCCAGGGAGCCGTAACCGTGAGCACGCCCGAAGTCAGTCCGCGCCCCGAGCCCGTGGACGTACCGCTCATCCAGATCGGCGCCCCCGCCGAGGCCACCACCGGCGGCTGCGGTGACCACTGCGGCTGCGGCGGCGAGGACGGATACGCCCTCGACGGCTCGGACGGCCTGGAGTGCGGTCTCGACCCCGCCCTCGCCCAGCTCCTCGCCGACGCCGGTCTCGACCCCGTCCAGGTCGAGGACATCGCCCATGTCGCGATAGAGGAGGACCTCGACCGCGGCGTGGACGTGACGACCGTCGCGACCGTCCCCGAGGACGCCGTCGCCACCGCCGACTTCACCGCCCGGGAGAGCGGCACGGTCGCCGGGCTGCACATCGCCGAGGCCGTCCTCTCCCTCGTCTGCACGGAGGAGTTCGAGGTCGAGCGGCACGTCCTGGACGGCGACCGCGTCGCCGCCGGCCAGAAGCTGCTCAGCGTCACCGCCCACACCCGCGACCTGCTCACCGCCGAGCGCAGCGCGCTCAACCTCCTCTGCCGCCTCTCCGGTATCGCGACCGCCACCCGCGCCTGGGCCGACGCGCTCGAAGGCACCGGCGCCAGGGTCCGCGACACCCGTAAGACCACCCCGGGGCTGCGCGCGCTGGAGAAGTACGCGGTGCGGTGCGGCGGTGGCGTCAACCACCGCATGTCGCTCTCCGACGCCGCCCTGGTGAAGGACAACCACGTCGTCGCGGCGGGCGGTGTCGCCGAGGCGTTCAAGGCCGTACGGGCCACCCTGGAGGAGAGGGGCACGCCCGACCTGCCCGTCGAGGTGGAGGTCGACACCCTGCACCAGGTACGGGAGGTCCTGGACGCGGGCGCCGATCTGATCCTCCTGGACAACTTCACCCCGGCCGAGACCGCCGAGGCCGTCTCCGTCGTCGCGGGCCGCGCCGTCCTGGAGTCCTCGGGACGGCTCACGCTCGGCAACGCGCGCGCCTACGCGGACACGGGCGTCGACTTCCTCGCGGTCGGCGCGCTGACGCACTCGTCCCCGATCCTCGACATCGGCCTGGACCTGCGCGAGGTCGGCGCCTGATGCTGCTCACCATCGACGTGGGCAACACCCACACCGTCCTCGGCCTGTTCGACGGCGAGGAGATCGTCGAGCACTGGCGCATCTCCACGGACGCCCGCCGCACCGCCGACGAACTCGCCGTCCTCCTCCAGGGCCTGATGGGCATGCACCCGCTCCTCGGCGAGGAACTGGGCGACGGCATCGAGGGCATCGCCATCTGCTCGACGGTCCCCTCCGTCCTGCACGAACTGCGCGAGGTGACCCGCCGCTACTACGGCGACGTGCCCGCCGTGCTCGTGGAGCCCGGCATCAAGACGGGCGTGCCGATCCTGATGGACAACCCGAAGGAGGTCGGCGCGGACCGCATCATCAACGCGGTCGCGGCGGTCGAGCTGTACGGCGGCCCCGCCATCGTCGTCGACTTCGGTACGGCGACGACCTTCGACGCGGTCAGCGTGCGCGGCGAGTACACGGGCGGGGTCATCGCCCCCGGCATCGAGATCTCGGTCGAGGCGCTCGGCGTCAAGGGCGCGCAGCTCCGCAAGATCGAGCTGGCCCGGCCGCGCAGCGTGATCGGCAAGAACACGGTCGAGGCGATGCAGTCGGGCATCCTGTACGGCTTCGCGGGCCAGGTCGACGGCGTGGTGTCGCGCATGGCGCGCGAGCTGTCCGACGACCCGGAAGAGGTGACGGTCATCGCGACCGGCGGCCTCGCGCCGATGGTCCTCGGTGAGGCGTCCGTGATCGACGAGCACGAGCCGTGGCTGACCCTGATCGGCCTGCGCCTGGTGTACGAACGCAACGTCTCCCGCATGTGACCCGGAGGGCGGTACGGCCGCCCTCGGGCCCGCCGTACCGCCCTCACGGGCCCGGAGGGCGGTACGGCGGGCCCGGAGAGGCCCCTCGCGCGGCCCGGCGACGCGCGTACCCCACTCCGGGCACGCCCGGAGTAGGGTATTAAGCGGATTTTGTCCCTTTGGCGCGTACTGTCGCCCCCATGCCCACGCCCTACGGATCCCGCGGCGGCATGGCCTTCGGCGCTGACGAGCTCTGTGTGCTCCGACGCGCCCTCGCCGCCGCCCTGCACCCCGCCCCGCTCCCGCGCGAAGACGCCCAGGACTGTCTGCGGCTCGCCGAGTCCGTGGACGAGGCGGTACGCGAGGCGGGGCGCATGCGGGCGTTCCTGGTCGCCGATCTGGCCCGGTACCGGCAGGCGCTCCCCGGCTCCGTCTCCGGCTATCTCGAACTGCTCCAGGACGCCCTGGCCACCGGCTACCCGCCGGGTCCCGACGACCTCGCCGCGCTGCGCGCCCTGCGGGGCAATCAGGCCGCCGCGGCCCTGCTCGACCACTGCCGACGGCTCGCCGAGCGCTCGGTGCGCGCCCGCTTCGCGGGGGTGGGCGCCCCTCGCCGTACGGTCCCGGCGGCTCCCGCGCCCCGCACCCGGCTGCTGGCGCTGCCCGGCGGCCGGGCGGCCGACGGACCGGCGCACCCCCGCGAACCCCGCGAACCCCGTAAACCCGCCAAGCCGGCCGAGCCCGGCAAGCCCGCGAAACCCGCCGAGCACCCCGGGCCCGCCAAGCCCGGCAAACCCGCCGAGCACCCCGAGCCCCGGCGCCCCGGCGAGCCCGCCGAACCGCGTCGCCCCGCGCCGGACAAGCCGATGCCCAAGCCGTCCGAGGTCTTTCCGCCGCGCCGCAGACCCGCGCCCCCGCCGGAACGGCTCGCCGCCGGATAGCTACTCTGGACGGCATGGACTACGTCTCCGCGCTGCTGCCCCCCGTGGTCATGGCCACGTTCTTCACCCTCCTGGTACGGACGATCGTCAAGAGCCAGGGCGGCCCCAACAAGGCCAAGGAGGACGCGGCGGTCGACGCGGCCCTGGCCCGCGCGGAAGCCGCCAGGACGGGCGCCGCCCCGGACGCCCGCGGCGCCTGAGCGACTTCCGGAGTCACCGGCCCCCGGGCTGCCGGCCTCCCGGGCCATCAGCCCCCGGCCACCTTCCGGGCCGCAGAATCCATCGCCTCGTCGGACGTACGATCGGAACCCGGTCGTACGTCCTTTTTGTCACGTCAATAACCGGCCATTCGGGCATCTCGTACTACGGTGGCCGGGTGCCCCGTCAATTGGGAGACCTGGAAGACGCCGTCATGACACGCGTCTGGCAATGGAACCGTCCGGTCACCGTCCGGGAAGTCCTCGAAGACCTTCAGCGGGAACGGTCCATCGCCTACACCACCGTCATGACCGTAATGGACAATCTCCATCAGAAGGGCTGGGTACGCCGGGAAGTGGACGGCCGTGCCTATCGATATACGGCGGTCTCCACCCGCGCCGCCTACGCGGCGGCACTGATGAACGAAGCCTGGTCGAAGAGTGACAACCCGGCCGCCGCCCTTGTCGCCTTCTTCGGCATGATGTCGGCCGCGCAGCGCCGGGCCCTTGAGGACGCCGTCCGTATGGTCCGTGTGGACAGCGCGGACGCGCCGGATGTCCCGGAGGCTCTCGCGGTCCCCGAAGGCGCCGAAGTCCCCGGAGCCCCCGCGGCTCCCGAAGCCCCGGAAGCGGGGCCGGAAGCGGGGGAGAGCCGGCCGGGAGAGGGCGGCGACGAGGGTTCCGGACCGGGGCGATAGCGTCCGGTCATGCCCTCAGTGCCTCCCGATACCGTGCCGCCCGTTCCCAATGCCGAAGCAAATGCCCTCACCGTACGGCGGGCCAGGACCAGGGACGTACCGGCGGTCCGGCGTCTCGTGGACGCTTACGTGAGCGAAGGCATCCTGCTCGACAAAGCGCCGGTGACGCTTTACGAGGACATCCAGGAGTTCTGGGTCGCGGAACGCGACGCGGACGCGACCGTCATCGGCTGCGGCGCCTTGCACGTGATGTGGGAAGACCTCGCCGAAGTGCGCACACTGGCCGTTGATCCTGCGGTCAAGGGGGTCGGTGCCGGACATCTTCTGCTGGACAAGTTGCTGGAGACGGCCCGCTGGCTCGGAGTGCGCCGGGTATTCTGCCTGACCTTCGAAGTCGAGTTCTTCGCGAAGCGGGGCTTCGTGGAGATCGGTGAGACGCCGGTCGGCCGAGATGTGTACCGAGAGCTGCTCCGTTCCTATGACGAGGGTGTTGCCGAGTTCCTCGGTCTCGAACGGGTGAAGCCGAACACCTTGGGCAACAGCCGGATGCTTCTGCATCTGTGATCGTCCGACTCCGCAGCGCTCTATGTCCGAATCGCGTACGTTTCCCGTCCTGTTGCGTCTGTGAACCTCTCCCGGGGGTTTGTGTTTTCCTGAGAAAAGCGGTTTCCTTTCCGCGTACTGCATTTTCGATGAAAGGAAATCCGGTGGCACAGAAGGTTCAGGTCCTTCTTGTCGATGACCTCGACGGCGGCGAGGCGGACGAGACCGTGACGTTCGCTCTGGACGGCAAGACCTACGAGATCGACCTCACCACGGCCAATGCGGACAAGCTGCGGGGTCTCCTCGATCCGTACACCAAGGGCGGCCGGCGTACCGGCGGCCGTGCCGCGGGCAGCCGTGGCAAGGGGCGCCTGGCGGCCGGTGGCAACAAGGACACCGCCGAAATCCGCAAGTGGGCGAAGGAGAACGGCTACAGCGTCAACGACCGCGGCCGTGTTCCCGCCGAGATCCGCGAGGCCTACGAGAAGGCCAACGGCTGAGTATTCGTACGGAACATATTTCCGCGCAGCAAGCGGGCCCGGTGGCACTCTGTGGCCGCCGCGTCCACGAGCCGTACGAGATCGGGGGCACCCCCACCACTGCCCCCGTTGCCGTCGCCCCGCCCGGAGAGGGTGAGAGCCGGCAGCGTCGGCTCCACCTCGCGTCCCGGCACGGGGGGCCGCAGCCATACGGCGGCCCCTTGCGCGGTGGCGCCGCCGGCCCGCCGCGGGGAAGCGGGGGACCGTACGGGCACGGTGACGCCCACGGGTGCGGCCGCGGGTGCCGCAACGGGCACGGTCGCGGGCAGGGCCATGGGTACGGCAGCCGGTGCGACGGCCGGTACGGGGGCGGTCATCAGTCCGCCCGCGCCGAGCGCCGCCAGCCCCAGGGCGATCCCGCCCCAGTCCAGCCAGTCGAGCAGGCCGGGCAACTCGTCCGCGCTCCCCTCGGCCACCAGCAGCCGCGTGAGGCCACCGCAGCCGCTGAGCGCCACCGGGCCGCACGCCGGGCCGATCCGCCGCAGCAGCGCGGCGCCCGCGTCGGCGGGCAGCTCCAGTACGTCGAAACGGACCCCGATAACCAGCCGCAGCGGCACCCCGGGCACACCGGGTACACCGGGCACCCTGGGCACCGTCGGCCATCCGAGCCCGTCCTCGTACCATTCCGCGTACCGCCGCGCGTCGCGGTCCTCACGGTCCTCGCGCCGCTCCGCGCACCGCTCTTCGGACGGCACGCGGGGAGGCGGAACAGTCGGAGCCATACTCCGGGCAACTCCCGACGCCCGCCCGGAGTTACGCTGAGTCGCACCCCTGTCGCTCACAGTCCCCGATCCGGGGGCGTGCGGGCGCGTTCAGGAGCGCAAGGGTGTTCGCCCGTAGCGGAGGGAACCGGGGTGCGCCGCATGGAGTGTCAGTGCTTGCGGGTAAGACATTCCTAGTGGGAAGGGGCGACACGCGGTTCAGGACGCCTCACGTTCGCCATCGGCGTAGTGATGCGTGGGGTATCTGCCTGGCCTGCGGGAACATCGTCTCGCACCATCGGGTTGAAGCTGTTGTCCGGCGTTCGGGGCTGGGAGCCTGGGACAGGTAGTCGGCAGTTGGAATGAGCGGTCCCCGCTTGCGGGACTAAGCTGCGGAAGGACAGGGAGGGGACCGACCCCTTTACTGCCTGACCGCTCTGAGGAGCGATTAACGATGTTCGAGAGGTTCACCGACCGCGCGCGGCGGGTTGTCGTCCTGGCTCAGGAAGAAGCCCGGATGCTCAACCACAACTACATCGGCACCGAGCACATCCTCCTGGGCCTTATCCACGAGGGTGAGGGTGTCGCCGCTAAGGCCCTGGAGAGCCTCGGGATTTCGCTCGAGGCGGTCCGCCAGCAGGTGGAGGAGATCATCGGCCAGGGCCAGCAGGCCCCGTCCGGGCACATCCCCTTCACCCCCCGTGCCAAGAAGGTCCTGGAGCTGTCGCTCCGCGAGGCCCTTCAGCTCGGCCACAACTACATCGGCACCGAGCACATCCTGCTCGGCCTGATCCGCGAGGGCGAGGGCGTCGCCGCCCAGGTCCTCGTGAAGCTGGGCGCCGATCTCAACCGGGTGCGGCAGCAGGTCATCCAGTTGCTCTCCGGCTACCAGGGCAAGGAGGCCGCCACAGCGGGCGGTCCTGCCGAGGGCACGCCCTCCACGTCCCTGGTCCTCGACCAGTTCGGCCGGAACCTCACCCAGGCCGCCCGCGAATCCAAGCTCGACCCGGTCATCGGGCGCGAGAAGGAGATCGAGCGGGTCATGCAGGTGCTGTCCCGCCGTACGAAGAACAACCCGGTCCTCATCGGTGAGCCCGGCGTCGGCAAGACGGCGGTCGTCGAGGGACTGGCCCAGGCCATCGTCAAGGGCGAGGTGCCCGAGACCCTCAAGGACAAGCACCTCTACACCCTCGACCTCGGCGCGCTCGTCGCCGGCTCCCGCTACCGCGGTGACTTCGAGGAGCGCCTGAAGAAGGTCCTGAAGGAGATCCGCACCCGCGGCGACATCATCCTGTTCATCGACGAGCTGCACACCCTGGTGGGTGCCGGCGCCGCCGAGGGCGCGATCGACGCCGCCAGCATCCTCAAGCCGATGCTGGCCCGCGGTGAGCTGCAGACCATCGGTGCGACGACGCTCGACGAGTACCGCAAGCACCTGGAGAAGGACGCGGCCCTGGAGCGCCGTTTCCAGCCGATCCAGGTCGCGGAGCCGTCGCTGCCGCACACGATCGAGATCCTGAAGGGGCTGCGCGACCGTTACGAGGCGCACCACCGCGTGTCCATCACGGACTCCGCGCTGGTCGCCGCCGCGACGCTCGCCGACCGCTACATCTCGGACCGCTTCCTGCCGGACAAGGCGATCGACCTGATCGACGAGGCCGGCTCCCGGATGCGTATCCGCCGGATGACCGCGCCGCCGGACCTCCGCGAGTTCGACGAGAAGATCGCCGGAGTCCGCCGCGACAAGGAGTCGGCCATCGACTCCCAGGACTTCGAGAAGGCCGCCTCTCTCCGGGACAAGGAGAAGCAGCTCCTCGCCGCGAAGACCAAGCGGGAGAAGGAGTGGAAGGCCGGCGACATGGACGTCGTCGCCGAGGTGGACGAAGAGCTGATCGCCGAGGTCCTGGCGACGGCCACGGGCATCCCGGTCTTCAAGCTCACGGAGGAGGAGTCCTCCCGGCTGCTCCGCATGGAGGACGAGCTCCACAAGCGCGTCATCGGCCAGAAGGACGCCATCAAGGCGCTCTCCCAGGCGATCCGCCGTACGCGAGCCGGCCTGAAGGACCCGAAGCGCCCCGGCGGCTCGTTCATCTTCGCCGGTCCGTCCGGTGTCGGTAAGACCGAGCTGTCCAAGACGCTCGCCGAATTCCTCTTCGGCGACGAGGACGCGCTGATCGCTCTCGACATGTCGGAGTTCAGCGAGAAGCACACGGTTTCCCGCCTCTTCGGTTCTCCCCCCGGATACGTGGGATACGAAGAGGGCGGCCAGCTCACCGAGAAGGTCCGCAGGAAGCCGTTCTCCGTCGTTCTCTTCGACGAGGTCGAGAAGGCCCACCCCGATATCTTCAATTCCCTTCTCCAGATCCTGGAGGACGGTCGCCTGACCGACTCCCAGGGCCGGGTCGTGGACTTCAAGAACACGGTCATCATCATGACGACCAACCTCGGGACGCGGGACATCTCGAAGGGCTTCAACCTGGGCTTCGCGGCGCAGGGCGACACGAAGACGAACTACGAGCGGATGAAGAACAAGGTCAACGAAGAGCTGAAGCAGCACTTCCGGCCCGAGTTCCTCAACCGTGTCGACGACACGGTCGTCTTCCACCAGCTCACCGAGGAAGACATCATCCAGATCGTCGACCTGATGGTGCACAAGGTGGACGAGCGTCTCAAGGACCGCGACATGGGCCTCGAACTGAGCCCGAGCGCCAAGTCGCTTCTCGCGAAGAAGGGCTACGACCCGGTCCTGGGCGCCCGGCCGCTGCGCCGGACGATCCAGCGGGAGATCGAGGACATCCTCTCCGAGAAGATCCTCTTCGGTGAGCTGCGCCCCGGTCACATCGTGGTCGTGGACACGGAGGGCGAGGGTGACACGAAGAAGTTCACCTTCCGCGGCGAGGAGAAGTCCCCGCTGCCGGACGTCCCCCCGATCGAGCAGGCGGCGGGCGGCGGCCCGAACCTGACGAAGGAGGCGTGACGTCGCGGATACCGCGTGCGTGACGCTGCTGGGCTGAGCGCCTGAGCGCTTGAAGGGGCTGCCCCGGACCGTTTCCTACGGGTCCGGGGCAGCCCCTTTTCGCGGCCTAGGCTTCTATGGTCAGGCGGTCGCCGAAGGGCTCGGTGCCGAGGAGGGTGGGCAGGCTGCCGGGCCACTTGGCCGAGACGGTGATCCGCAGCCCGGGGAGACCGTGCAGGGGCGTCAGATCCAGGTCTTCGCTCTCCGGGACCAGGGAGCTGAGGGTGAGCTCCGTGAGGGAGGGGAATGCCTCGGCGACATGTTCCAGCCCGGCGTAGTCGGATCCGATGTGCAGGTCCAGGCTGGTGATCTGCGGTGCCGGAGTGGTGGTGCCGCGTCTGCCGTGGACCAGCCAGGTGCAGGAATCGAGATGCAACGTCAGGGCGCGGAGTGCGGGCCACAGCCTCAGCGTGGAGAGATCGATCCGCTTGCCGCACAGGACGTCGAGGACGACCACGCCGGGGTGGGCACGGGGCAGACTGCTGGTGGAAAGCGTGCTCGGGTACTCGAGAAGCAGTGCGGCGAGTTCGGGGATATGTCTGATCGGCGCCAGTTGCGCCTGGGTGACGCCGTCCAGGCTCAGGTTGAGCAGCTCGATGTGTGTCTTCTTGAGCGAGGAGAATTTGGTGAGCGCCGGGTTGTAGAGGGCGGACAGTTCTTTCAGGAGCGGCAGCCGGTGGACGAACGCCAGATCGGTCAGCGTGGTGTTCTTCGAGATGGACAGATGGCGGACCTCCACTTCGGCCAGATGACAGGTCAGTTGAAGTTCCGAGAAGTCACCTTGGAGCATCAGGGTGCCGAAGGGGGCGAGCCCTCTGAGCATGCGCAGTTGGTCGACGCTGTCCACCAGGACGGCCTCCTCCGCGAGCGGAATGCCGGCGAGCACTTCACGGGCGTACGCCTCCACGGGGAAGTTTCCCCAGCCCTCCACGAGTACCCTCCGAGCTGCCCGGCTCCCACGCCGGGCGAGCTGTTTCGCGTAGGGAGTGGCATCGGCGCCTCCGATGTGGCACAGAAGGCCAGCCATGCGCACGACCCCGTCAGAGTTCAGCTGGGACGGTGCAGGGAGGAGGGGCAGTACGTACTTCCCGAGCGATGCCACCGCCTCCACCTCCGCGCTGTTCTCGGGCGGGAACAGTGTGCGGATACGGGCGGCGACCGACTGACCGACGATTTCGTCGACCACGACCGTGCCGAGGAGGCAGCGGGCCGCGAGTGTGTACAGGGTCACGCGCTCCGTCCGGTCCGTGGTGTCTGCCCCGTTCTTCAGTAACCCCTCGATCAGCTCGCGGACTTCCTGGGGGCGGCAGTGGCCCACCGCCAGCCGGACGGTGTCCTGCCACTGCTCGTTGTGGGCGTTCCGGAGCAACTCCGGGAGCGAGCCGCCCTCCACGAAGGCGCGGGCCGCCAAATAGTCCTGGAACGTGCGGTGGATGAACTGGATCTCGTCGTCGCCGCGTTCCTGGAGCAGGCCACTTCGGTTGAGCAGATGCGTCAGGACCCTTGCCGCCGACCCCTGCTTGCCGACCTGCGGCAGCCGTCGCATCGCCACACTGATCTGCCGCTCCGCCACCTCGCGGGAGAGTTGCGCCTGTCCGGCCCGTACCAGCCAGACCGCGAGGGACTGCAACAGCTCCTGATGCTCCTCGAAGCCCATCGTGATGCCGTCCGGGTCCGCGATGCCGCGCTGCCTGTCCCGGGTGCCGAGCAGCATCGCGAGCGTGGAGCGGTAGAGCTCCCAGCGGGTGTCCGGCAGCAGGCCGCCCCTGCGGCGGTGCAGGGCGCAGATGACGGCACAGAGCAACGGGGTCTGGGCGAGGGTGCGCAGGGCGCCGTTCTGCCTGAACTGGGCCCGCAGCTCGGTCTCCAGCGTGGCCAGTTCGGCACGCTCCGCCTTGGCGCGCCCCTCGTCCGCGTAGGTGTCGCATTCGAGGCGTGCGGCCCGGTGCCAGGCCACGACGAACGCCTGGATGTCCTCACGGCGCATCGGGAGGAGCTGTAGCTCGTCGAATCTCTCGGAGCGCAGCCACTCCTCCTCGACGGCGAGCGGGCGGACCGTGGCCAGGCAGCGCGTGTTCGGATACAGGTCGAGCAGTTCGTTCAGCCAGACCCGGGTGTTCTCGCGTTCGTCGGGAGGTACCTCGTCCACGCCGTCGACCAGGAGGAAGCCCCGCCCGGACTCCAGTACCCGCTGCGCCCAGCCCGGGGGCGCGTCGTCCGCCAGGATCTGGGCCACGGAGGGGAGTTGTGCGGGTACGGGCAGCCCGTTGCCCCGGGCGTGCACCGCGCGCAGGGGGACGACGAACGGCACCAGGCCGTTGAGGTCGGTCAGTTCGGGGCCCAGAGTGCCGCAGGCCGCGTGGGCCGCGAGCCACCAGACCAGGGTGGTCTTGCCCGCACCCGCCTCGCCGCGCAGGAGCGTCCGGGGGCGGCCCGCCAGAAGGCTGTCGATACGGCTCGGCTGGACCGGGGGCGGCCGGTGCGGCTCCAGCCTGTCCAGGCCGCCCGGCCGCTCCCGCCCGCCCGCCTCCAGGCTCAGATACGCCGTGTCCAGGTCCCAGGTCGACTCATTCGTGCCCAGCTCGTCGATGCCGAAGATCCGGGTCTTGCGGTAGCGCGCCCTGACGGCTTTCGCGTACCCCTTCTCGAAGCGTTCGTCCTGCGGGTGGACATCGGCCAGCGGCGCGATCCGGAACGTGTCACGGACGGGGACGCCCGCCTCCAGGATCTGGATCATCGGCACGCCCTTCACCCGCAGGTGGTCGCGGCCCCGGGGCACCTCGGTGACGATGCCGAGGAGCACCGCCCCCGCGAAGACCGGGGAGCCGGAGAGGCCCTGGAGAGGGGTGGTGTGGTCGGCGCGTTCCGCCGCCGCCGGGTGGGCCAGTTCGCAGACCAGGGCCGAACGGAGCGTGCCCGCCGCCGGGAGGACCGTCGCGCGGTACTGGTCCAGCTCCAGGGCGCCGTCCGCCCCGTACCGCTGGATGTCCGGGAAGCCGATGATCTCGCAGTGGGGCAGGGGCGCCTCCGTGGCGAGTACGCCGACGCGGAGGCGGCCGAGCGGGGCCGCCGCCTCCGGGGCGAGGATGTCGTGGTCGGTGACGAGCAGGGCCGCGTCCAGGACGTCGTCCCGCCACTGGACCTCGGCGGTGACGGTGCCCGCCCGGCCGGGGTGAGCGATCGCCGGCCTGTCCGTGTCGCCGACCACATGCGCGGCGGTCAGCACGGAGCGCGGGGTGAGCAGGACGCCCGACCCTTGCAGCTCCCCGAGGACCGCGACGACCCGGGTGACGCTCACCGCGCGCCGCCGCCGAAGCCCGACGTGCTGCCGTGGTCCTCGTTGCCGACCTTCCAGGGCGCGCCGGTGCGGGCGTTGCGGGGCTTCAGGGTGAAGGCGACCTTGTGGGTGTGGCCCGAGGCGCGGGAGGCGTCCGCGCCGGCCTCGACCACCCATGCCTTGACCTTCGCGCCGCCCTTGACCTCCTTGCGCAGTTCCAGGGTGAACTCCATCTGGATGTCGCCGACCTCGAAGGCGACGGGGGCGCCGGCGGCGCGGGTGGCGGCGTCGAGGAGCTGGTCGCGTACGGACTGGATCGCGTCTGCCAGTTCGATGCCGTCGAAGTCGTGGTCGTGGTCGCGCCCGTGGTCGTCGGGGCGGGCGTGGGCCGGTGCGGTCATGGTGGTCCCCCGTGGGCGAAGTCCTGTTCGTGGAAGCTTCCGAGACTAGGGGGCGCCCCGGGCCTTTGGTCCCGAAACGGACAGTCTTCCTGCCCGGTGGCCGTGACAAGGCGCACAGGCGTTTCCGGCGCTACTAGCCGGAATAGTGCGCGGGGCCCGCGGTCGACGGGGAGCCACGGGTCTGTGGTGGCTGTGTGGCGGGCGGGACCTGCGGGGCGTCAAGAGGCTGAGGGCCGGAGGGCAGCGCTACGACGGAATGTCGTAGATGGGGTGTTTTGGGATGTGGGTGGGTCCGGGTTACCAAGGTGTGGCCAGCCCGGCGCGTGTGTGCCGGGTCCGTTCATGCCTGGAGGTTCATCCCGTATGTCGCAGCGCAACCTGTCCCGCCTGGCCCGCCCGTCCGCCCTTCGTACCCGTGCCGGCGTTCTGGCTGCCGGACTCGGAGTGACGATGGTGGCCGGAACCGGGGCCGCGTTCGCCGCGACCGGTGGTCACGCCGCCCCGGAGAGCTCCTCGGCCTCGGTCGTGAGCTCGGCCGCCGTCCATCACCAGGCCGCCGTGCAGGCCAAGGCCGCCGACACCGCGCAGAGCAAGGCCGCGGCCGCCGCCAAGCAGGCCGCCTCCTGGACCGACCCCGTCAAGAAGTACACGCTGAGCGCGAAGTTCGGCCGCGGTGGCTCGATGTGGGCGCACAAGCACTCCGGCCAGGACTTCGCCGTGCCGGTCGGTACCGCCGTCCACGCCGCCCACACGGGCACCGTGGTCAAGGCCGGCCCCTACGGCGCCGGTGACGGCCCCGCGTACGGCAACGCGATCGTGATCAAGCACAAGAACGGTACGTACTCGCAGTACGCGCACCTGTCGAAGATCGACGTGCGGATCGGCCAGCCGGTCACGACGGGTCAGAAGATCGCCCTGTCCGGCAACACCGGTAACTCCAGTGGTCCGCACCTGCACTTCGAGATCCGTACGACCCCGAACTACGGCTCGGCCGTCGACCCGGTGCCCTTCCTGCGCTCCGTCGGCGTCAAGGTGTGACACCGGGCGTAGGCGTCACGGTGTGACGCCCGGGCACCGGGGGTGACCCCGCACGGGGCCGCGTCTCAGGACGCGGCCCCGTGGTGTGCTTTGGTGATCAGTTCGACGGAGACCTCCAGGATGGCCTCGCGCTTCTCCTCGGGGTCTCCTTCGACGTCCTTGAGGGCGAGCATCCCGGCGTGCATGGTGAAGAGCGCGCTCACGCACCGGACCTGGTCGGTCATGGACGCGTCGGGGTCTCTGAGCAGGTCGAGCAGGCCCATCATGCGGCCCTTGAAGTTCTCGCCGATGCTGAGTTCGCGTACGGTCGCCTGGTTCTCCTGCATGAAGCGGAACATCGGCGCCGCGCTCGTAAGGGCCGCGCCGTAGCGGCGCAGGATCTCCTGCTTGTTCTCCAGCGTCTTCGGGTGCTCGCGGCCCCAGGCGACCAGTTCGTCGACCGGGCGGGTCAGGTCCTGGAAGAGGCTGACCAGGATGTCTTCCTTGGTCTTGAAGTGGTAGTAGAGCGCCGCCTTCGTGACGTCCAGCCGCTCGGCGATCTCCCGCAGCGAGGTCTTCTCGTACCCCTGTTCCGCGAACAGCTCCAGCGCGACGTCCTGGATGCGCTGGCGGGTGTTCCCGCGCCGCGGGTGCTGCGTGCTGCCCATGGGTGCTCTCCCAAATAACTTACTTGACGCCCGGCAAGTAGAGGTCTACCTTACCGCAGTGTAGTCAGCTAGCCGGGCGGCAAGTAAGGGCCCGCGGCGGCATGTGCATCAGGCATCAGGGCGTACCAGGGGAACGGTGGGGACGATGAGTTCGAGCGGGAAAAAGCCGGGGAAGGCCGCGGACGCGGCACCAGGGGCGGGCGACGCCCCGGGGGACGCGGGGTCCATAGCGACCGCCGGGTCCCCAGCGACTGAGGTAGGGACCGCGAAGGCGGCCGAAGCGCAGGACGGGGGGCGGCAGCCGCGCAGCGTGCGCGTCGTCCTGCTGGCGCTGATGATCGCGATGCTGCTCGCCATGCTGGACAACATGATCATCGGCACCGCGATGCCGACCATCGTCGGCGAGCTGGGCGGCCTCGCGCACCTCTCCTGGGTCGTCACCGCCTACACCCTCGCCACCGCCGCGTCCACGCCGATCTGGGGCAAGCTCGGCGACCTCTACGGACGCAAGGGCGTCTTCCTCACCTCGATCGTCGTCTTCCTGATCGGCTCCGTGCTCAGCGGCATGGCCCAGGACATGGGCCAGCTCATCGGCTTCCGGGCCGTCCAGGGGCTCGGCGCGGGCGGTCTGATGGTCGGCGTCATGGCCATCATCGGTGACCTCATCCCGCCCCGGGAGCGCGGCAAGTACCAGGGCATGATGGCCGGTGTCATGGCCCTCGCCATGATCGGCGGACCGCTGGTCGGCGGTACGATCACCGACCACCTCGGCTGGCGCTGGAGCTTCTACATCAACCTGCCGCTGGGCGCCGTGGCGCTCGCGATGATCACCGCCGTACTCCACCTGCCCGCCAAGGACCGGTCGAAGAAGGTCAAGATCGACTACCTCGGCGCCGGGCTGCTGACCGTCGGCATCACCTCGATCGTGCTGGTCACCACCTGGGGCGGTACGGAGTACGCGTGGACCTCCTCGATGATCCTGCTGCTGATCTTCATCGGGGTCGCCGCGCTCGTCGGGTTCGTCGCCGTCCAGACCAGGGCCCCCGAGCCGATCATGCCGCTGCACATCTTCCGGAACCGCAACTTCACGATCATGTCCGTCGTCGGCTTCCTGACCGGCTTCGTGATGTTCGGCGCGGTGCTCTTCCTCCCGCTCTACCAGCAGGCCGTGCAGGGCGCCTCCGCCACCAACTCCGGGCTGCTGCTCCTGCCGATGCTGCTCTCGATGATGGTCGTCTCGCTCGTCGCGGGGCGGATCACCACCAGCACCGGCAAGTACAAGATCTTCCCGATCGTCGGCGGCGGCCTGATGGTCGCCGGGCTCTTCCTCCTCGCGCGGATGGACACGGACACCACGCGGCTGACCTCGGGCCTCTACATGGCGGTGCTCGGCGCCGGCATGGGCTTCCTGATGCAGATCACCATGCTCGTCGCGCAGAACAGCGTCGAGATGAAGGACATGGGCGTCGGCTCGTCCACCACCACGCTCTTCCGCACGCTCGGCGGCTCCTTCGGCGCCGCGATCATGGGCGCGCTCTTCACCAGCAAGGTCCAGGACGAGATGGCGGCCCGCGTGGGCTCCGGCGGTGCCGGTGCCACGCAGCAGTCCGCGCAGCTCGACGCCGCGAGCCTGGCGAAGCTGCCGGACGTGGTGCGCGAGGCGTACCAGCAGGCGGTCTCCGCCGGTACGCACTCGGCGTTCATGCTCGGCGCGAGCATCGCGGTGATCGGATTCGCGGCGGCGTTCTTCGTCCGCGAGGTGCCGCTGCGGGGCGCCGGGCCGCAGGGGCCCGCCGAGGCCCAGGCGGTGGACGGCAAGGTCCCGCAGGCCGCCTGACCTGCCCGCTTCCCTCGCCTCCGGCCCTGTCCCGCACCGCGGGGCGGGGCCGGAGGCGGCTCCGGGGCGTGACCGTACGGACCGGACAGTGGTCCTGGCTAGTCGTCCGGCTGGTTGAGCAGCATCGGGAAGCTGCCCGTGTTCGTCGGGGCGTGCTCCGGGAGCCAGAGGACCGCGATCGCGCCGGTGACGTGGAGACCATCCCGCTCGACCATCCCCTCGGGGGTCGCGTTACGGAACGTGAGACGGGCGCCCAGCACGCGGGCCTGGCCGGCCGCGATGGTCAGGCCCAGGCCGTGCCCGTACCCCGCGCGGTCCGTGGCGCCCGTACGGAAGCGGCTGGGACCCTCGCGGAGCAGCTCCTCGGGGAAGCCGGGGCCGTGGTCCCGTACGCGTACGACCCGCCCCTCCACGGTGACCTCGACCGGTGTCCCGCCGTGCTTGGCGGCGTTGGCCAGCAGATTGCCCAGGATGCGCTCCAGCCGCCGCGGGTCGGTGTTGACCCGCGAGTCGTGGACCACCTGGACCGTGATGTCGGGGTTCAGGACGGCCACCCGCCGCACGATGAACTCGCCGAGGGCTATCTCCTGGAGTTCGGCCCGCTCCGACGCGCTGTCGAGCCGCGCCACCTCCAGGACGTCCTCGACCAGGGTCCGCATGGCCTGGGCCCGGTCGCGTACCAGCTCCGTGGGGCGGCCGGGCGGCAGCAGCTCCGCCGCCGTGAGCAGCCCCGTCACCGGGGTGCGCAGCTCATGGGCGATGTCCGCGGTCACCCGGCGCTCGGCCTCGATCCGCTCGTTCAGCGCGTCCGTGAGCGCGTCCACCGCGCGGGCCAGCTCGTCCGTCTCGTCGCGTACGACACCGCCCACGGCCTCGCCGACCCGTTCGTCCGTGTTGCCCTGCGCGACCCGGCCCGCCGCCGCCGCGGCCTTGCGCAGCCGCCGCGAGAGCTGGCCGCCGACCAGGACCCCGAGGGCGCAGCCGCCGAAGACCACCGAGACCGAGCCGATGATCAGTGACCGGTCCAGGTCCTTCATGATCGTGGTGGAGCGGTCGGCGAACTGGCTGTGCAGCGAGAGCACGGTGCCGTTGCCGAGCGGGACGGCCGCCCAGACATCGGGCACCCCGTTCGGCCCGTCCTGCACAAAGGTCGCGCGCCGCCCCTGCTTCATCTTCCCTTCCAGGGAGTGCGGCAGGTTCGGGTCGTCGACCTTCGTGCCGAACTTCGCCTCCTTGGTGCTGTCGTACATCCGCTGCGCGAACAGCAGCCGCTCCAGCTGGACTTCGCGCGCGTTGTCGAGCATCGAGACCCGGGCCGAGTTGTGCACGACCAGGCTCAGGGCGACCGCGACGAGCGCGCTGACCCCCGCGATCGCGATGCTGATCTTCCACCGGACGCCGGTGCGCAGGGCGAGGCGCTTCATGCCTTGAGCTTGTAGCCGAAGCCGCGGACGGTGTCGATACGGTCCTGGCCGATCTTGGTGCGCAGCCGCTGGACATGGACGTCCACGACGCGGGTGTCACCGCCCCAGCCGTAGTCCCAGACCCGCTCCAGGAGCTTGTCGCGGGAGAGGACCGTGCCGGGCGCGGCCGAGAACTCCAGGAGGAGCCGCATCTCCGTCGGGGTCAGTGCCACCCGCTTCCCGCCGCGGCGCACCTCCATGCCCTCCGTGTCGACCTCCAGGTCGCCGAAGGAGAGCACGCCCTGCTCGTCGGGCCCGTCCCGGCCGTCCGGCTCCCCGGCCGGGCGGGACGCGTGGCCGAAGCGGCGCAGCACGGCGCGGATCCGGGCGACGAGCACGGCGCCGTCGAAGGGCTTGGTCACGTAGTCGTCGGCGCCCGCCTCCAGGCCCAGCACCACGTCGATCGAGTCGGCGCGCGCCGACAGCATGATCACGGGCACGGTGGACTCGTCACGGATCCGCCGGCACAGGCTCACGCCGTCCAGGCCCGGCACCATCACATCGAGCAGCGCGATGTCGGGCCGGTCGGCGCGGAACGCGTCCAGGCCGGAGAGTCCGTCCGGCATGGCGGTGACCACGAAGCCGTCGCGCTCCAGCGCGAGTTGGGTGGCTTCGCGGATGACGTCGTCGTCCTCGACGAACAGGACATGGGTCTCTGCCATCCTGCGGCTCTCAGTTCTCGGTGTTCTCGGTGTTCTCGGTCGTCGGTCGTGGTCTCACGTGGGGCTTCGCCGTCGGCGTGTGTCCTGCCTGACAGGCGGTGTCTGCCCGGCGGCGCGGGTCAGTCTCCGTCGGCCACCGTGGGCGCGGGCTTCGGGCCGTTGTCGCCGCCGTTGCCCACCGCCCGGTTGAAGTCGTTGCGTACGCGGTACCGCTCGGTGAACCTGCCGTCGCTCCACCTGTAGGTGACCACGTCCTCGCCCGAGGGGTACGTCACGGGGTCGCCCTTCCCGTACACCTGCTGGGTGACGACCAGTTCGCCGCGGTCGATCGTGGAGTACACCGCGGGCTCCTCGGCCGTGAAGACATTCTCGTACGCGCGGTTCTTCTCGCGGTAGACGAACGTCCCGATGCCGACGGCGTCGCCGCACGTCATCACGTTGACCACCAGGTCGGGCGCGGCGCCGCCGGTGAGGTTCCCGTACGACGTGTCCACCGGGTACGTGTCCTCGGCGCACGGTTTGAGGTCGGCCTTGATCCGCCGGCTGACCTTGGGGTCCGTCCTGAGCAGCGCCACCGCGTCGACGGTCGTCGCGGGCGTCACCACCGAGGCCTTGGGCGTGGGGGCGCCCCGCTCGACCGGCGCGGTCACGGCCGCGCCCTCGTCGCGGGTCCCCGTACCGCCCGTCGAACAGCCGGCCGCGAGCAGCCCGAGCGCGGCGAGTCCGGCCAGCCCGGCCAGGACCGTACCCCCCGTCAGGGAGGCCGTACCTCCCGATGCCGGGGAACCCCGCCCCACCGATTTCCCGCCCGACCGGTCGGGGCCTCTCAGGCCGCGCACCTCTCCCGCCCCCGTTCCTGACGGCCACCCCGGCCGCCCCGTGCGTCACGACGGACCACCACCGGCTTCTCCGGCGCGTGGACATCCCGTTCCCGGCTCTGGGCCGCGCGGCTCTCCAGCTCCTCACGGAGCCGGGCCAGCGCGCGGTGGAGCGTGCTCTTCACGGTACCCGCCGACATACCGAGCGCCGCGGCGGTCTCCTCCGTACTCATCTGCTCCCAGTGTCGCAGCACGACGACGCTGCGCTGCTTGGGCGCCAGCACCCCGAGGATGTCCATCAGCAGCGCCCGGTCGGCCCGCTGCTCACTGCCGTCCTCGACGCTCGCGTCGGGCAGCTGCTCGGTGGGGACCTCTTCGAGCTTGCGGGCGCGCCACCACTCCGTACGGGTGTTGATCATGACGCGGCGGAGATAGGCGTCGGCGAGGGACTTGTCGGCGATGCCGTCCCAGCGGCCGTACGTACGGGCCAGCGCGGTCTGGAGGAGGTCCTGCGCGTCGACGGGATCGGGCACGAGACGACGGGCGCTCCGCAGGAGTGCCTCCTGCCGGGTACGCACGTACTCCTCGAATCCGAGCACCTCACCCTGCGCCATGCCAATCGCCTCCGACCCCGTGACCATCCGCGCCGTCCCCGACGGCGCCTCCCTGACGTCACAGAAACTACGGAGCTGTTGTCACGGGGCTGTGCGGGACAGCCGTCGGTGGACGCACGGCTGTCCATCGGTTGTGTAACGGCGATCCGGCGGGCGCCCTGTCCTTCCCGGTCCCGAGGCCTGGTCCGGGGGCCCGGTCCCGGTCAGCCCTGCGGCAGCCGGTACAGGGCGTTCTCCAGGGGTTCGACCAGCCCGTCCGCGACCAGTCCGTCCAGCGCCCGCGCCCGCTGCACCGGCTCGTCCCACACCGCGTCCAGCGTGGCCTGCGGTACGGGTGTGACGGCCTCCCGCAGGACGGCGAGGAGCTTGCCGCGCACCTGGCGGTCCGTGCCCGCGTACGTCTGGCCGCGCCGCGGCGGCCCGTCGTGGGCGGGCTTCCCGGCGAGCTGCCAGGCGCAGCGCGCGGCGATCGGGCAGCGCGCGCACCCTTCGTTCTTCGCCGTGCAGATCAACGCGCCCAGCTCCATGGAGGACGCCGCCCAGGCCGCGGCCGTCGCCGCGTCCTCGGGGAGCAGCGCCCGCGCGAGCTTCCGCTCGGCGGCGGTGGTCGCGTTCGGCGGGTACTGGACGCCGTTCACGGCGCGGGCCAGGACGCGGCGCACGTTCGTGTCGAGCACGGCGTGCCGCTGTCCGTACGCGAACGACGCGACCGCGGCGGCCGTGTACTCGCCGATCCCGGGGAGCGAGAGCAACTGCGCGTGCTCGCGGGGTACGTCACCGCCGTGCCGCTCCGTTATCGCCTGCGCGGCGCCGTGCAGGCGCAGCGCGCGGCGCGGATAGCCGAGCCGGCCCCAGGCGCGTACGGCCTCGCCGGGCGCCTCGGCGGCCAGGTCGGCGGGGCGCGGCCAGCGGGCGAGCCACTGCTCGTACACCGGGAGGACCCGGCTCACGGGGGTCTGCTGAAGCATGAACTCGCTGACCATCACACCCCAGGCGCCCGCCTCGGGGCGGCGCCAAGGCAGATCGCGGGCGTGCGTCTCGAACCACGCGATGACGGGGGTGTGCAGGGCGGAGTGGGAGGACTGGAGCGACGGGGTCGACCGAGACGACGGAGCTGACGGGGTCGACGGGGTCGACGGTGGGGTCGGGGGCGTCGAGTGCGCGGAGGTAGCAGTCATGGCAGCACCGATCCTGACATGTGCAGGAGCGCGGACGGTGCAGCAGGCGGGCGCACGCCGGAGTACGCCGGACAGCACCACGCGCCCGGGTCAGCGCTGCGCGCCCGGGGCGGTGCCATGTGTCCGGGTCCGGGTCCGGCGTGCCCCAGGGGTACGCCCTTCCGTCCGGGCTTCAATTCCGTCCGTGCTCGGCTCCGTCCGTGGTCAGTTCCGTCCGGCGCTGTGGCGTCCGCGCGCCACCACCGGCTCGGCCTCGCCCGGTCCCGGGCCCGCCAGCCAGAGCACCGCCCCCGAATTCGAGGAACGCATCGTCTCGACCAGTCGTTGCAGGGGACGGGCCGCGAGCAGGATGAAGAGCGGGGCCACGACGCCGCCCACCACCAGGCCGACCGCCACGTCGTGCGGGTAGTGGACGCCGACGAAGACCCGGGAGAACGCCATGAGCAGCGCCATCGGCACCGTCAGATAGGCGAGTACGGGGCGTGCGACGACGAGGGCGATCGCCGCAGCCCCGGCGATCGTCGCGTGGTTGCTGGGGAAGGACCAGTCGCCCACGGGCGGGCACGGTATGAGGGAGACGGATCCCGTGACGGTCCGGCAGGGGCGGTCCTCCTGGATCACCGACTTGGACAGTTCACTGCAGACATAGGCGAAGGCGGTCCCGAGCGGGGCGAGCACCGCGACCGCCACGGCACGTGAGCCGGACGGTCTGGCCTGCCACCAGACCATGACGAAGAGGGCGCCGAACAAGAGGAGTCCGGCTTCCGTCCATAGCTCCGCCAGGGACTGGAACCAGGAAGGGGTCGTATGCGCGAAGTCGAGGACATCGCTGTAGAGGCCGCTGGTTGCGCTGCTGTTCATGGGGAGAACGTACCGATGCCACCGGGAGTTCCCCCAACCGCTACCTGAATACGCATCAGTCGAAGAAAGCGGCCCAGCTCGCGCCTCCGGGATGATGATCCGGAAAACTTGCGCGCATGAGCGGCATGTGGGGCGGGAGTTGGCCCGGATCTCTCGTACAGTTTGCGCCGTGGGATCTTTGCGCAATCCGGTCGGGCCGCTTCCCTCCACCATCTACTGGCGTCGGAGGGCAGTAGCGGCGACGCTGATCGCGCTGCTCGCTCTGCTGGTCGTATGGGTCGTCACCTCCGGTGGGGGTGGCAGCAAGAAGACAGATGGCAAGGGCGACGGCGCCAACCCCGTCACGTCCATCACCCCGGGCCCCTCCGGTTCCGGCCCCGCCATCAGCGAACAGCCGGGCGGCCGCGATGAATCGAGCGGTTCCGGCGACGGTGGCGCTGACGGTGACGGCGACCAGGGCGGTACGGACGCGGGTGCCGACGGCGGCAAGAACGGCGACACCGGCGCCCCGGGCTCCGGCGGCGACAGCGGCGGCGCCGGCTCGGGCGGCGGCAACGACGCGTCGGACGGCGGCGGTTCCGCCGGCTCGTCGGGCGGGGGCGCGGGCTCCGGCGGGGGCGGCACCACCACCTCCGGCCGGCAGGTGCCCGCGGGCTCCGCGCTGCCGGACTGCGTGCCCGGCTCCCTGACGCTGACCCTCTCCACGACGAAGGTCGGGTACGGCCCGGGCGAGAAGCCCGTGTTCCGGCTGGTCGCCAAGAACACCTCCGAGACGACGTGCAAGGCGGACTTCGGGCCGAAGGCCGTGGTGCTCACGGTGACGGACTCCGACGACGAGCAGGTGTGGTCCTCCGAGGACTGCCCCCAGGCCGGCCGCGCGTTCTTCCAGGTCCCGGCGGGCGACACCGTCACCCGCACCGTCGAGTGGGACCGCAAGCGCAGCGCGGCCCGGTGCGCCACCCCGCCCGCCGCCCCGGTCGGCCCCGGAACGTATCTGGTGGAGGCGGCGGCCCCGGGAGCGACGGTGAAGCAGGGGCAGCAGTCGATCCGCCTGGAGAAGGACTGACCCCGGAGCCGGACCGCGCCGCGGTCGGACCATCAGGGCCGACGGGCGTACGCGGCCTGACCGACCAGGCGTAACCGCGGTCAGGCCTACCGCCGTCAGGCGTACCCAAGTTGGCGTACCGCCGTCAGACGTACCCAACCTGGCGTACCGCCGTCAGACGTACCGCTCCAGGATCGACGACTCCGCGAGCCGCGACAGGCCCTCGCGGACGCTCCGCGCGCGGGCCTCGCCGACGCCGTCCACCGTCTGGAGGTCGTCCACGCTCGCCGCCAGCAGCTTCTGCAGCCCGCCGAAGTGCTCGACCAGCCGCTCGATGATGGCCCCGGGGAGCCGCGGCACCTTCGCCAGCAGGCGGTAACCGCGCGGCGAGACCGCCGAGTCGAGCGTCTCCGGAGAGCCGCTGTAGCCCAGCGCCCGCGCCACGATGGGCAGTTCGAGAAGCTCCGGGTGGGTGAGCGCGTCCAGCTCGACCAGGGCCTCGTCGACCGTACGGGCCCGCTTCGCGGTCGGCTCGGGGACGTAGTCGCGGGCCACCAGATCCCGCTCCGGCTCCACGCCCGCGATCAACTCGTCCAGCTGGAGCGAGAGAAGCCGGCCGTCGGTGCCCAGCTCGACCACGTACTCGGCGATCTCCGTGGCGATCCGGCGCACCATCTCCAGCCGCTGCGCCACCGCCGTCACGTCCCGGACCGTCACCAGGTCCTCGATCTCCAGGGCGGAGAGCGTGCCCGCGACCTCGTCCAGGCGGAGCTTGTACCGCTCCAGCGTCGCCAGCGCCTGGTTCGCCCGCGAAAGGATCGCCGCCGACTCCTCCAGGACCCGGCGCTCCCCGTTGACGTACAGCGCGATCAGCCGCATCGACTGCGACACGGAGACGACCGGGAAGCCGCACTGCTTGGAGACCCGGTCCGCCGTGCGGTGCCGGGTGCCCGTCTCCTCGGTGGGGATCGAGGACTCGGGGACGAGCTGCACGCCCGCGCGGAGGATCTTCGTGATGTCCTTGTCGAGGATGAGCGCGCCGTCGAGCTTGCACAGCTCGCGCAGCCGCGTCGCGGTGAACTCCACGTCCAGCACGAAGCCGCCCGTACACATCGACTCGACGGTCCTGTCCATGCCCAGGACGATGAGACCGCCGGTGTTACCGCGCAGGATGCGCTCCAGCCCGTCGCGCAGCGCCGTTCCCGGCGCGACAGCGCTCAGGGAGGCGCGCATCAGCGCTTCGTTGCCGGAGCCCGCGCCGGACTTTCCGGGTGCTGATGCCCGGTCGTTGGCTGCCACTGCACTCCTCCGGCTCGTACGGATGGGCGAGACCAGGGCAAAGTCTACCGGCGAGCGTTGTCGTCCCGTGGGGCGTCCGCCCGACCTCGGCGCGGCAGCACCCTCAGAGCGTCCCCCATGTCGCCCACTTCCGTGACCTTCATCCCGGCCGGGACCTTGCCCGGATCGGTCGGCACGAGCGCCTGTGTGAAGCCCAGACGGTGTGCCTCGGCCAGTCTGCGCTGGACGCCCGTGACCCGTCTGACCTCGCCCGCGAGACCTACCTCGCCGATCGCGACCAGATTCTTCGGCAGGGGGGTGTCGCTCGCCGCCGACGCCAGCGCGAGGGCCACCGCCAGGTCCGCGGCGGGCTCCGTCAGCTTCACGCCGCCCACCGTCGCGCTGTAGATGTCGCGCTTGCCGAGCGCGCTGATCCGGCCGCGCTGCTCCAGCACGGCCAGCATCATCGAGACCCGGGAGGTCTCCAGGCCCGAGGTGGTGCGCCGGGGCGAGGGGATCTGCGAGTCGACCGTGAGCGCCTGCACCTCGGCGACGAGCGGCCTGCGCCCTTCGAGGGTGACCGTGAGACACGTACCCGGTACGGGCTCGTCGCGCCGGGTCAGGAAGAGGCCCGACGGGTCGGCGAGGCCGGTGATCCCCTCGTCGTGCAGCTCGAAGCAGCCGACCTCGTCCGTCGCGCCGTACCGGTTCTTCACGCCGCGGACCAGGCGCAGCCGCGCGTGCCGGTCGCCCTCGAAGGAGAGCACGACGTCCACGAGGTGTTCCAGCAGCCGGGGGCCCGCGATCGCGCCGTCCTTCGTCACGTGCCCGACCAGCAGCGTCGCCATGTCGCGCTCCTTCGACGCCCGGATGAGCGCCCCCGCGACCTCCCTGACCTGCGCCATCCCGCCCGGCGCCCCGTCGATCTCGGGGGACGCGACGGTCTGTACGGAGTCCATGATCAGCAGGGACGGCTTGACCGCGTCGAGATGGCCGAGGACGGCGGAGAGGTCCGTCTCGGCGGCGAGGTAGAGATGGTCGCTGATCGCGTTGATCCGGTCGGCGCGCAGCCGGACCTGGCTGGTGGACTCCTCGCCGGTCACATAGAGCGTCCGGTGCGCGTCACTGGCCGCCTTCGCCGCGACGTCCAGCAGCAGGGTGGACTTCCCGACGCCCGGCTCGCCCGCGACCAGCACCACGGCCCCGGGCACCAGCCCGCCGCCGAGCACCCGGTCCAGCTCGGGCACACCGGTCGAGCGCGCCGTCGCCGTACGGATGTCGACCTGGCCGATCGGGAGCGCGGCCGTGGAGACCCGGCCCGCCGCCGTCGTCCGCACCGCGGGCGCGCCGTACTCCTCGACCGTGCCCCACGCCTGGCATTCGGGGCAGCGGCCGAGCCACTTGGCGGTCGTCCAGCCGCACTCGGTGCAGCGGAAGGACGGCCGGTCCTTGGATTTCGTACGGGCAGCCATGGCGTCACCGTATAGGGACCCGCCGACACCCGGGGCCCGGCCTCCGGGGCGGTGCCGCGGCCGTCGTGCGACCCGGACAGTGCGCGGGCGAAGTAAGTCGTACAAGGGAGGGCTCTGTACCACTTCCGACTCATCGAAACACGACAACCGTGTCCCCCTTCGAGGGATAGCTTCACCCGTAAGGATTAAATGTGCTCAAGGGGTGTGAAGGGTGCGGGCGACCGTGTCTACCGTCGCCAGGTGATGAGCAGCAGCCCCGAAACCTCCGCGGACACCACCGGCGCACACACCGGCGCAGAGCGTGCGCTCCGTCGGGCGCCCCGCGCGGTGGCGCAGCGCCCTCCGGCGCGGTACGAGCCGTATCTGGACGGCCTGTTCACCTACTGCCTCTCCGTGCTCTGCGACCACGACGCCGCCACCGAGGTGCTCGGCGACGTCCTGGCCATCTCCGAGCGCCAGTACGGCCGCTGCCCCTCCGGCGCCGGGGAGCGCAGGGCCTGGCTCTACGCCCTCGCCCGCTGGGCCTGCCTGCGCAAGCTCACCGCAGAGCGCCGCACCCCCGCACACGCTCCCGCGCGGCCCCCTGCACAGGCCCCCCTGCCGGCTCCCGCGGTCGCGCCGGAGACCGCCGAGCGCCGGCGGCGCGAACTGGCCCTGCTGGCCTGGCCCGAGGCCGCCGGTACGACGCCCGAGCAGCGCGAGGTCCTGGAGTTGGCGGTACGCCACGGGCTCGGCCCGGACGATGTCGCCGCCGTGCTCTCCAAGGAGCCCGCCGCGACCCGGGAGCTGCTCGCCTCCGCCGCCTGCGAGGTCGAGCGGACCCGCGCCGCGCTCGCCGTCGTGGACACCGGCGGCTGCCCCTCCGTCGCCCGGCTCACCGGCGACCACCATGTGCTGCTCTCCGCCGCGCTCCGCCGCGAACTGGTCCGCCACGTCGACGACTGCCCGCGCTGCCGCCGCGCCGCGGAGCGCGCCGAGGCGGCGGGCCCCTGGCCCGGCTCGCGCACGACGCCGCCCTTCCCGGCGGGCCCGTCCGGCGCGGGGGAGGCGCCGTCCCCGCTGCCACTCGTCGAGGCGCCGCGCGGCGCCGCCTACACCGCCATGATCCAGACGCCGCGCGCCCGCGCCACCGCCCCGCGCTTCGGCCGTAACGGCTTCCCCATGGACCCCAAGGACCGCGCCGCCCGCCGCGACCGGCTGCGGGCGCGGGCCGTGACGACCACCGTCGTGGCGACCGTCGTCGCCGCGCCCGTCCTCGCCCTCTGGGCGGCGTACCGCGGGGCGCCGGGGACCGGCGAGGGCCGCGACGGCGCCTCCGTCACCGCGGCCGAGACCGCGGGCCCGCCCGTCCTGGGCGGCCATCCCCCGAACGGCACCGACGGCACCGACGGCATCTACGACCACCCGCACGACGCCCCCTATGAGCGCCACGAGCGCTACGAGCATTACGCGAACGCGGGCAGCGCCCAGGACCGGCCCGGCGCCCGCTTCCCCGGGGGCGGCCGCGCGCCCGGTGTCCCGGTCGAGATCGTCGGCGACGGTACGGGCGCGCCGCCGCCCGGTGAGCGCCGCCCCGGCCCCGGCCCGCTCACCGTCGAGGCGCGGCCCGCCGGTGCCGCCACCCTGATCACGCTGCGGGCCACCGGCGGCGAGCGCGTCGCCTGGACGGCCGGGACGCGGGCCCCCTGGCTCACGCTGAGCCGCCACTACGGCACGCTCGCGCCCGGCGAGTCCGTCACCGTCCGCGTCTCCGTGGACCACGGGCGCGAACCGGCGGGCCCGTGGAGCGCCCGGGTCGCGCTCTACCCGGCGGGCGCCGCCGTACGGATCCACGGGTACGGGGCCAGGCCCGCGCGCCCCGGACACCCGGGCCGCCCCGGGCCCGGCGGGCCGACCTGGGCCGGTCCCGCGACCCCGGGCCCCGCGACCCCGGGCCCCGCGAGCCCTTCCGGCGCGGGGAGCCCTTCCGGCCCCGGCAGCCCCTCGGCCTCCTCGCACCCGGGCCCCGGCGGTCCGACCAGTGGCAGCGGATCCTCTGCCCCGGGGCCGGGGCCGGGCGGTCCGACGCAGCCGCCCCCCGACCCGGACCCGCCCGATCCGCGCCCCACCGGCAGCTCCGATGCGAGTCCCGCCGCCACTCCCAGCGCCGGTCCCGAACCCCGCTGACCGGCGTCGGCCGGGTCAGCTCCGCGGCGGGTCCGCCGGGTGCGGTGCCAGCAGCGGAAGCTCGCTCGCCAGGCGCCGCTCGCAGAGCTCCACCAGCCGGTCGTACCCCTCCTTGCCCATCAGCTCCGTCAACTCGGGCCCGTACGTCTTGTACACCGGCTCACCCGCGCCGTGCGCCGAGGTCGCCGACGTGCACCACCAGTGCAGATCGTGACCGCCCGACCCCCAGCCGCGGCGGTCGTACTCCCCGATCGACACCTGGAGGACACGCGTGTCGTCGGGCCGGTCGATCCAGTCGTACGTACGCCGTACCGGCAGCTGCCAGCAGACGTCCGGTTTCGTCTCCAGCGGCTCGCGGCCCTCGCGCAGCGCCAGGATGTGCAGCGAGCACCCCGCGCCCGCCGCGAAGCCGGGCCGGTTCTGGAAGATGCAGGACCCCTCCCAGCGCCGCGTCTGGCGCTCCCCGTCGTCGTCGGTCTGCGTCCAGCCCGTGGCCGTCCCCTCCTCGTGGAACTGCCACAGCTCGGGCGTGAGGCGCGCCACATGCTCCGCGACCCGCGCCTCGTCGTCCTCGTCCGAGAAGTGCGCGCCCAGCGTGCAGCAGCCGTCGTCGGCGCGGCCCGCCTGGATGCCCTGGCAGCCGCTGCCGAAGACGCAGTTCCACCGTGACGTGAGCCATGTCAGATCGCAGCGGAACACCTGCTCGTCGTCGGCCGGGTCCGGGAACTCGACCCAGGCACGGGCGAAGTCCAGGCCCTTCTCGTCGGGCACGGCCCGGTTCTCGTCGGGGTTCTTCGGGCCTTTGGCTTTGCCCGGCTTCGTCTTTTTCGTCTTCGGCACATGCCCAGCGTATGCGGGGATCGCAGTAGCGTTCCGCTCATGAGACTCGGAGTCCTGGACGTCGGTTCCAACACCGTGCACCTGCTGGCGGTCGACGCCCACCGTGGTGCCCGCCCGCTGCCGGCACATTCGCACAAGGCGGAGCTGCGCCTCGCCGAACTGCTCGACCCCGACGGAGCCATCGGCCCCGACGGCGTCGACCGTCTCGTGGCGACGATCGCGGACGCCCTCCAGGCGGCCGAGGACAAGGGCTGCGAGGACGTCCTCCCCTTCGCCACCTCCGCCGTACGGGAGGCCACCAACGCCGACCAGGTCCTCGCCCGCGTGAGGAGCGAGACCGGGGTCGATCTGGAGGTCCTCACCGGCGAGCAGGAGGCCCGGCTGACCTTCCTCGCCGCCCGCCGCTGGTTCGGCTGGTCGGCGGGGAAGCTCCTCGTCCTGGACATCGGCGGCGGCTCGCTGGAGATCGCGTACGGGATCGACGAGGAGCCGGACGCGGCCGTCTCCCTCCCCCTGGGCGCGGGCCGGCTCACGGCGGGCTGGCTGCCCGGTGACCCGCCCGACCCGATCGACGTGAAGGCGCTGCGCCGCCACGTACGGGCGCAGATCGCCCGTACGGTCGGGGAGTTCGCCCGGTTCGGCAGCCCGGACCACGTGGTGGCCACGTCCAAGACCTTCAAACAGCTCGCCCGGCTGGCGGGCGCGGCCCGGTCCGGCGAGGGGCTGTACGTGCAGCGCGAGCTGAGCCGCACCGCCCTGGAGGAGTGGGTGCCGACCCTCGCCACGATGAGCGCCGTCCAGCGGGCCGGGCTCCCCGGGGTCTCCGAGGGCAGGTCGGCCCAGCTGCTGGCGGGCGCGCTGGTCGCGGAGGGCGCGATGGACCTGTTCGGGGTCGAGACGCTGGAGGTCTGCCCGTGGGCGCTGCGCGAGGGCGTGATCCTGCGGAGGCTCGACCAGCTCGCGCCGTGACCGTACGGGTGGGGACCGGGCGCTGAGCGGCGCCCGGACGCGGTCGACCGTACGGCCGGGCCGACGACCGCCCCGCCGGGGCCCGTACGCTGTCCTCGTGGCAGATCCAGTGGTGCGCATCCCGGATACGAAGGTCGCGCTGTCGACGGCCTCGGTCTATCCGGAGTCCACGGCGACGGCCTTCGAGATCGCCGCCCGCCTCGGTTACGACGGCGTCGAGGTCATGGTCTGGACGGATCCCGTCAGCCAGGACATCGAGGCGCTGCGCCGGCTCTCCGACTACCACGGCGTCCCGGTGCTCGCCGTCCACGCGCCCTGTCTGCTGATCACCCAGCGCGTCTGGTCGACGGACCCGTGGGTGAAGCTCCAGCGGGCGCGGGCGGCGGCCGAGAGCCTCGGCGCCTCCACGGTGGTCGTGCACCCGCCGTTCCGGTGGCAGCGCCAGTACGCGCGCGACTTCGTCTCCGGTATCTGGCGGATGGCGGACGAGACGGACGTCCGGTTCGCCGTCGAGAACATGTACCCGTGGCGCTACCGCGACCGCGAGATGCCCGCGTACGCGCCCGGCTGGGACGTCACCCAGGACGACTACCGGCACTTCACCCTCGATCTCTCGCACACCGCGACCTCCCGCAGCGACGCCGTGGCGATGGCGGGCCTCATCGGTGACCGGCTGGGCCATGTCCACCTCGCGGACGGCAACGGCTCGGCGAAGGACGAGCACCTGGTGCCGGGGCGCGGTACGCAGCCGTGCGCCGAGCTGCTGGAGGGGCTCGCGGGCAGCGGCTTCGACGGCCATGTCGTGATCGAGGTCAACACCCGGCGCGCGATGTCGGCGGCGGAGCGGGAGGCGGACCTCGCGGAGGCGCTGGCCTTCGCGCGGCTGCACCTCGCGTCGCGCCCCGCCTCCGCGGCCCCGTCTCCTCCCACCGCAACCGCTTCCTCTGCCTCTGCCACGCGGTCCCAGGGCGCGGCGGGGGGCGCGGCGGCCGACGCGGGCGCGCCGGCCGGCCGGGGGCCCCGTACGCCTCGTACGTCCCGCACGTCCCGCACGTCCCGCTCCACCGGCACCTCGGACGCCTCCGGAGCGCGCCCCTCATGACCACCGGCGCCACCCCCCGCCGCCGGGGCCGCCCCGCCCGCAAGGACGCGGAGTCCGGTCCCAGCGCCCGGCAGAAGATCCTTGAGACCGCCCGCGCGGAGTTCGCGGCGCGCGGCTACGACAAGACGTCCGTCCGCGGCATCGCCAAGGCGGCCGGCGTCGACCCCGCGCTCGTCCACCACTACTTCGGCACGAAGGACGAGGTCTTCGCGTCCGCCGTCGAGATCTCCTTCGAACCCGCACTGACGGTGCCCGCCAAGGTGGTCGCCGGAGACCCCGGCACGATCGGGGAACGGCTCGCCCGCCAGTTCTTCGCCGTCTGGGAGAACCCGGCGACCCGGACCCCGCTGCTGGCCGTCATCCGTTCCGCGCTCACGCACGACGCCGCGGCGGCGGTGCTGCGTACGTTCGTGCTGCGCCGGCTGCTCGGCCAGGTCGCGGAGCGGCTCGACGTACCGGATCCCGAGTTCCGCGCGGAGCTCTGCGCCTCCCACATGGTCGGGATCGCGCTCCTGCGGTACGTGATCAGGGCGGAGCCGCTGGCGTCGGTGGACATGGAGCAGATCATCACCATGGTCGCGCCCACGCTCCAGCGCTACCTCACCGAGGCGTGACCCTGCCGCACCGAGGCGTGACCCTGCCACCAGGTTCCGGGCCACCAGCCGCACCGGTTGCCCGAAAGGTGAACAGGCGTCCCGTATCTCGGACGGCATGTCCAGATCTTGGATCCGGGGCGTACGCTCGAAGAAGTCATTTCTGCCGAAGGACTCGGCCGAAGGATCTGCTGAAGGAGCGAGAGACGATGCCCGAGCTGAGGTCCCGCACTGTCACCCACGGACGCAACATGGCGGGCGCACGCGCCCTGATGCGGGCCTCGGGCGTAGCGAGCGAGGACATCGGCAAGCCGATCATCGCGGTGGCCAACTCCTTCACCGAGTTCGTGCCCGGGCACACCCACCTCGCGCCGGTCGGCCGGATCGTCTCGGAGGCCATCAAGGCCGCGGGCGCGGTGCCCCGCGAGTTCAACACGATCGCCGTGGACGACGGCATCGCGATGGGCCACGGCGGCATGCTCTACTCCCTGCCGTCCCGCGACCTGATCGCCGACTCCGTCGAGTACATGGTCGAGGCGCACTGCGCGGACGCGCTGATCTGCATCTCCAACTGCGACAAGATCACCCCGGGCATGCTGATGGCCGCGATGCGCCTCAACATCCCGACGGTCTTCGTCTCCGGCGGCCCGATGGAGGCCGGCCGGGCGACGCTCGTGGACGGTACGGTCCGGAAGCTCGACCTGATCAACGCGATCTCCGACGCGGTGAACGAGAACGTCTCGGACGAGGACATCCTCCGTATCGAGGAGAACGCCTGTCCGACCTGCGGTTCCTGCTCCGGCATGTTCACCGCCAACTCGATGAACTGCCTGACCGAGGCCATGGGTCTCTCCCTCCCCGGCAACGGCTCCGTGCTCGCCACGCACACCGCGCGCAAGGCGCTCTACGAGAACGCGGGCCGCACGGTCGTCGAGATCACCAGGCGCCACTACGAGCAGGACGACGCGTCGGTCCTGCCGCGCGCCATCGCCACCCGCGCGGCCTTCGACAACGCCATGGCGCTCGACATCGCCATGGGCGGCTCCACCAACACGATCCTGCACCTGCTCGCCGCCGCCCAGGAGGCCGAGCTGGACTACGACCTCAGTGACATCGACGCCGTCTCGCGTCGTGTCCCCTGCCTCGCCAAGGTCGCGCCGAACGTCGCCCCGGGTGGCACGTACTACATGGAGGACGTCCACCGGGCCGGTGGCATCCCCGCCATCCTCGGCGAGCTGTACCGCGGCGGTCTGCTCAACGAGGACGTCCACACCGTCCACGCCCCCGGCATCAAGGAGTGGCTGCAGACCTGGGACGTGCGCGGCGGCTCGCCCTCCGAGGAGGCCGTCGAGCTGTGGCACGCGGCCCCCGGCTGCGTCCGCTCCGCCGAGGCGTTCTCGCAGTCCGAGCGGTGGGACACACTCGACACGGACGCCGCGGGCGGCTGCATCCGCGATGTCGCCCACGCCTACTCCAAGGACGGCGGACTGGCGGTCCTCAAGGGCAACCTGGCCGTCGACGGCTGCGTGGTGAAGACCGCGGGTGTCGACGAGTCGATCTGGACCTTCGAGGGCCCGGCCGTCGTCTGCGAGTCGCAGGAGGACGCCGTCGAGAAGATCCTCCGCAAGGAGATCACCGAGGGCGATGTGATCGTCATCCGGTACGAGGGACCGCGCGGCGGCCCGGGCATGCAGGAGATGCTGTACCCCACGTCGTACCTGAAGGGCCGCGGCCTCGGTAAGGCCTGCGCGCTGATCACCGACGGCCGCTTCTCCGGCGGCACGTCGGGGCTCTCGATCGGCCACGCCTCGCCGGAGGCGGCCTCGGGCGGCACGATCGCGCTGGTGAACGACGGCGACCGGATCCGGATCGACATCCCGAACCGCTCGATCGAGCTGCTGGTCGGCGACGCGGAACTCGCGGCGCGCCGCGAGGCGTTGAACGGTGTGTACGCGCCGGCCGGCCGCGAGCGCAAGGTCTCGGTGGCACTGCGCGCGTACGCGGCGATGGCGACGAGCGCGGACAAGGGCGCGGTCCGGGACATCTCGCGCCTCGGCTGACTCCCTTACGCCCTCACACCACACCCCGTGCCCCGGCCCTCACGACGGAGGGCCGGGGTGTCACCAGGACGCGGGGTCCCGGCCGGCGACGGCGAAGACGGACCCGTCGGGCGCGCTCCCGAAGACCGTCGTCCCGTCGGAGCCGGGGGCGAGGACGGGCGCGGGCAGCGTGGGGACGAGCGTGTCGGGCCCCGCGGCCATCCGCGGCTTCGTCTGCCCCAGCAGCACCCCGCGCCGCGCGTCCACGGCGAGCAGCCGGCCGTCGCCCGCGCTCAGATAGACCCGCTCCTCGGTGGCGGCGGGGCGTGAGGCGCGCGTCACCGAGGTCTCCAGCCGCCAGCGCACACCGCCGGCCTTCGCCCCTGAGTCCTTCGCGCCCGAGTCCTTCGTCCCCGAGCCCTTCGCGCCCGCAGCTTCCGCGCCCGTGTCGACGGCGAGCAGCGACCCCGAGTAGCCGATGACGTACACGGTGTCGCCCATGACGGCCGCCTGGGCCTGGTCGACGGGTGCGCCCAGCGGCACCCGCCGTTCCGTACGGCTCGACGCGTCCAGCCGTACGACCGCCTCCGTGAAGCCGTCGACATCGTTCGCGAGCAGGAAGAGCGCGTCGTCCGAGGCGCCCACCGGGGACAGCCCGCCCGTCAGCCGCTCCTCCCAGCGCACCACGCCGGTGGCCGGGTCGATCGCACGCACCTCGGTCGCCGAGCCGTCCCCGGAGGGCGTCGCGGCGAACAGCGTGCCGTCGGTGCCGCCCGCCGCCGTCCAGACCGTGCCGGTGCCGCCGAGCCCCTTCGTCCAGCGCTCGTCGCCGGTCGCGCCGTCCAGGGACCGTACCCGCCCGTCGTACGAGACGAGGAGGACCGAGCCACCGCTGTGCCGGACCGTGGCGTACGAGGAGACGTCGACGCCCCAGCGCTCGGCGCCCGAGACCGGGTCGAGCGCGGCCAGCCGCTTCTTACCGCCCGCGCCGTGCGCGACGACGTGCAGCAGCCCGCCGGAGAGGACCGGCGCGGCGTCGGCCTCCGACTCGGCGTCCGCCGCCTCGGCTCCCTTCGCGCCCTTCACTCCCGTGGCGCCCTTCACGGACCAGGCGGTGCGGCCGTCGAGGGGGTCGAGCCGGGTGGTCGTGCCACCGGGGCCGACGCAGTAGACGGCCGCGGTGTCGGCCGCGCAGACGGGCACCTGGTCGGAACCGTCGGCCGGCGTCGTCTCCCACGGCGTGAACGTCCGGGATGGCCTCGCGTCCGTCGTGGCGGGGGCGCCGTCCCCCATCGCCCGTACGCCGAAGAATCCCGCACAGGCCACGGCCACCAGCGCCACCGCGCCCGCCACCGTGCGCACGCGGCGCGGTGACCGCGCGGGGGACGACGACGGCGCCGGCGACGGAGACGGAGAAGGAGAAGGAGCGCGAGAAGAAGGAGAAGGAGAGGGTTCCGGCGACCGGACGGCCTCGGAGCCCCGCGCGTGATTGGTCGGTACGGAGCCCGGACCGGAGCCGGCGCCGCCGCCCGCGCCAGGACGCGCGCCCGAGCCCTGCCCGGAGCCGGCGCCCGGCCCCGCGCTCTCGACGGGATCCGGCCCGCGCTGCGCCGGTACGAGCGCACTCGCCCCGTACGGCCCGCGCAGGTCGTACGCGGTGGACGGCAGCACACCATCCGGCGCAGACCCGTCCGGCGTCGACCGCGACGTACGCAGCGCGCCCATCACCTCGTCCGGCGTCGGCCGGTCGGCCGGGTCCTTCGCGAGACACCCGCTGATCACCGGAACGATCCGCTCTGGTACGCCCGTCAGATCCGGCTCGTCGTGCACCACCTGATAGGCCACGATGTACGGGCTGTCCGAGTCGAAGGGACCACGCCCGGTCGCCGCGTGCACCAGGACCGCGCCCATCGCGAACACATCGGCGGCGGGACCGACTTCGCGCGGTCGCTGGAACTGCTCCGGCGCCATGAACGGCGGCGTGCCGATCAGCTTGCCCGTCTCCGTCCGCAGATCGCTGTCGGCCGGGCGCGAGATGCCGAAGTCGATGACCTTGGGCCCGTCCGACGCCAACAGGACATTGCTGGGCTTCAGATCACGGTGCACGACCCCGGCGCGGTGGATGTCCCGCAGCCCCTCGGCGAGCCCCGCCCCGAGCCGGAACAACTCCTCGGTGCCCAGCGGCCCGTTCCGCTTCACCCGCTCGGAGAGCGTGGGCCCGTCGATGAACAGGGTCGCCATCCACGGCCGTACGGCCTCCGGATCGGCGTCCACGACAGGCGCGGTGAACGCCCCGCTCACCCGCCGCGCCGCGGCGACCTCCTGCTGGAAGCGCGCCCTGAACTCCGGGTCCGAGGCGTGGTTGGCATGGATGACCTTGACGGCGAGCCGCAGCCCCGAGGCGGAGGTGGCGAGATGGACCTCGCCCATGCCGCCGGAGCCCAGGGCTGATTCGAGCAGATACCGCCCGGCGTACTCCGGACGCTCCGCTTCCGGGGCCGACCCGGTGTTGCGCAGTGGTGGCATCGCCCACCCCCGTGTATTCGTGCGCAAGCGCGACGCACGGAGCCTAGTCGATGGTGCGTGCTATCCAGCCATGGGTTGCTAGCCTGCGCGGCGCAGAGCACACACCGTCAATGGGGGAGGACCGCATGGCAGTCGAAGAGGTTGACAACACCGTCAGATCCGGGGGAGAAACCGCGACAACCACGACAGAAGCAGCTACGGCCACGGCCACGGCTACATCCACGGCCGCGGAAGTGGGGACCCTGGCGGCCAAGCGCTACGCGGTCCACCCGGACTACCGGGTGAACGTCCGCAGCGGCCCGGGCACCAACTACCAGCTCGTCAGGGTGCTCCAGTACGGCGCGACCGTGCCGATCAACTGCCAGAAGCCGGGGGAGCGGATCACGGGCCCGTACGGCACGACGAACCTCTGGGACAACATCGCCAACGGCGAGTTCATCTCGGACGCGTACGTCTACACGGGAAGCAGCGGCTACGTCGCTCCCCGCTGCGGCTGAGCCCCCGCCGCGCCTCAGCCCTCGCTCCGCCTGAACCCCCGCTCCAGGCGCCGGGGATAATCGCCCCGTGAGCGAGCACCCCGAGCACTCCCAGCCCCCCGCCGACGCCACCGCGACCGCGTCCGCCGCCTCCACCAGGAACGTACGGGGCGGACGTGGCCGCGGCGGCCCGGAGCCCGAGGCCATCGTGTTCTTCGGGACGACCTGGCTCGCCCGCGGCGCCGGGTACGTCGCCCGCCGCGTCGCGGTCGCCCTCGGCTCCCTCACCACCGCGGTCGCCGCCTGCTTCGTCCTCCGCTTCGCCTACGAGGGCCTGGAGATCGCGAAGGTGGGCTCCTTCGTCGGCCTGCTCCTCGTCGTGATGCTCGCGGTGTGCAGCGCCATCGCCTTCCGCAGAACTTGGGACGGCTTCACCCGCCGCCCGGCCGACCTCGCCCACGAGGAGTCGCTGCGCAGCGTCAAGGCGATCGGCTTCATGGGCTCGCTGATCGCCTACTTCCTGCGCTCCCTGGCCGAGGCCCCGGGCGAGGGGCTGCGCCGCAAGGAGTACGAAACGGCCCTGGCGCAGTACGAACGCCGCCGCACCGCCCGCGCCGGCAACCCGGCGGCCCGAGCCGCGGCCAAGAAGAAAGGCAACGACAGGAACAAAGGCGGGAACAAGGGCGGGAACCCCCAGCGCGCGTGACCCGACCGCATCTGGCCCGTTCCCCGTCCCGGGCACCACGATGGGGACATGACTCCCCAGACGCCTCCCGCCGGCAGCTCCGCGAACAGCTCCGCCGATAGCCCTACTGCCACTTCCCCCGGTCCGAACGCGCGCGCCTTCTCCTTCGACGCCGTCGCCGACCAGTACGACGAGGCGCGCCCGGGCTACCCGCCGGCCCTCTTCGACACGGTCGAGGAACTGACCGGCCGCCCGCTCCGGGGCTCCCGCGTCTTCGACATCGGCGCCGGCACCGGTATCGCCACCCGCCTGCTGCGCGCACGGGGGGCCCGGGTCACCGCGGTGGAACCGGGCCCCGGCATGGCGGCGCGGCTGCACCGTACCCAGCCGGACGTCCCCCTCATCCGCGGCCTCGGCGACGCCCTGCCCCTCGCCGACGGCTGCGCCGACCTGATCACGTACGCCCAGGCCTGGCACTGGACCGACCCGGCCCGCTCCCTGCCCGAAGCGCTGCGCGTGCTCAGGCCCGGCGGCGCGCTCGCCCTGTGGTGGAACGTCGCGGACGCCGGGGTCCCCTGGATCGCCGGCCAGGACGAACGGATCCACCGCTGGGCCGACGACGGCGCCCACGGCGCGCACAGCCTCCCCGGCCAGGGCGGAGACCTGCCGGCGGAGCTGCGCCCTGCCGAGCGACGGGTGACGTGGACCCGCCGCGTCCCGCTCGACACCCACCTCGCCCACCTCGGCAGCCACTCGATCTTCCGGATGCGCGGCGAAGCGGCCACGGCCGCCTTCCTGGCGGCCGAGCGCGCGCGGCTGCTCACCCTCTTCCCCGACGGGAGCGTCGAGGAGGCGTACGTGGTGGAGCTGACCCTCATCCGCCGCCCCTGACGTCGATCCGCGCCCCGGAAGAGACGCGTCCCCCATCCCCCGTGCGGCGCTTGACGAGTCCGTCCACCGGGGCCATTATTCATCACATGATGAATTTGCCTGCGGCCGCTGCTGTGCACGCCCGCGGCCTCACCGTCCACCGAGGCGACCGCGCCGTCCTGCGCGGTATCGACTTCTCCGTACCGCCCGGCCGGATCACCGGACTCCTCGGTCCCTCCGGCTGCGGCAAATCCACCCTGATGCGCGCCGTCGTCGGCACCCAGGCCCAGGTCACCGGCGTCCTCGACGTCCTCGGCCGCCCCGCGGGCGACCCCGCGCTGCGCGCCCGTATCGGCTACGTCACCCAGGCGCCCTCCGTCTACGACGACCTGACGGTCCGCCAGAACCTCGACTACTTCGCCGCAGTCCTCGACCCCGGCCGTGCCCGCCGTACCGCCCGCAGAGAGGCCGTCGACCGCGCCATCACCGACGTCGACCTCGCCTCCCACACCGGTTCGCTGGCCGGACGGCTCTCCGGCGGCCAGCGCAGCCGGGTCTCCCTCGCCGTCGCCCTGCTCGGCGCGCCGGAACTCCTCGTCCTCGACGAGCCCACCGTCGGCCTCGACCCCGTACTCCGCCGCGACCTGTGGGCCCTCTTCCACCGCATCGCCGCCGACCGCGCCGCGACGATCCTCGTCTCCTCCCACGTGATGGACGAGGCCGAACGCTGCCACCAGCTCCTCCTCATGCGGGAGGGAGAGATCCTCGCCCAGGACACGCCCGAAGCCCTGCGCACCCGTACGCACACGGAGACCGTCGAAGCGGCCTTCCTCCACCTGGTCGACGAGGCCAACGCACTCCAGGGGACCCCCCGATGACGACCGCCGACTCCAGCACCAGCGACCCCACAGCCAATGGCACCGACACGGACACCGGCACTGAGACCGGGACCAGGACCAGGACCGGCACTGAGACCGGGACCGGGGCCGGGACCAGGCCCCAGCTCGCCCCGGCGCCCCGCCCCCGCCCGTTCTCCGCCGCCCGCACCCTGGCCACCGCCGCCCGCGTACTGCGCCAGCTCCGCCACGACCCGCGCTCGATCGGGCTGATGATCATCGTCCCGTGCGCGATGCTCCTCCTGCTCCGCTACGTCTTCGACGGCAGCCCGCGCACCTTCGACTCCATCGGCGCCTCGCTGCTCGGCATCTTCCCGCTGATCACGATGTTCCTGGTCACCTCCATCGCCACCCTGCGCGAACGCACCTCGGGCACCCTCGAACGCCTCCTCGCCATGCCCCTGGGCAAGAGCGACCTGATCGCCGGCTACGCCCTCGCCTTCGGGCTCATCGCCGTCGTCCAGTCCGTGCTCGCCACCGGCCTCGCCGTATGGGCCCTCGGCCTGGAGGTCGTCGGCTCCGCCTGGCTGCTCCTCCTGGTCGCGCTCCTCGACGCCCTGCTCGGCACGGCGCTCGGCCTCTTCGTCTCGGCCTTCGCCTCCTCCGAGTTCCAGGCCGTTCAGTTCATGCCCGCGGTGATCTTTCCGCAGCTCCTGCTCTGCGGACTCTTCGCGCCCCGGTCCGCCATGCACCCCGTCCTGGAGGCCATCTCCAACGCGCTGCCCATGTCGTACGCCGTCGACGGCATGAACCAGGTCCTGCGCCACCCCGACATCACGGGCGACTTCGTCCGCGACGCCGTGATCGTCGCGGGGTGCGCCGTCCTCGTCCTCGGCCTGGGAGCCGCCACCCTCCGCCGCCGTACGGCCTGACCACGCGGCGGAGACCGGCTCGGGCGACCGCCCCTCGGACACCGCACGCACGCCGACCGCCTCCGGTGCGACGATGGGGAGAAAGCCCACCCCTTACGGCGAGGTGACTCCGCACATGACCCAGACCGTCGCAGTCCTCGGCACCGGAAAGATCGGCGAGGCCCTGCTCAGCGGCATGATCCGGGCCGGCTGGCGAGCGGGCGACCTGCTGGTCACCACGCGCCGCGCGGACCGGGCGGCGGAGCTCCGCGACCGGTACGGCGTCGAGCCCGCCACCAACGCCGACGCCGCCAAGCGCGCCGACATCCTCATCCTGGCGGTCAAGCCCCAGGACATGGGCACGCTCCTCGACGAACTCGCCCCCCACCTCACCGCCGACCGGCTGATCATCAGCGCCGCCGCCGGTATCCCCACGGCTTTCATCGAGGAACGTCTCGCCCCCGGCACACCCGTCGTACGCGTCATGCCCAACACCCCCGTCCTGGTCGACGAGGGCATGTCCGTCATCTCGGGCGGCAGCCACGCGCTCCCGGCCCATCTCACCCACGCCGAGGAGATCTTCGGCGGCGTCGGCAAGACGCTGCGCGTCCCCGAGTCCCAGCAGGACGCCTGCACGGCCCTCTCCGGCTCCGGCCCGGCGTACTTCTACTACCTGGTCGAGGCCATGACCGACGCGGGCATCCTCCTGGGCCTGCCCCGCGCCCAGGCCCACGACCTGATCGTCCAGGCCGCCATCGGCGCCGCCGTCATGCTGCGGGACAGCGGCGAGCACCCCGTGAAGCTCCGCGAGGCCGTGACCTCCCCGGCCGGAACCACCATCAGCGCCATCCGGGAGCTGGAGAACCACGGGGTACGCGCCGCCCTCATCGCGGCGCTGGAAGCCGCCCGCGACCGCAGCCGCGCCCTGGCCTCGGGCAACGGCTGAGGCAGGGAACCCCAGGCTCAGTCGGCGGGCAGCAGGCCCACCGCCCGGTACGCGGCGTCGACCACGGGCCGGGCGATGCTCCTGGCCCGCGCGGCTCCCTCCTTCAGTACGACGTCCACCTGGCCGAAGTCCGCGGCCAGCACCGCGTGCCGTTCCTGCACCGGCCGCAGCAGCTCGATCACGGCGTCGGCGGTGGCCCGCTTCAACTCCCCGTACGACGTGAACGTCTCGGCCAGCGCCGCCGGATCCGCGGGCTTCTCCCCGCCGGTGGCGCCACCCGGGTCCCCGCACCCGGCCAGGATCTCCAGCAGATTGGCCACACCCGGTTTCGTCTCCGGGTCGTACTCGACCTCCTGGCCGCTGTCCGTCACCGCACGCATGATCTTCTTCCGCACCACATCGGCGTCGTCCAGCAGATAGATGATCCCGGCGGTCGACTCATGGGACTTTCCCATCTTCGACGTCGGCTCCTGAAGATCCATGACCCGCGCGGCCACGGCCGGACGGGTGGCCTTCGGCACGGAGAAGGTGCGCCCGTACCGCTGGTTGAACCGGGTGGCGATATCCCGCGTCAGCTCCACATGCTGAGCCTGGTCGTCACCGACCGGTACCTCGTCCGTGGGATAGGCGAGGATGTCCGCCGCCATCAGCACCGGATACGACAGCAGGGAGAACCGCACACTCTCCCCGGAGGCTAGGGCCCGCACGCTCTTCTCCTTGTACTGGATCATGCGCCGCAGCTCCCCGTCGGTGGCCGTGCACTCCAGCAGATAGGAGAGCCGCGTGTGTTCGTCCACATGGCTCTGGACGAACAGGGTGCACAGGGCGGGATCCAGCCCGGCCGCGAGCAGCAGCGTCGCGGCCTGACGACTGAGCCGGCGCACGCGAGCCGGATCGTGTTCGACGGTCAGTGCGTGCAGATCCACGACGCTGAACAGCGCGTCGGCCCGGTGCTGATCGACCTCGACCCACCGGCGTACGGCCCCGAGGTAGTTGCCCAGCGTCAGGGGCCCGGTCGGCTTGACCCCGCTGAAGATCCGCGTCATCTCTGATTCACCCTCTCGGTAGGAGCAGCCACTCCTCGCGGCCGGTCCCCGAGCTGGGAAAATGCGAACGGCCGCCGAAGCGGCGGCCGTTGAACGCATACGTGTGAGGCGGCCGCCGTCAGGCGGCCCACCACTGAAGGACGCACGCATGCGTTGTCATGCCCCGCAGACTACCGGCCCAACCCCTCAAGTTGACACGCCCCACACAGGAACGTAGTGTTCTCCGAGCTGTCCGACGTGAGCAACGGCCCTGTGCCGGTCCCCGGACAGTCATTCCGCAGGACCTACGACGAGTGAGCGACTCCGTGTCGCATTGCTTTGCGTACGCCTATGCGAAATGAGGAATCGACGCTCGAACCGAACGTCGGCACCGAAGCCCCGATTAGCGTCGGAGCCCAGGATTCCGCTAAAGTCTCACTCGTCGGAACGGCCGCAGGGCCGGGAGGACAAGCCCCACTGACTGGGAATCAGGCCCGAAAGGATCTGATAGAGTCGGAACCGCCGGAAAGGGAAACGCGAAAGCGAAGAACTGGAAAGCGAACCCCGCTCCGACGGGGAATCGGACACGAAAGAGTCTGATAGAGTCGGAAACGCAAGAACGAAGTACAGAACAAAATGAAACACCGAAGGGAAGCGCCCGGAGGAAAACCCCAGACACGGTCTGCGGGTGAGTACGAAGGAAGCGTCCGTTCCTTGAGAACTCAACAGCGTGCCAAAAGTCAACGCCAGATATGTTGATACCCCGACCTCCCGGAATGTT
>NZ_JBHURV010000026.1:0-152833 GCF_042673865.1 Streptomyces sp. NPDC056987
CCCCAGAACGGGGCGGACGGAGGGGCGCTTGTGGTCAGGGGCGGCGGCGTTCTGCGGGTAACCCGAGCACGGTGGGGGTCTGCGGTGCTGGCGTCTGGGGGGTGGTGCCGTCGCGTCGGCAGACGAGGGCGTCGGGGTCGGCTGGGGGCGGCTGGAGGCTGTACCCGACGGGACAGGTCTGGCCGGGCTCGCCGTCCTTGCCGTCGCGGCCGTCCTTCCCGTCCTTGCCCACGCCGTCCTTCCCGGCCGGCCCGGGTGGGCCAGCGGGCCCGGCGGCTCCGGCCGGGCCGGGGACGGCTGAGTCGGCACCTGGCCGGCCTTCCGCGCCGGACGGGCCGGGGACGGGCGAGGCTGCCGCTCCGTCCTTGCCGTCCCGGCCGTTTTCCCCGTCCTTTCCGGCCGGCCCCGGGGGACCGGGGATCGGGACGGGGACCTCGGCCCGCGCGGGCAGGTCGTCGATGGCCTGCGCGGGGTCCGGCGCGGCCGGGGTTTCCCCGCGGGCGCGGATCTGTGCCCGGAGGGTGCGGACGTCTCCGGCGAGAGTGCTGACCGCGTCGCCGCGGCGGTCTGCTTCCGTTGCGAGGTCGCCGGCGCGGGCCTCGGCGCGGCCGATCTGGAGGAACGCGACGGCGAGGCCGCCGCCGAGGGCGAGGAGCGCGGCTGTGATCCACAGGAGGTATCGCCGCTGGTAGAGGATGCGCTGTGTGCGGGTCACGGCGTCCCTCCCAGGGAGGTCACCAGCAGCCGCAGCCTGGCGATCTCCGCTTTCAGCGCGGCCTCGCGTGATTCCAGCTGTGCCCGCAGCGCGGTCTCGCGTGCCTCGGCGGCGGCCTGGTCGGCCTCGGCCTTGTCCCGCTCGGCTATGAGCCGTGCGGTGAGGCTGTCGTATCCGGTCAACACTGTGCCCTCCCGGGACGCACGGGTCGCGCCCCGGGATCCGTAGATGGCTGCTGCGGCTGCCACCGGCGAGGCCAGCAGTGCACCCAGCGCGGTGAGCATCGCAGCATCCACACGGTCCTCCAGCGCACTATGCGGTCAGGTCAGATTCCCCGGTCGGGGGTGACCGGGCCGGGCTGACGGTTGGGCACGGCGTAGGTGATGCCCAGGGCGCCGAGGACGGCGAGCACGGTGGTGACCACCTCCCCGGTCGTGAACATGCCGTCCTGGACGGCCGTGGCCGCGGCGGTCGCACCGGCGGCGAGACCGGCGACGATCGCCTTGGCGGCGCTGCTGATCCTCATGATTCCTTCTTCCAGTTGGGTCCCCGGAACGTGGCCGGGAGCACGGGGCGGTTCTTCGCGCGGGCAGCGAGCAGGGCGCTGATCACTTCCTGCGTCTTCGGGTCCGGCAGGCGGTGAGCGAGCGTCGGGTCGACGCCCGGGTCTACGGACACAGCAACTCCTCTCAGACGTTGGGCACTTTGAGCCGGTCCCAGCTCGTCTTGCCGGGGATACCGTCGGCGGCCGCGCCGGAGTAGCCGAGCTTGCGCTGCCACGCCGCGTACGAGGCACGGTCGGCCTCGGACCAGGCGGGCCCGGGCCCGACCTTGTACCGGCCGCATCCCTCCGCCACCAGCCGCCGGCCCATCGCCGTGACGATGGCGCTGCGCCGGCCGGCCGCGAAGAAGGCGGCGCCGGGGAACGGCTCGTACGACGACGGCGGTTTGGGTGCCGGCGGTTTCGGCGCAGGGGGCGTGCCGAGCCGGGTGGCGATCCGCCCGCGCATCGAGTCCATGCCGAACCCCTTGGGGTCGATCTTGTCCCTCGACCATTCCAGGTGGCCGATGACGCTGTGCGCGCTCCAGCCGTGGACACGGCAGATCGCGGCCGAGGCCTTCTCGATCGCGTCGAGCTGGGCCGCGGGCCACGGGTCCTTCCCGTCGCCGAGGTTGACGCACTCGAAGCCATAGAAGCGGGCATTGCCGTCCTGGCCCCCGGAGTTGCCCCGGGTCGGCGTGGGCGGGCGGTCGCCGTAGTCCTCCGCGATCACCCGCGCCAGAACCTTCGGGTCGCCGCCCCCGGCGTGGTTCGTCCGGCCGTAGCCGACGAGATGGACCACGCCGGTCTTGTCGATGACGCCGTGGCACAGCGGCCCCGACAGGCCGGCATACCCGTCGCGGCAGATGGCGACGGACCGGTCGGTGCCCGAGGTGACGGTGTGGTGGACCATCACGCCGTTCACCGGGCCCCACAGGCCCTTGTGGTTGCGGTTGTGCGTACGCCAGTCGCCGACTTCCACCACCTTGACGCCCTCGGCGCGGAGGGCCGCCAGGAACGCGGCTGGGGACAGCGGGGCGGCCATCAGACACGCTCCGGCCAGTGCCAGGTGCCGCCGTGCTGGTCGCTCTCGGACTGCGGGCACCGGTTGAAGAAGATCCCGCTGGGGTTGAGCACGGCCAGGTCCAGGACGACGGCGCTGGAATCCCGTTCCTCGGAGTGCTCGGAATCCGCAACGGGCAGTGCGCCGTGCGGCACTCCAGTGATGATCGCGGCCCGGCATTGCGAGGTGTACTCGCCTCCGGGCGTGCCGTAGCTGACGTAGTGGACGATGCGGCCGACGGACGGCTGCGGATGAGACATGGGGCCCTCCCAGGGCATGACGAGGTACCCCGGGCCTGGTGGCGCGGGGTGTTGAGGGGTGTGGGGGTCAGCCGGTGTAGGCGTAGGCGAGGATGGCCGCGCCGCTGAACGCCACGGCGGTGAACGCGCCACTGGTGACGGTGGGCGGGGTGGTCTGGCCGGAGTTCGTCGCGCCGAGGCCGGGCGCGGCGGCGCCCCCGGCGATGAGCCGGCCCTCCCCGGCCAGGGACGGCGGCGTCGTTCCGGCGATCATGACACCGAGGTAGTGCAGCCCCGCGTACGTCGTCGTGAACGTGGACGCTGTCCCGGTCGTGGTCTGCGCGATCGCCAGGGTCTTGGCGGTGGCGGCTGCCCACGCGGCGTTGGTGGCGTCTGCGGTGCGGGCGAGGGCGACGCGCGCCGAGTTGTGGAGGGTGAACCACTGGTTCGTGAGGGCGGCTGCCGCGGTGTTCCCGGACACGAACGTGAGGTTGGCGATGGTGAGGCCCTTGGGGAGCCAGATGGGGACGAGGTAGAGCCAGCCGGAGGAGGGCTGGGACTCGCCGCCGGCGCGGAGGCGGGATGTGGTCTCGTAGCGGCCGGCCGGGGACATGGCGGCCTCGAGGGCGGGCAGCGGCGTCAGGTCCACGTCGACGAAGTTGTTGCCGGGCAGGGCGGTCATGGAGCCGGGCCCGGTGACCGGCGCGGCGGTGGAGGTGACGATCGCCGCGGCGGTCGTCCACCCGTTGCCCGACAGGTCGTTGTCGGTGATGGTGCAGTCCGTTGCGGTGCCGGTCAGGGAGACGCCGTTGGCGGTGCTGCCGCTCCCCTTGATGACCTTGTTGCCGGTGATGTGGCATCCGGCCTGGGAGACGCGGATTCCGGCGCTCGCCGCCGCGCGGACCCGGTTCCCGGCGACGAGCGCGGAGGGGCCGCTGCGGCCGTCGGTGCCGCCGCCGATGACGATGCCGTGGTTGGATCCCGTGGTGTCGATGACGTTGTCCGTCACGGACGCCGCGGTGCATCCGGCGACGTTGACCGCGTTCGAGGACGCGCCCCGGATCGTGTTGCCGGTGAGGCTCACGCCGTCGGAGTACTGCGGGAAGATCCCGGTGGACTGCACTCCATCGATCGTGTTCGCGGCGATGACCGCGCCCGGCGTGCCTTGCGCCTGGATCCCGTTGGCGGTGGTCCCGGCCGCGCCCCTGACCGTGTTGCCGCTGATGACCACGTCGGTGATCGGGGCCGTGTCGTAGCCGAGGACGCGGATCCCCGAGTCGGCCTGGGCGCCCTCGATGATGTTGTCGGAGATGGTGATGCCGTACGCGCTGTAGACGGTGCCGGGGCTCGGCACGGACACGTAGATCCCGCTGTTGGCGGTGCCGCGGATGATGTTGCCGCTGATGACGGCCCGCCGCCAGCACCACCCCTGGATCCCCACCTCCAGGGCCCCTTCGACCACGTTGTCGCGGACGGTGATGTTCTCGAAGTACTGGCCGGCGACGTCGGCGTGCGAGCCGATCGCCCGGCCGAAAGCCCCCAGCCTGGCCGAGGGGCCGAACCAGCAGCCGGAGATGACGATGTTCTTGCAGGGGGTGCCGTCGTAGGCGGGGATGCTGGAGGAGCCCGACTTGGCGATGTCGATCTGGATCGCCTCGCTGCTCAGCCGTGACCCGTCGCCGCTGTTGTCGCGGAATCCCTCGAACCGGCAGTTCAGCACGCGGCCGCCGTCGACCGCGTTGTACTCCAGCGCGTGCGCCGAGCTGGTGTCGAGGAACACCGCGTCGCGGACGGTGATGTCCCGGCAGTGGATGAAGCAGGCGATGTTCGTGGTGCCGGTGACGAGGCCGGAGCCGGCGCCGTTGGACGCGTTGCCGTCCCAGATGCCGCCGTAGATCGCGATGCGGGAGTGCCCGTTGAACGCGGTGAAGCTGTCCTCCGGCATGAAGTTGCGGAGCACACCTCTGTTGGCGTGGATGGACCGGATGGTCGCCCCGTACGCCCACACCGTGGTCTTCGCCTTGACGACGAGGAACGTCCCCACCCCGTAGGTGTAGCCGCCGGGGAGGAGGACGATGCCGCCGCCGGCCGCGTAGGCAGCGTCCAGCGCGGCCTGGATGGAGGCAGCGTCGTCGACGACCCCCGTGCCCTTGGCGCCGTACGCCAGCGCGTTGTAGACACGCTGCCCCGACAGGTCTATCTGGTCCGCTTTCAGGGTGCCGGAGACGGACAGGACGCCGGGCCCGGTCCGCTCCAGGGTGACGTCCCGGGCCGCGTTGCCCGGGCCCCATGCCTGTTTCCCGTCGGCTGTCAGCCGCCACCGGTCGAACGTGTCCCCCGTCACGAACGACGCCAGCGCCACGGTGGCGGCCGTGGCGACCGACACCTGCGCCTTGCCGGTGAGCGTCCCGCCGGTCTTGTCGAACTTCCCCTCGATCTGCTCCAGAGCCCCGGTCGCGGCCTCGCGTGCTGCCTGGTACCAGCGGACGGGCTGCCCGCCCGCGTCCAGGTGCTCGTACTCGATCGCCGTGATCCCGTCGATTTTGAACGTGCGGATCGCCCCCGGCGCGGAGCTGGACGCCGGGTTGGAGCGGAGGGTCCCGATGGGGGTCACCCCGTCCGCCTCATAGATCGCGGTGATCAACTCGCCGGTGCCGGCCGAGCGGATGTTCACGGCGCGGTCGGGGACGACGTCGCCGGTGGTGGTGGTGAGGACGTCGGAGGGTGTCCCGCCGTAGGTGTAGAGCGCCATGGGGGTGCCTCAGTCCTTCCAGTAGGAGCCGGAGATGTCGATCCACACGCAGCCCACCGTGCCGCCCTCCTGGGCGCCGTCCTGGGAGAAGAACACGACCGCGCCGGCGGTGGTCTCGTTGACCGACCAGGCCTCGTATCGGCCGGCGCCGATCAGCGGTGGCCCGGTCAGGGAGTAGTAGGCGTCAGCGGCGGAGGCCTGCGCGGGGACCGCGTCGTCCGGCACCGTGGCGACCTGCACCCCGTTGGTGCCGACGATCAGCCCGCCGTCGACGCGGACGATCCGGCCCCGGGTGTGGACCCGCTGGCCGATCACCCGGACCTGAGGGAGGAGCGTGCCCGGCTGGTAGGCGGGCAGCAGGGACAGGGTTCGCCACGGCGGCAGCGGCTCGTAGATCGTCGCCCACGTGTTGGACACGCCGGACGTCTTGAGCCACACGGAGCCGTCCAGGGCCCGCACCACGGTCAGCGCGGGCGCGCCCGCGTACTTGGCGTTGCGGTCTGCGAGGTCGATCGCGTTCTGCCACAGGTGCGGGTCGATGGCCTCCGCCAGGTCGGCGACCTTCGCCGGGACGTCGGGCCCGTCCAGGCCCTCGGGCACGGGCAGTTCGGCGTAGCCGATGGACATGAGGGCTCCCTATGCGGAGAAGGTGATGGTGATGCGGCCGCCGGTGAAGCTCGCGTAGTCGCCGCGGCCCTGGGCGTAGATGGCCAGTCCGCGGGCGGTTCCGGAGGCGAGCGCGGTCCGCCAGGCGGCGGGCAGCGTCGCGGTACCGGTCGCCCCGACGGACAGGGAGAGCAGCTCCTCGGGGCCGTCGCCGAGGTTGAGCTGTCCGGAGGGCGCACTGGTGTAGCCGTGCAGGTACAGGTGCATCGGCCGGGACGCGTTGGCGCCGGAGCCGCGGCGCCGCGTGAACTGCACCCGCATGCTCGCGACGGTTTTCCCGGAGCAGGCGGCGGCGATCGCGCTCCCGTAGAACCATGCGCCGCGCCGGTTCCCTCCGCCGGTCCAGTCGCCCTGGGTGGGGTTCTGCGCGTACTCGTCGGGCCGGCCGCCGCGCCACGATCCCGCGTCGGACGGCGAGAGGGTGACGGTCTTGGGTGGGCGGGTCGGGGGCGGGGTGGGTGAGGTGTCGGCGCCGCCGATCTGCGCGTACAACACCCCCACCCCGTTCGCATCCTTCTTCGTCCACAGGGTGGTGACCTGCTGGTATCCGGCGCCGGGGGCGGCGGTGCCCCAGGTGTAGGCGCTGATGGCGATCAGGTCCTGCGCGGCGTCGACGGCGATCTCCCGGATCCGGCTCTCGTCGCCGTCCGCCGGGTCCGGTCCGAGCCGGCCTTCCACCACGGGGACGGCGCCGAGGCGGACGGCGACCCAGTCTCCGGCCCGCCGGTCCCGGTAGGAGTCCCGGCAGGCGACGTCCAGGAGCAGCCCGCCGTCGAACCTGAGGTTGACGCCGTTCTCGGTCTTGTCGACGACCTGCGCGGACACGACGCTCATCCCGGGCGGGCCGGACCCGCGGGCCAGCGCCTCCCCGAACTCGTCGGCCGGACTACCCGTCATGCGAGCCTCCTGGTGGTGGTGCGGGTGGCCAGGGACATGGACGCCGCGCCGAGCGTGTACGACAGGGAATCGATCAGGTGCCGCTCCCACACACCGAGCTCCGCCTCGGCCTCGATCACGTCACCGGCCTCGAGGGCGGGGTTGCACACGGCGGTCAGGGAGAGCGTGGACTGCACCCCCAGCGAGTCGGCGAGTTTCGCCCGGGCGATCTCTTCGGCCTGGCCGATGCTGGTGATCAGGCTGGACGCGTAGCGCTGCACCCGCAGCCGCACCCGCAGCAGCCCCAGCCGCTGCGGGGCGCCCGGGTCGTTGACCGGGTCGGGGCCGGCGTAGGTGAGGCTGGCCGGGTCGTCGTCCCACGCGTACACCGGCCCGATCGCCGGGGCGCCGGTCCCCGCGTCCCCGGTCACGACCCAGAGGTTGGCGAGGCCGTCGGCGGAGGCCTGCGGCTGCGGCTCGACCAGGACGCCGCCCGGGCCCCGGCCGATCCGCCACACTGCCGGGTCCGCCAGGGTGGGCACCGGGCCGAGGGTGATGACGCCGCGGGCGTCCGCCCAGATCTCCCCGGCCAGCGCCGCCGCGATCCCCGTCGCCGCCCCCGCCTCGTCCCGACCGGAGCTGAGCACGGCCCACCGGTCCTCCGTCGCGACGAGCTGCGGGACCTGGACGTCGGGATCGACACCCGGCCGCCACGCGACGGGGATCCCTGGCAGGGCCTCGCCGACGAGTTCCGTCACCAGGGCGCGCGCCGGGTCCGGGCCGATCGTCCGCGTGGTCGGGAACGCGGCGGCGCGGATCTCGTCCTCCAGCCCGCCCAGCTCCACCGTGATTCCGGTCCGTGTTCGCTTGGGCCGGTCGACGGTGTAGCGGCCGGCGGGGATCCACACGGGGCGGCTGCGCGCGGGCTGGATGCCCTGCCACAGGCGGACGTTGGTGGAGATGGGGTTGATGCCGTCGGTGCCGAGGCCGACGCCGGTCAGGGTCGCCGCCGCGGTGTAGCGGACCTCCGCGGTACGGTCCGCGGTGATGCTCGCCGACCCGGCCGCGATCCCGCACGCCGTCCAGGTGAGCCCGCCGTCGTTCGACCACTCGGCCCGGTACGGGCGTCCGCACGCGCCCGCCAGCGCCGCCAGCGCGCCCGCCGGGATCGGCAGCACTACAGCGCCCCGTTCACGGCGAGGGAGGCGAAGCTGCTGTACGAGGCGGTGACCGCGTCGAACGTCTCGAAGCTCTCCGCGAGGATGTCGAAGCTCCAGCCGGGGATACGCAGGGGCTGCCCGGCGGTGTCCGGCCGCGCGACCTGCAGCACGCCCGCGCTGTAGGTGCGGGAGCCGTCCGGGGCGCCGTCGAGGGTCTGCTCGGGGTCGGAGAACAGGACGTACTGGTCCCGGCGGCGGTTGCCCGGCCCGGTCTGGATCAGCCGCACCCCCGGCGTGGTCAGCAGCCGCTCCAGGAGGGCGATCTGCTCGCCCTCCGCGTCGATCGTGATGCTCGACTCCGCCGCCCCGTAGACGTCCTGCGCGGCCGCCGGAAACGGCGACCCCTCGACGTCGGCGGTGTTGATACGGGAGGCCCATTTCAGGGAGGGCCAGGTAAGGACGGTGACCCGGGCCGACAGCCCGGGCTCGTCGAGAGACTTGATCCACACGTCGGCGGGCGCCGACGGGACGGGCACGGTCAGCGCGAGCGACGACGCCGGGCCCGCCGTGCCATCAGCGAACACCGGGGTGGCGGTGTAGATGAGGGGGATCCCCAGCGGCGCCTCGTGATCGTAGGCGGAGCCGCCTCCGCCGACCGCCCACGCCGTGTCCGCCGAGCGCACCGACACCGCCACCGGGGCGCCGGAGTCCTTCCGCGTGATGCGGACCTTGCGGACCCCGGCGACACCCGGCAACGGAGTACCGGCGGTGTAGTTGACGGACAGGACCACTCCGGCGTGCAGCTCGTCGACGGTGGCGCGCAGCCAGCCGTCCGGGCTGGTGACCACGGCCGGCGGGGTGACCTCCGGCGCGGACGGGTCCACGATCATCGGCACGATGGCTATCCCTTCTTACTGGAGGTGAAGCGGCGCCGGGCCGAGGTCAGCGCGACCCCGGCCCGGTCGTCGGCGATCTCCTCGACATACGCCTCGAACTCGCGGCCCTGGACGACCAGGCGCACGCGCTGCCCGCCCTGCAGACTTCCTGCGGCGGTCATCCCGGAGGGCGCCGCCATCGACGGCTCGATCAGCCCGGCGGGGACGGCGGCGTCCGCCATGCGCACCGCCGCGGCGGCGATGTCGGCGGCGGTCGAGTCCATCCCGACGACCACCCCGGCCCCGGCGTCCCGCCCCGTCGGGATCAACGCCCGGGCGGGGCTGTGGGCGTTGAGGCCCTTCTTGCCGCGGATCGCCGAGATCGCGCTGTTGCCCAGCTTGATCATGGCGGCCTGGATGGCCTTCTCCTGGCCGAGCAGTCCGGCCAGGAAGCCCTTCGCGCCGTCCTTGCCCGCGTCGAACATGAAGTCCGCGATGTTCCGCCCGTAGCCCGCGGCGAGCTTGCCGCCCTGCGCGACGAGGGAGTTGAGCGCCTTCACGTCGTTGACCGAAGCGCCCGCGACGAGGCCGGCGAGCTTGCTGTCCGCGCCCATCGCCGCCAACTGGCTGATGACGTCCTTCGACGCTCCCTTCTTCTGCGCGGTCCCGATCGCCGTCTCGAACGCCTTGACGGTGGACTGCTTGCCGGCGATCCCGGCGAGCAGCTCGCTGACCGACGCGGCCTCGCCGAACTGGGACAGCCCGATCAGGTCGTTGACCGCCTTGGTCTGCTCGCCGGCGTACGCGCGCGCTTCCTTGATCTTCGTGTTGACCGCGTCCCGCTGCCCCGCCATCTGCTGCAACTTGGTCGACACCTTGTCCGTCGACTTGGCCAGCCCGACGCCGGCGCCGCCCGCCGCTTTGAGGTCCTTCGTCAGCGCGGCCGCCGCCTTGGCGATGTCCGAGGCCCCGCCCGTCAGGCTCTTGCGGAAGGCGGTCAGGTCGTCGGGCAGCTCGCTCCGCGCCTTGCCCTGCGACCGCTTGAGCGCGGCGGCGGCTCGCCGTGCTTCGGCCTCGCGGGCAGCCCTGGCCTTGGCGCCGGCGGTGCCCGTCGCGAACCCGCGCAGCAGCCCCATACCGGCGGCCATACGCATGGAGGTGGCGTTGTCGAAGACCTCCGTGTCCCCACCGCCGAAGCGGATCAGTTCAGGGCCCCTCTCGCCGACCCACGCGACCTCGCCGCGCTTAGGCCGGCCGCCGGCGGCGTATCCGCCGGGCCGGTTGTACGCGGCGGCGAGCGACCCGTACCGCGCGAGCGCGTACTGCATGGAGGCGTACAGGTTGGCGAGCGGGTCCCACACGCCTCGGCTGCGGAGGGCTCCCGCGTAGGCGTTGAAAGTCGGGTCGATGACCTGCATCAGGCCCTTGGAGGGGATGCCTGCCTTGGCGTTGGAGTCCCACAGGTTGATCGCCTTGGGGTTGCCGCCGGACTCCTGGTTCATGCGGCGCAGGGTGGTCTGCAGGAGGGAGGCGGGCTGTCCGACCATGCGCAGCGCCTGGAGGACGAGGGGCGCCCACCGCTGCACCCCCGAGCCGCCGATGTCGGCGCCGGCCCCGGTGCCGATCAGCTTGGTGACCATGGACTTGATGCCGTCGACGGCCAGGTGGGGGATCCGGCCGATGGCCTTGCCCCACTTCCCGCCGGTGATCCCGGCGAGCTTGCCGAGGATCGGCCGGAACAGCTTCCCCATCGCCTTGCCGGGGTCGCTGAGGAAGTCGACCGCGCCGGAGACCACGCTGCCGACCTTGTCGATGGCCTTGGAGCCCCAGTCCTTGACGGTGCCGATGACGCCGCCGTCCGCGAGGAGCTGGGTGCCCGCCGCGGCGTGCAGGGCCAGCGCCCGCGCCCGGTACTTCGGGTCGGTCGGGATCACGTACTCGGGGTGCCTCGGGTTGCCCTCGCCGACGATCGCGGTGGGCCGGTTGTAGATCCCCGGCTCCGTGCCCACGGTGCCGCCGGCCGCGAGGAGCTTGACCTTCTTCAGCTTGTGCTCATCGAGCCCCACCCACCCGGCGATGGCGTTCCAGGCACGCAGCAGGCCGTCGTTCCAGATCGTCCCCAAAACGAAGTTCACAGGGCCTTTGGCCGCGTCGCGGATCCCGTTCCACGCCTTAGCTACGGCTTCCTTCGCGGTGCGGAAGGACCCGCCGATCGTGCCGACCGTCGACTTGAGACGGTCGAACACCGGCTTCAGACCGCTGTTCCACACCCCCGAGATGGTGGACTTGATGCCGTTCCACACGGGCCTGATGATCGTGTTGTAGAGCCAGGAGAACCCGGCGCCGACGGTGCCGCGCACGTAGCCGACCACGGCCGCCAGGACGGGACGGATCGCCGCCCACGCCGTACTGATCGCCGACCGGATCCCGTTCCACACCGGCTTGACGACGCTGCTGTACAGCCACGTGAACGCCAGCCCGAGCGACTTGCGGATGACGGCCGCGCCGACCTCCAGCACGGGGCGGATGATCGACCAGGCGACGGTGATCGCCGTACGGATCCCGGACATGACGGGCTGAACAATCGTGGTGTACAGCCAGGAGAAGGCCGTGCCGACCGCCGAGAGAACGGTCCCCACGCCTCGCCCGAAGGTGACGACGGCGCCGACCACCCAGGTCAGTGCACTGACCAGACCGCCGAGCACCGAGAACAGCCCGCTGAAGATCGGGCCGATCAGCCGCACCAGGATGGGCACCAAGAACCCGGTGATCGTCGCGCCCATCTGCCCGAGCCACGACACCACACCCGTCACCACAGAGATCACCGGCTGCGCCCGCGCGACGAGTTCACCGAGCTTGGCGCCGATCATCTGGACGGCGGGTACGACGCGCCCCTGAACGAAGTCGGCGATGGATCGCAGGATGGGCTGCAGGGCGCCCGTGAACGCGGAGTACACGCGGATGATCGCGGGCCACAGGGTGCCGATCAGGATGGTGGCGATCCGCCCGAACAGGCCTGCGGCGGTGCCCAGGACGCCGCCGACCAGCTTGGTCACCGCGGGCAGCAGGCGGCTGCTGATGACGGACCAGACACCGGCCAGGGCCGGGACCAGGCGGGCCTGCACCAGGTCCGCCACGCCCCGCGCAGCGAGGCCGATCCGCTCCATCACGCCGGCGAAACCCGACGAGGTGACGTCGTCGCCGCCCGCCTTGAACGCCGCGAACATCGCGCGGACGCCGCCGCCGACCTCGTCGACCAGGACGCGCGCGGACAGCCCGATCCGCTCGAACACCCCGGCCAGACCGGACGAGGTGATGTCGTTCCCGCCGGCCTTGAACGCTGCGCCCATCGCGGTGACCGCGCCCCGCACGACCTTCAGCGGCGGGGCGACGGCCGTACGGATCAGTCCGCCGAACTTGGAGAGGGCGGGCAGGACGGTGCCGCCGATGAAGTCGACCAGGCCCTGCTTCATCGTGCGGGTGAAGGCCTTGATCTGGTAGCTCGGCCCGCTGCGCAGGGTCTCCCCGAGGTTCTCGGCGGCCCCGGCGACGTCCCCGAACGTGCTCCTGGCCTTGCCCGGATCCAGCTTGAACAGGGACGTGCCGAGTTCCTCCGCCTGGGTACCGAACAGGCCGACGGCGGCGGCCTCCCGCGCCACCGGGTCCTTGATGTCGCGGAGCTTGTCGAGGACGGTCTGCAAGCCGTCCGTAGCACCCTTGCCGCCCTTCGCGATCTGCAGCGACATCGTCTCGGCGTTCAGCCCGAGCGCCTTGTAGGCGTCCTGAGACCCCTGCGACATGTCGATCGACCGGATGCCGAACTCTTTGAGGGCGTCGGCGACGATGTCGGTGTCCCGGGCGCCGCCCTGCATGCCCTGCTGGAACAGGCCCATCGACGTCTGCGCGTCCAGGCCCAGCTTCTTGAGCTGGACCGGATACTCCTGAAACGTCTCCAACAAGTCGTCGGCGTTCGGCCCGAGCTTCTGGAACCCGACCGTGATCAGGTCCAGCGCGGACGTCGCATCCGGCGCGAGCTTGTTCTTCAGAATCGCGGACACGGCCTGCGACTGCAGGTTCATATCGGTGCCGAACACGGTCGAGACGTCGGTCATCTTCGTGCCGATGACCTCGAGTTGCTTGACCGTCGCGTCCGGCGGAACGAGCCCGCCGCGCACGACCTCCCGCACGGCCTCGGCGCCCTGTTCGAAGTTCTCCGTCACCCCGGACGTGAACAACTTCCCGACCGCGTCGCCCTGGCGCTTCGCGTCCGGCCCGGACGAACCGAGCTGCGCCGCCAGGAGGTTTTTCGTGTCGGTCTGCTCCAGGGCGGTGGTGAACCCGTCCATGAACGCGGCGCCCAGCGCGGCCGCGATCGCGGCGACACCCGTTGCTGCGAGGGCGCCCTTGAACGTGCCGGAGAACCCTCCGCCCGCGGCGTCGCCCGCCTGCTGGCCACTGTCCCCGGCCGGCGCGACGAGCTGACGGCGCAGCTCGTCACCAATCCCACGGACCGAGGGGATGACCTGCAGCGTTGCGTAACCCACGTTCGCCACGGGGCACCCCCTCCGGGTCTCACTGTTCAGATGTCAGGCGTCACGTGATCTCGCCCCGCGCGATCGCACTGCGCCGCGCGGCCGCACGCCGCTTGGCCGCCGTACGGCGGGCGACGCGTTCGGGACTGTTCTTGTCGGACGCCTTGCGGCCCTGGCCGGGCCGGCCGATCGGCGTCGGCGTCGCGGTGCGCTTCGAGCGCTGGAGGCCTTCGTTCGACCGCTGCCAGTTCGCGACGCGCAGCTCGTCGATCGCGAGGGCGGTGAGGTGTTCGCCGAGCCCCCACAGGCCGTCCTTGTCGCCGGTCGCGAGGCGGGTGCGCGCGCCCGGGGGGAGCTGGCGGATGTATCCGCCGAGCTCCCGCCAGGTCAGCAGCCGCCGCCCGGTGGGATCCCGCGCGAACAGGTCGCCTAGGCGGATCCCGTAGTGCTCGCGCAGGTCGGCCTGGACGGCCTCGCCGTGCTCCCTCAGGAGTCGGACGAGGCCGCTGATTCCCCCGGCTGCTGGCCGCAGTGCTTCTGGTACGCCTTGAACAGGGCCTGCATCTTGTGCTGCGGGAGCGGGGTCTTGCGGAACTCGTCCCAGTCGTCGCCGAGCGCGATACGGAAGAGGCCCAGGGTGGCGCTGATGTCGCCGCCCTCGATGGCGGACATCAGGGGCCACACGTTCAGCGCTTCCATGTGCTGCATGGTCATGCGTCGGTTCGGCTCCGTCTTGGATCCCCACAGGAAGACGAACGGCTTGAGTTCCGACTCGGCTTCGACGGCGTTGAGGTTGAAGTCGAACACCTCGTCGTCGGCACGGGTCGCGGTTCGGGTGGTGCTCATGGTGTGGTCTCGCTCTCGCTCTTGAGGATCTCTACGGACTCGGTGGGGATGGTCAGGCGGACCGTGCCGAAGCCGGAGGGGTCGAGGGTGACTTGGATCGACTCGGCCTGGACCACCCACGGGAATGGGCGGCCGTCGATCTCGATCTCGCCGCCGGGCTGGACCCGGATCGATCCGGCGACCGGCACGTCCGCCGGCTTCTTGCGGGGCAGCTGGTCCTGCATCAGCGCCGCGGCGACACGGGAGCGCTGCTCCGGGGGCAGCGCCTGCCCCTCGGTGATGACGCCCAGTTCGATCGCCTTGCGGCGGAGGTCCTGGTCGTTGAATTCCAGTCGCATCGCGGTTCCTTCCGGTCGCGCGGTTCGGTGGGGGTGGTGCCGGGGCGCGGCGAACCGCGACAGAACTCCGCGCCCCGGCGGCTCATGCGGTGACGGTGACCGCGCAGGTGTCGCTCTGCCCGCCGTAGGAGGCGGTGACAACGGCGCTGCCAGCCGCGATACCGGTGACGAACCCGCCGGCGACGGTGGCCGTCGTCGGCGCGGAGGACGACCAGGTCGCCTCGGCGGTGACGTCGCCGGTCGACGCGTCGTCGTACGTCGCGGTCGCCACCAGCGCGCCGATCTCCGTCGCCGGGATGGACAGCGTCGCGGGGAGCACACTGATCGATTCCAGGACCGGGGTCGCCTGCCGGCGGAAGAGCACTCCGTCCGACGTCGGGAAGATCGTCGCGCCGATGGTCGCCGACTCGAGGTCGACTTCGTTCTCGCCGCGGTCCCCGTCCAGGTTGCACTCGGCGTACTGGGCGCTGATGAGCCGGCGCTTCTTCTGGTCCTCGCGGGTCTCGAACGCGATCAGCACGCGCTCGGGCTTGGGCACCTTGATGAGGGTCTCGGTGCTGCCCGGCCACACCAGCCGGCGCACCGTGGTGTTGTCCTCCAGCGCGGTGAAGCTCTTGGTCAACTTGAAGTGGTTGCGGGAGGTGCGGACGAGGATGCCGCCCCAGGCGAACTTGTCGTCGGTGTCCTCCTCGCGGCCCTCGGGGAATCCCTCGTCCCCGTCGAGGAGACCGACGAGTTGCCAGTCCGGACCGAACGGCGCGTTGACGTCGGTGGGCAGCGCGGCCGCCAGGTTGAAGCTGACGTACACGTCCGCGTCGGTCCACAGATTTGCCTTTGTCGGGTCGCCGGCCACGGCGCCCTCCTCTCAGATAGATCAGCAGTAAGCCGACCGTCCGCCGTGCGGGCGGACGGTCGGCGGGTCAGAGCAGTACGAGGTCAGAGCAGTACGGGCTTGACGTTGGCGAGCACCGTGAATGTCGACAGTTCGATGCCGGTGCCCGGGTCGACCGCTGGCAGCGGGCCGGTCCCGGGCCGTACGCCGCGGATGACGGGCCCGGAGTGGACGATCCACAGGCCCTGGCAGAGCATCGCCAGGTCGTGCGCCTCGTCCGCGCCGGTGTGCCAGACGGTGCAGCGCAGAGTGCACCGGGAGTTCGCCATCGACGGGTGCGGGAGGTCGCTGTCCTTGCGGACCAGGACGTAGGGCAGGAGCGGCATCTCGGGCGAGCGGTCGGGCGGGACGCGGGTGCCGACGGTTGCCCCTGCCGCGTGAGGCTCCGGCCGCCCTGCCAGAGCCTCACGCAGCACCGCCGCACCCGCGGCCTGAACATCCGGGAACCCGGAGAGCGGCTTCATCAGCCTGCTCGCCAGTCCCGGACTTCGATCCCGGCCTCGCCTGCGGACCGGGTCAGGACACCGTCCCTGGCCTGCCACGCCATCCCCCGCACGTCGGCGATGGTGATGGACGCTGCGCCACGGTCGGTGGTGTACGCCCGTACGGTCACCGGGGTGCCGGACGGGAGTCGCGCGCGGACCCGCGCGGCGATGCCGGCGGTCGCGCCGTCGACCATCTGCCGTACCTCGGGGCCCTCGAGGAATTCACGGATGCCCCGCCGGTCCAGCTCCAGACGCTGCAGCATGACGAGTTCCTCCCTTATCCGGTGACGCGCTTGACGCTGAGTTCGACGTGGTGGATGTGGCCGGAGAGCGGGTCGGGCCAGCGGGCGACGTCCCCGTCGACCTCCAGGGTTTTGCCGTCCCACTCGATGCGGTCGAGTTCGGTGACGTCCAGGTCGACGCCCTCGTCGGACTGGATGCGCCACCCGGTGACGACCTCGGTCCGCTCGTCCCCCGTCGTCTCGGTCTGGACGCGGGGCTGGATGTTCAGCGGCGGGAGCTCGGCCCGGTCGACCGCCCCGGGCGACCAGTCCAAGACGCTGCTGTCGGGGTTGCCGCGGTCCGGCTTCCGGCCCGCCCGCACGCGTATGGCGTGCTGGTCGAACCACATCAGGGATCCCCGCTGGTGCGGATCTTGTAGCGGTCGACGGCCTTCTGCCACTGGTCGGTCACGCCGATCGCGGCCTGCGCTCCGAACGTGACGGACTGCCCGCCGACGGCTTTGGACTGGACGCCGGGTGTGACGACGAACATGCTGCGGGCCTGGTCGATGACGGCCTCGGCGATGTCTTCCGGCACGTCGGCCCAGCCGTGGGAGTAGACGACGGTCAGGCAGCGCAGCCGGTCCGGCCACCGGCGGCAGCCCAGGCGGCGCAGCACGCCCATGTCCGACCAGTCGTAGGCGGTGGTCTCCTCGAGGAGCTGTCCGTTCAGGGTGACGCTCGCGACGGCGGTAGTCGGCCAGACGGGCAGCGGTACGGACTCGCGTCCGTTGCCGTCCAGGATGACCGTCTCGTCTTCGACGAGGGTCACCCGGTGGCCGACCGCGCCCCGGAACCTGCGGGTGGCGGCGGTCAGCGCGGCCAGCAGCTTCGGGTCCGAGGCGGGCTTGCCCACCCACGCGGCGAGTTCGGCGGGGTCCGCCAGGTAGTCGTCAGTCGCCACCGCCCGTCCCGCCGTCCCCTCCGTTGTCCCCGGCCGGCGTGGCCCCTGCCGCGACCGTGGCGTCGACGGCCGGGTCCGCGTCCGGGTCGGCCGGCTTCCTGCGCCGCCCGGCGGTCTTGGTGGCCGCGGTGGCCGCGGTGGTGCGGGCCTTGTTCCGCGCGGGCGGTGCCGCCTTCACGTCCGCCGGCGGCTCGGCCGCGGCCGCCTGCGGATCGTCTCCGGCAGCGGGCTCCTGCTCCTGGCCGTCGCCGGGGCCGGCGTCCGGCTCCTGGGTGTCGGGCAGCGACAGCAGCTGCGGGCCGTGCTCGCCGCGCAGCCCGGTGGTGTCGGGGATCCGGTCGTCCTCGGTGAGGCCGAGCCGCGCGGCGTCGGCGTCGTTCAGCTTGAGTACCGTTTCGACCCCGGAGGCCGGGGACCTGTACCGGTATTTGTGCAGCGGTCCACCCACGGTGGCCACCTCCAGATGTGCATCGACGGGGACCGTGTCCGAGGGGCCCCCGCACGCGGCGTGTGCTGCGCCGCATGCGGGGCACCGGCCGGTCTCGGTCTGGCGGGTGAAGAGCGTCACGGTGCGATGACGCCGCCGGCGCGCAGCGACGCGAGGAGCGCGTTGAGCTTGGTGCGCAGTGCGTTGGTGTCGGCGAGGAGCGCGTCGTACTCCGCCTTGGTCGGTGTCGCGCCGGCGGCGGCCGCGGCGGTCGCCGCGGTGGCGTTGGTGACGGCGGCCGCGGGCTTGCCCTCACGGGCCCGGCCCGCGACCGGGTGCAGGTACGGCATGACGGGTCCTTCCGGTCAGGCGGCCAGGTCGATTTCGACGAACGCGTTGGGCTGGATCACACCGAACGCGGCGCGCATTTCGGCGAGGATCACGACCAGGTTCCGGATGAAGAAGTCCATGTGACTGTCGGTCATCTGGATCGTGGCCTGCTCGCGGTCCCACAGGATCGCCTTGCGCCAGTCGCCGACGTAGGCGGTGCCGGCGGGGACGGCCTCGGTCTCGATGACCGGCAGGCCCCACAGGGTCTGCGCGGAGCCGACACCGCCGGGGCCGCCGAAGTAGTACCGGGCCTCGTTGTCCTGCTTGAGGTCCAGCGTCTCCAGGTCCACCGGGTTGAGCAGGTAGCCGTTGGCGATCGACCGGCCCACGGTGCGTACCTTGGTGCGCGCCTTGCGGAGCGTGGTGAACTCGTCGGAATCCCATGCCTGCGACTGCACGCCGGAGACGGTGGCGATGCCCTCGAAGTTCTCGCCGGTGCCGCTGCCCTGGACCATCTGGTCCTCGAGCTCCTCCTCCAGGCCGTAGCGGAGGAACGCGTCGATGAGGGTCAGGACCTGCGCGGCGTCGGCCACGGCGCGCTTGGTGATCGGCATCCAGTGCGCGATGGTCTTGACGTTGGTGTTGATCCGCTCGGCGGTCAGCCCTGACTCGGGCTTGTAGCCGCCGCCCGCGTTGGGGACCAGCGCGCCGGCGCCCCCCGGCGCGGTCGGGTTCGCCGCCGACGTCGCCTCGGCGACTGGGGCCGCGTTGTTGGTGAACGACGTCATGCGGACGTACTCGACCGAGTCGGACGTGGTCGTGCCGTTGGTGACCAGGTCGCGCAGTCGCAGCGGCCGCTTGAAAGCGTCCAGGCCGACCTGCAGGCCGAGCTGGTCGGGGACGACGAACGCGCCGGCGCTCGTGTCGGAGACCCCGGTGACCAGCGACTTGAATCCGGCCAGCCCCGACTGGATGCGCTGCTTGGCTCCGAAGCGGCCGTCCTGCGCCTGCCCCATCAGCGCCTTGTACTCGTCGCTCTCGAGGAACTGCTCGCCCAGGGTCTTCTTCTTGCTGGGCAGGTGGAATCCGCTCGCGGTCTTCCGGTTGCCGTCGCCGTCGGTGTGGACATCGAGGGCGATGTCGTCGCCGAGGTCGGCGAGCGCCTGGCGCAGCTGCTCGTTGCCCTTGAGCTTCTCGATCTCGGCCTTCGCCGCGGTGGCCTTGCCCATGTGCTCGCGGAGCTGGGCAGCCTCCTCCGGGGTGAAGTCCCGGTCCTCCTTCTCGGCCTTGGCGGCGATGTCACGCGCCTGGAGCGCGTAGTGCTTGGCCTCGTCGATCCATTCCTGCATGGACTTCGCCATGGTCTACCCCATTTCCGTGAGCGAGGTTTCCAGCTCGAAGAGCTGGAACTCGGTGCGCAGACGTGAGGCGGCGGCGGCCTTGGCGGCATCCTCGGCGGGTGCTTCGCGGGGGTCGTCCGTGGTCTCTTCGGTCGTGCTGATGGTGGTGGTGCCGCCGGTCTGGGTCTTGGCCAGTTCGGCGGCGACGATCCGGGCGATCCGCGCCTGGAGTTCGTCGTCCGGCTCGGCGTCCTTGGCGGGCGGGGTGTCCGGCTGGGCGGAGGGCTGGGTGCCCTCGGCCGCCGGACCCGGCTGGCCGGGCTCCGTACCGGTGGTCTTCTGTGGGGCGGCGCCGTGGTCCTTCTCCGGCTCGGCCGCCGCCAGGACCTCACCGATCGCGGTGTGCGCCTCGGTGAGGGTGTCGAAGTTCTTCTGCGACAGGACCCGGCCGGCCTTCGCGCCACGCGCCAGGCCGCGGGCTTTCGCGGCGATCAGCTCGGTCTCCTGATTCGCACCGACCAGGCACGGGCCGACCTCGTGCAGCTTGAGCTTGCGCAGCTCCCAGTAGCCGCCCCACCGGTGCTCACTGTCCTTCACCCACGCCGACTCCGTCTCGTCGTACGCGAAGGAGAACTGCTTGACCCTGCGGCCTTTGAGGAGCCGGTAGACCTGGTCGGCGGTCTCGTTCTCGCCGAGGTCGTCGATCTGCCCGAGGACCTCCAGCCCCTCAAGGGTTTCGGTCGCCTTGACGACGGTGCCGACGTGGGCGAACGGGTCGCCCCACTTGTGGGCCCAGATCACCGGGATCGGGTCGCCGGCGGCGGCCCATTCGGTGAGGGTCTCGGTGAACGCGCCCGGGCGGACGACGTCCCCCATGCTGTCCTCGTTGTTGAACACCGAGACCAGCGCGACGAACTGCCCCTCGGCCAGTCCGTCGGCGACGCCCGCGGCCTTCACCCGCGCGGTGAAATCCTTCGTGCGCACGGTCATCCCTCCTTCGCATAGTCGAGGTCGCACTTGCAGTTGACGAGCTCTTTCGTCTCTCCGCCGCTGTCGCCCGGCCAGCGCAGCCCGTTGCCGAACACGTCGTCCAGCGAGACCGTCTCGCCGTCCAGCGCCTTGTGGGACGGCCGCGGGTTCGCCCCGCCGGTGCGCCAGATCTTCCGGGTGAGTCCGGAGGCGCCGGCGGCGTCGTGCCCGCCGAAGGACTTCAGCTCCGTCGACGCGGTCACCGCCCGTACGGCGGCCGCCGTCGCCCACCCGGCGGCCGCGGTCTGCAGGGCGCCCTGCCAGGCGTCGCCGCCCTCCTCCTGGACGGCGGCGATCGCGTCCGTCCCGGCCTGCTCGTGCTGCTCCGCGTGGGTCTCCGCGGCCGCGAGGATCCACGCGAACATCACGTCCGCCGACCAGCCCTCCGCCTCCGGGTTCCACACGTCGAGGACGTCCCACGCGCCGATCTGCGCGAGCCGGAACCCGTGGTCGGCCAGGAGGACCTGCAGCTGCGCGAGCCGGTCCTCACGGCCGGCCGCCCACATCTCCAGCAGATCCGGCATCACCGCCTTGCGCAGGACACCACCCTCGGTACGGGCATCGGCCTTCACACCGGCGGACGTCATCAGCCCGCGGGCCGCCTTCTCCGTCCAGCGCACCAGCGACACCGACAGCGCGTCCCGCTCGCCGGCCGCCGTCCCCAGCGAGGCCGGCCGCGCACTCTTCACCCCCCGGCCCCGCGACTTGGGGACGCCGGAACTGTCCGGCGCCGTGTCCCGCGGCGACGCGAGCCCGCCCTCGGTCACGTTCATCGGAACGATCAGCTCGTCGCCGCCCTCGATGGCCGGCAGGTTGAACCGCGCCCGCTGCTCGTTCCTGGTCATCCACGGGCCGCCCGTCGCCGTCGACGCCGCAGCCGCCTGCTCCTCGAAGTTGCCGCGCATCTTCGACTGGATGTTGAACTCCGCGTACACGCCCGCGTTGTCGCCCGGCAGATCGGGGAGGATCTGCGCCCCGAACTCCTGCTCCATCATCACCAGCCACGCACCGAGCGTGTCCTGGTAGAGGTGGGCGTGCTGCTCCTTGATGTTCGAGTAGGTGGCGTGGTCGAGGATCCCGATCAGCGGCGGCGGGATGTAGTACGCCGCCGCGCACTCCTCACGGGTCAGCTTCCGCGACTCGATGTACTGCGCCTGCTCGGGGTTGAAACCGACCGGCACGTACTTCATGCCGTCCTCGAGGATCGGCGTTCCGCCCTCCGCCCCGCCGCCCTGGGTGAACGCCCGCCACATCTCCCGGAACCGGCGCTTCTCCTTCTCACCCCACTCCGGAGAGTCCAGCGGACGCTCGATCACACCGGTCATGCGGGCGCCGCCGCGCCACATCGCGGCGCGCTGCTTCGCCGACTCGTCCGCCTCCAGGAGCAGCTCGCGCAGCGACTCGATCGGCGAGCTCCCCGAGACCAGGTTGCCGGGGCTGTAGCCGTGGATGTGGAGGACCTCGTCCGGGCCGAACTGCCGGCCGCCCGGGGTCTGGTAGTACTCCGGCGCGATCCAGTTCCCGCCCGTCGGGTGGATCAGCGTCGGCGGCACGGGCAGGATCCGCAGCCGTCCGTTCAGCTTGAGCTTGATCCCGTACGCGTCGTCGTACAGCGCGACGTCGGCGACCAGGCGCTCGATGAACCGGTACTGCGTCACGCGCGGCAGCGGAGAGTTCAGGAGCTCGGCGAGCGGGTGATCCGACAGCCGTTCGCGATCCGTGTCGGACAGACGCCGGAAGGTGTGGATGCCGATGCTCGCAATGTTCCGCGCGAGGAACCCGATCACCGTGCGGACCTGCGGCTGCTTCCGCCAGATCGCCGCGTACTCCCACGGTGCGGCCCGCAGCGGGGGCGGCGCCCACCCCTGCGTCACACCGCCCCCGGTCGTCGCGAGCTGCCCGCTGGAGACGACGAATGCCATCAGCCCTCACCGCCGCCGAGGACCTGGGTGAACTCGACCTTCGTCCGCTCGATGACGACCTCGCCGTCCACCGGAACCTCAGGCGCCCCCGGGTGCAGCAGGCGCGCGTCCCGCAGGACCAGCAGCGGCCCGGCCTGCTTCCACAGAATCCCCGTGAACGCCTTGTCGGCGAGGTTGACCACGACTCGTTTTCGTACGGCTGTCCGGCGCCAGGCGAACACGGCTGCCTCCCAGTGATCGGGCCGCTACCGTGGCGGCATGAAGATGAGCTATGAGCAGCCCGCGCCCGACGGAGCAACGTTCGCGGCGGACGCTTTCGAAGGGCAGATCGGCAAGGAGGTGCCGGTGAACATCCCCGGCGAAGAGGCCAAGAAGGGACGCATCGTTGCGGCGCAGGTCGCAGGGGACGGCCGGTCTGTTGAGCTCACGGTCGACGTCGACTGGCAGATGCCGGCTCCCCAGGCCGCGCCGTCTGCCTCATACGGAGCGGCCTTCGGGTTCCGCTAGACGACCATGATTTCGTCTTCGTCCGCGTACCGGGATTTCCGGCGCGGGGGCCTCGCGATGATCTCCGCCATGGCGGTCAGCAGGGAGCTCACGCCGTCGATCTTGTCGCCGGAGTTCGCCTTGTCGGGCTTCACGTTCCCGTTGGCGTCCATGACGACGGCGAGGTTGTCGACACACCACAGGGCGACCGGGTTGCCGCCGTGCCGCAGCACGGGCGTCTCCGGGGTGCCCTGGAGAAGGAGCCGCTGCGTCTCCTTGAGGACCGGGCTCATCGTCTGGAACCCCTGCCGCACCTTGACCAGGTTGGCCCGCTCGCTGACCAAGTCATTCGTCAACTGGCTCGCGTTCCACGGGTCGTAGCCGATCGTCCTGACCCTGAAGGTGTCCCGGTCCTTGCGGATCTGGCTCTTGATCCAGTCGTAGTCGGCGACGTTGCCGGGGGTGGTGGTGAGCCAGCCCTCCTTGACCCACTGCGAGGCTGCCTTCGCCGTCCGCTTGTCGAGCGCGGCGAGGTTGTCCTCCGGCGTCCAGAACCGCCACACGGCGTCCAGGGTGCCGTCCTCGTCGTTCGGGAACAGCCAGCACAGCGCGCACAGGTCGGACGTCGCCGCCAGGTCCAGCCCGCCCCAGGTCTCCCGGCCCTTGAGCGCCTGCTCGTCGACCATCCCCGCGTTGCGGGTCCACGCGTCCAGCGGCAGGAACTTGACGTCCGGCCGCGTCCGGATGCCCAGATGCAACCGCTTGAACGAGGCCAGGTCGGCCGGCGACGACTCCGCCTTGCGCGACGCCTTCGCCAGGTACGCCCGCGTCGGGGACACCCCGTAGCCGGGGTTGGCCGCGCGCCACGTCGCCTCGGCGTGCGGGTCGGCGTCCTTCTCCGCAGCGAAGATCACCCCGTACACCGACGGGTCGCGCAGGACCCGCCGGGCGAGCTGCTCGATCCGCCGCCGCTTGTTGTCGTACGGCGTCTCCTTCTTCCCGGAGTCCGCCGTGGTGATGGCCACGCCGAGCGGCTGCCGGCGCGAACCGGTGCCGGACTCCAGCGTCTCCAGCATGTCCGGCGTCTTGTGGATGTGCAGCTCGTCGCAGATGTAGCAGTGCAGGTTCGCGCCGTGCTGCGCGTCCGCGACGTTCGAGATCACCTGGAAGTAGCTGTTGCTCTTCGGATGGATGATCTTGTCTTTGAGGGGCTTGACGTGCCCCTTCAGCGCGGGCGCCGACTCGGCGAGCCGCTTCACCGGGTCGAAGACAAACCGCGCCTGGTCCTTGGTCGTGGCCGCGGCCAGGACCTCGGCGCCGGGCTCCCCGTCTGCGCACGTCATGTAGATCGCGATGCCGCCGCACAGCGTCGACTTGCCGTTCTTGCGGGGGACGTCGACGTACAGCTCCTGGACGATCCGCACGTACCCGCCGGCGTCGTCGTCCCACTGGACCCACCCGAACACCGGCGCCAGGACGTACGCGACCTGCCACGGATCCGGGCGCAGCGGCTGGCCCGCCCACTGGCCCTTCGTGTGCCGGAGCCTGGAGAACGCGCGGATGACCTTGTCGACGCGCTCGGGGTCGAACAGCGCGCCGGGGGCCTCGCCGGGCGACGGCGTCTGGAACAGCGGCGGGCAGTCCGGCAGCGGCATGCCCCGTGAGGCCATGTACCAGGCGATCTCCGGGGAGATCTTCAGCCGGTCCAGGGTCTCCTGGTCCGGCACCTCGACCGTGTCGACGCGCTGCGCCGCGCGCGGCACGCGCGGCTTACGCGAGCTGCCCGAGCTACGCGAACGGGTTGTCGTCCTCGTCATCGTCGGCCCCTCGTGCCAGGGCCTGCTCGCTCGAGGGGGTCAGGCCGAACTGAACGGCCATGGCCCGCAGCTCGCGGCCGGCGGACCGGGTGATCGCGACGGCCGGGTGCGGCACCGTACGGACGGTCTCGCTGCCGGAGGCACTGACCGTGGTGACCTCCGAGGTGATGCCCTCCCGGGTCACCGTGCGTGCTGCCGTGACGAACTGTGACCAGGTCTCGCAGTACGCGGCGAGGACGGCCCGGTCCTCTTCCTTGAGGAGGTCCAGGCGCTGCAGGCCGGGTGCCACCCGCCGCCACTCCGCCCGCGCCTCGGCGCTGAGCCACGTGGGCGGGTTCGGCGCGATGCGGCGGAAGGCCGGCCCGGGGTTGACCGGGCGGCCGCCGGAGTCGGTGCCGTTGCCGCGACCGCTGATGAGCTTCAGGGCAGCCGGCTGCGCGGTACGCCCCATGCCACACCCCCTCTGACCTGCATGTTTACTGTGAGTGATGGGTGTGGGGGCCCATCGCTCGAAATTTATTCTGAGATGGCGTGTTCCGAGTTGACCGCGCCGGGCCCCCAAAAGATCAAGCTGGTGATTTTGACTCCCCTACCCCCTCCGGGGAGCCCGGGGACGCCTGATCTGCCCCCGGGGAGGGCAGCTCCAGCCGGGTCAGCAGGCCTTCCCGCACGACGATCGTGTGGGCAGCGTCCTTGACGAGGTCGGCGAGGAGCTCCTGGGTGAAGCCCTCGCCCGAGGCCTCGAGCTCCTGACGGTAATCAATCAGGCGTTGCGCGGTCGTCTGGGCAGCCACAGGGGCCTCCTCGGGGTCGTGGAAGGGGTCGGCGAGGTGTCAGCGGGGCCTGCGGCGGCGCGCGTTGGCGCGCGCGGCCTCGGCCCGGCTCTTGACGTCGTGACACGAGGTGCAGGCCAGCCCGAGGTTGTCCAGGGAGCGCCGTGCGCCGCCTTCGCTGATCGGGATGACGTGGTCGAGCTCGTGCGGATGCGTGGCGCGGTCGTCCTCGTCGTAGAGGTCGGGGTCGACGGGCTCGGCACCGCACAGGTAGCAGCAGCCATGGTCACGAGCCGTCACCTTGCGCTTGAGGGTGCGCCACTCGCCCGAGCTGATGCCGTAGCGCGCCGCCTTGTCGTCTCTGCCACGCCAGGGGATGGGCTGGTGGTCGTCGCAGCGTGAGCCCTTGGTGGACAGCTCATGGCACTCGGGATCGGTACAGCGCGCGCGGGGAGCGATCGGCATGGGCTGGCCTGCCCCCTCATCGGGTACGGGGTGTGCCCCCCTGGGATGGCCCCCAGGGGGCTACCGGGTAGGAGTGAGGGGCTCGGGCCTGCTGTGTGGTTGGCAGCAGTACGGCCAGGCTCCCGCCCTGGATGCCGAGGGCCGCTACCCCTCCTCCGTACTGCTGCCAAGCTGCGTGCCGGTCAGGGACAGCGGTAGTGCCGTAGTCCCTGCTCGGGCTGCCACCAGCGGACGCGAGGGCCGTCCCACTGGCTGCTGATGTCGACGGGGTGCTCCTTGGTGGAGCGGCCCGAGCAGCGCTCGCAGCGGGTACGCAGGCGACGGCGCATCTGCTGGAGGGGCAGGATCTGGATGCGCCAGTGGTGGACGTGCCAGCGCCAGCGGCCCGCGGGCGGGCACGTGGTCGTGTCGTAGCCGGACGGATCGTGGTGCCACACGGTGATCAGGCCGGGCCAGTACAGGCCGTGCCCTGCCACGACGGAGAAGGCGCCACGGTGCTCCCAGCGGACCCCTCGCTGACGGGCTGTGTCGGTCTTCCAGCCGCTCCGGGTCGGCCATGGGCGGCGGATCTCGAATGCGACGGTCAGAGGGTCGTGCATGTCGTCTCCGGTGGGCCTGGGCGTGCCGAAGGCCTCCTCCTGGTGCGATACGGGGCGTCAGGAGGTGGGGTCGGTGCCGATCATGGAGGGGTTGCTGTGTGCGGCGATGAAGGATGCGCGGGAACGGGTGGCCGGCTTCTCCAGGTTGGTGAAGGCGTGCCAGGTCTCTGCATCCTTGCTGTCCGGCTTGGTGTCGAGGGCGGCCTTCGCGGCCCGTCGCAGTGCCTGCAGTTCATCGGGCGTGAGGGTGAGGGTGTGCTGGGTGATGTGTTCGGTGGAGATGTGGGCCATGGCGGCCTCCGGGGGTGTGGTCCGGAAATGACGATGCCCCGCGCGGTGGCGGGGCTTCTGTGTCCGGGCATGCCTGACTTGCGAGAAGTATGTAGCGATCAGTTACGCAGAGTCAAGCGGAGCGGGCGGTGCGCGCCGGCGTATGGGGCAGCCCCCGCCGACGGGGGCGCGGCGGGGGCTGCGGGCCGGCGGCGCAGCGCAGGGAGGAGGTGCTCGCGCGCGGGAAGACGTACGACCCGCACCACGCCGCCGGTTCCGTCACGCTACGCCCGGAGATGGCCGGATGTCACCCCTCGTGCGGGGGTTGTCCGTACCGGCCGTCGAGCGACTCGTCGAGGTCTACCAGGTCGGGGTGGTTGGCAAAGTGGCTCATCGTGCGGATGGAGTCGGCGGCGGACACGGTGATGCTGCCGGGGTGCGTGGTCTGGAGGAGCGTGGTGTGGTGCGGGCAGCCCATGACGCCGCCGATGTCGGTTCGTTCGTACTTGACGACGAGGCCGAAGCGGTCGCCGGCGCAGGGGTCGGTGGCGCCCGCGGCTGCTGCGGCGGCGCAGAGGTGGTCAGTCACCCGGCCATCGTGGCGCAGCCGGAGGGCCGTACGGGCGGGTACGGGTGAGGCCCCGCCGCGGGGCGGGGCCTCGGTTGCTGCGGGGCTACGTCCAGTCGTCGGGCCAGCCGTCGCGCGTAAGGAACTTCTCGGCCGGCAGGCTGAGGTTGGCGAGGGTCTCGGGTCCGGCGGCGGCGATGGCCCGGACGTATTCGACGTCTCCGGTGAGGAGCGTCTTGTGGTTGCCGTGCTCGTCGTCCGCGAGCAGGAGGCCGTAGCCGTCGGGGACGATGGTGAGGCCGGCCGCGCGGCAGAAGCGGCGGTAGGGGCCGGTTCCGCCGAGGTCGGCCGGGGTGGCGAAGGCGAACTCTCGCGGGGTCAGCATGCGGCGCGGTGCAGGATGACGGCGGTGGCGTCGTCGCGGTACCCGTCGTCGTCCGGCTGGGCGGCTGCCACCAGGGCGTCGGCGAGGGCTTGCGGGTCGTCGGCGTGCTCGCGGACCAGGGCCTCCATCTCGTCGGCCGGGATCTGGTCGTGGACACCGTCGCTGGTGAGAATGACGAGCGGGTCCTTGACTCCGGCGGTGTATACGGTGCCGATGCTGGCCCTGGCGAGCGTCGTGCGGAGCCAGTTGTCGTGTTCCCGTGCGATCTCCAGCGCGACACCGTTAGCCCGGAGCTGGGCGCCAACGGTGTGGTCGTCGGTGTACAGCTCCAGGCGCTCGCCGTCCCAGCCGTAGGCGCGGGCGTCACCGGTCCAGTTCACGACGGCGATGTCGTCGTCGGGGTACATACGGACGGCGACGGCCACCGCGTCGGCTTCCTCGCCGTCAGCGCCCGAGTCTGCGATCAGCTCTGCGGCGGTGAGAAGGCCGGCGAGCGGCCCGCGCCGGGCGCTGATGCGGGCAGCGACCTGAGCGAGGAGCGGGACAGTGGCGGAGGTGTGGGGGCCGTGACCGATGCCGTCCACGACAGCTGCGCCGACCGTGTCGTCGTTCATGGTGTAGATCTTGGCAGCGTCGGCGTTGTCGTCGGCGGTGCCCTCACGGGTGGCGATGCCGGTGATGATCGTCATGTCCCTATCGTCCCTTCGGGGTGGGTGTGGGCGCAGGCGAATCCTGCTTCTGCTGCGCCTTGGTGGCTTCGTTCCTGCGTCGCAACTCGTCCAGGGACATGGATTTGGCGAGTGCCATGATGGCGGTCCTCATCTCGTGATCGGGGTGGGGACCCGGGGCGGTCGGTGCTTGCCGGCTGATGGCCGCCCCGGGGGCCGTGCTACTGCTGAGTGAAGGCGAGCGCGCTGAGCGCCTCGCATCCCGCGCAGCGGGTCCCGACGGGCACGTTGTGGATGCACGCGTCCGGGGCGGGGGCTCCGCTCTCGGCGCCTTTGCTGATCGAGCGGGCCAGTGCCTCGAACGCGTCGAGCGCCTGGGGGTCGAAGCGCCCGCAGGCGGCCTGGATGTCTTTGCCGAGCTGGTTGTAGAGGCGGGCTGCCTCGCGGTACTCGCCCTGCTCTTCGGCCCGGCTGGCATCGGCCATGCGGCGGTCGATGGTCTGCTGGTCCACGGGTGGGTCTCCTGTCGGGTGGGGCTGTCCGGGTGGGCTGCTCCGGCTCTCCTGGCGGCGCCCGCCGTACGGGGGCGGGCGGGTGCCGTCGGGGCAGCCGGTCAGTGGCCGAGGGCGCGGGCGATCGCCGCGGCGATGACGATGGTGATCGCGGCGGCGATCGGCAGGAGGTCGTGGCGGGTGGGGCGCAGCGGGGTGTGGTGGATGTGTTCGCCGATGGGGTGGTCGCCGGAGTGGACCTGGTCGCGGTGGCGGCGTCCGTGGAGGGCGGCTCCGGTGCGGGTGAGGTAGGGGCGGGAGTCGGTGGCGCAGAGGGGGCAGCGGTAGCGGTGGATGGCGTGTCCTCGGGGTGTGGTCGACGGCCGGTAGATGGCCGGTAGATGAGTGGTCGACAGGTGGTTGATGGCCGGTAGATGGGGCGGTAGATGGCCTGGTAGACGGGCTCATCTACCACCCCGCGGGGGTCAGTGGGCGGCCTCCGGCGAGGGGGAGCGGGACGGGCCCGGGAGTGGCCCGGGCGGGGTGCCGGCGGGGGCCTCGTGCGGGGGTGCGGAAAGGGGGCCGGCGGGGGCCGGGGCGGGGTGCTCGGGGAGGGTGCCGGCGGGGGTGTCGCGGGGGCCCGCGGCGAGGCCTTCGGCGAGGGTGGCGAGGGCCTGGTCGAGGGTGGTGCCGAGGGCGGCCTCAAGGTCGTCGCGGTGGATGCCGTAGGTGTTGCCGACGCCGCGGATCTGGAGGGTGCGGCGGTAGGGGATGCCGAGGCGCTCGCAGTCCTCGCGCAGGAGGGGGACGGTCCACCCCTCCGGGAGGTCCTCGAGGAGGGTGGCGAGGTGGACGCCGCGGCGCCCGGCCTGGGTGGCGGCGAGGACCCGGCGGACGACCAGGTGCCGGAGGTCACGGTCGGCGTCGTACCCGGCGCCGGGGGCTTGGTCGGGCTCCCCCGGTTCCACATTTTCTTGATCGTTTGAGGGGGTGGGAGGTCGCTTGGGGGGTGCGACGGCGCAGGCGGCGATCACCCAGGCGGTGACGGTGATGCCGCTGATGACCGGGAGGTACGGGGCGATCGCGGCACCGGCACGCTGGGCGAGGTCGCCGAGCGCGGTGGCGGCGATGGAGGCGGCGGTGAGGGCGGGCGCGAGGAGCAGCACGGCGCCCAGGAGCAGCACGGCGCCGGACTCCCAGCCCGCCGCCCTGCCCTGGTCGTCCTCCTTGGGCTCCGCGCTGCTGCCCTTGCCCTTCGCGCCGGACTTGCCCGCGCCGGCCTTCGCCTTGCTCTTCGCCTCGGCCTTCCCGCCGCCCTTCGCCTTCGCTTTTTCCTTGGGCTTGGCTTCGGCGGCCGGACTGTCGTCGCCGGGGGCCGTCTCCTCCTCGGGCTGCGCCTCCTGTTGCTCCTGGCCGTCGGTCTCCTCGAGGGCGGGGGTGGTCTTGGTGCGGCGCAGGGCGCGGACGGTGAGGCGAAGGAGGATGAGGGCGAGGGTGAGGGAGCCGGGTCCGAGGCCTCGCCCGAGGCCGCGGAACGCGGTGTACAGGTGGGCGCGGTGGGCCCAGTGGTGGGCACGGCGGGCGGTGTCGAGGGCCGGGGTGAGCCACTCCGGGATCGGGACGGCCTCCGTGTCCGGGGCGGGCTGGTGGGTCATCAGGCGTTCCCGGTGATCATGCGGGCGGGGGTGAGGATCAGGTTGATGATCAGGCCCCAGGAGCCGCCGGCGGTGTGGAAGGTGACGGCGGCGGCGATGCCGAGGACGGCGGGGATGATGATCTTCTTCTTCCAGTCCGGGACGAAGGTGAGGGCGGTGAGGACGAGGGAGATGCCGCCCTGGCCGAATTCACCCAGGCCGCTCTGAGTGAAGCTGCTGCTGGCGTTGTCGCCGAAGGCCTGCGCAAAGTCCTGCCAGGTGCCGCCGGCGGCGACGCAGAGGGTGCCGGTGACGATGGCGAGGGCGCCGACCTTGTCGGGGTCGTCCTTGATCCGGACCTTCTTGGAGCCGCGCATCCCGGAGACCAGACAGATCGCGGCGACCGCGGCGAGCGCCGAGTAGGTCACGGCTCCGAAGAGCCGGCCGCCATCGAGGCCGGGCGCGGCGAGGACGAGGTGGTGCGTGGTCACGGCGTGCCTTTCAGAGGGCGGCGTTGGGGAGGGCGGCGGCGAGGAGGGCGGAGGCGAGGGGGATGCGCAGGAGGAGGCGGCCGGGCCACCACCAGGTGCGGGTGTGGCGGTCGATGAGCCACCACAGGCCTCCGCACAGGCCGGTGAGGGTGATCAGGAGGGTGACGTCGGCGGGGCTGAGCCAGAGGACGGCGCCCTGCTCGGCGAGCCAGGCGACGGCCGGCGTGGCGAGGCGGCGGCCGAACTCGGCGGCGCCGACGGTGAGGGCGAGGCGGAAGGCGGGGCGGCTACCGAAGACGGTCTGCACGGCCTCGTGGGCGGTCAGCCGCCAGGCGCACCAGCCGCAGCCTCCGGCGAGGACGGTGCCGAGGATGCCGGTCGCGGACTGCTCGGCGACGGCCAGCCCGCCGGCGAAGGTGCTGACGAGGCCGCCCCAGTAGCCGGCCCCGGCCGCCGTGGCGTTGAACGCGAGCCACCGCCAGCGCCGCCATGTCCGTCCGCCGGCGGACGGCGGGCGCTGTGAAGCGGCCGGCCCGGCGGGCCTGTCCGCGGACCCGCCGTCCGTGTCCGACCCCGTGTCCGCGTCGTTGTCCGGCTTCTTGTCCGCGTCGGCGTCCGTGTCCGGGACAGTGTCCGCGCTGGTAGAGGCGCCGTTGTCCGCCTCATTGTCCGGCTCCGTGTCCGCGCCGTTGTCCGTGTCCGCGTCCTTGTCCGGGCTGTCCGTCTCGCTGTCCGCACCCGTGTCCGGGCTGTCCGCCGGACGATCCGTGTCCGTGTCCGGGGCCGGGCGGGCGCGGGCGGCGAGGATCTCGTCGATCCAGTCGGGGACCGGGCGGAGCGCATCGGGCGCGACCGCGGGCGGGTATGCGGGCCGGGGCGGGATCACCGGGCCCGGCCCGGCGGGCTGTGCCAGGGCCCCGGGCGCGGGCGGCTGCTGGGTGGTCATCGCCGGTGGCCTTCCTGGTAGGGCGGGAGGACCTGGTGGGCGCGGCGGGTGAGGTGGGCGTGGGTGAGGGGGCCGCTGGTGCGGGCGAGGGCGCGCAGCACGGGCACCGCCTGGTCCGCCGGGACGATGCGGATCCCGTCGAAGTGGAGCTCGCCGCCCTCGACCGGGGCGCCGTCCATGAGGACCAGGGGCACAACGGGTGTGCCGAGGGCGTCGGCGACGGTGGCGGCCTCGTGGCGCAGTCCGCGGAGCCGGCCGGTGACGTCCCAGCCACCGTGCAGGAGACGGCCGCCCACGATCCGCAGCCGGTAGCGGCTGCTCCACAGCTTGGTGTCGGGCAGGATCACCAGGCCCCGCGGGCTGATCGCGAGGTGGTCCACGTTCGCGCGGCCGTACGGGAGGGCCCGGTCGTGAAGGATCGTCCACCCTTCGGCGCGCAGGACGTCGATGCGGGCGGCGGTGCGCCGCTCGCCCTCGGCGCCGGCGTCGTACCGGTACGCCTGCGCGGCGCGCTGGGTGGGGATGCCGAGCGCGGTGGCTGCCCGTACGGCGGGAGTGCGCAGGGCGCGGGCCCGCGCGGCCGCGGACGCCCCCGGGCCGGGCCGTACGGTGCGCCGGCGGTGGCGGGCCAGGTGCCAGGCGGCGATCGCCGCGGCGGTCAGGAGGATGAGGATCATGAGGCCATCTCCGTCTCGACACGGCGGCGGATGCGGGCGACGGTCGAGGTGGACACGTCCTGTCCGTGGAGTCCGCGGACATAGGACAGGACCTTGTCCGGGTCCGTCATGCCGGAGGACATGGCTGTGCGGACGGTGTCCGTGACGGACTGTCCGCGCGGGGCGATGGGGCGGACACGGGGCTGTGACCTGCTGTCCGTCGTGTCCGCGCTGTCCGTGTCCGCGTCCAGGAGGACGCGGACAGTGTCCTCGTCGACGGGGACACCGGCGGTCGCGAGCTGTCCGGCAATGTCCTCGGGGGTGGCGTCGGGCATGGCGGCGGACGCGGCGCGGACAGCCACGCGGACAGCGCGGACATCGTGTCCGGACACCGTGTCCGTGTCCGGGCCGTTGTCCGCCCGGGTGTCCGGGGTGGGGAGCGGGGCGTAGACGGCGGCCTGCGCCTCGATGCGGGCGAGGTTGCGCAGCTGCGCGGCGAGGGCGAGTCGGGCGCTGATCCGGGCCTCGCGCTTGCGGAGCCACTGCTGTGTCTCCGGGGAGAGGGGGCGGGACTGGCTCTTCATCACGACGGTCCACAGGCCCTTGGCGGCGGCGGAGATCGCGGCGCCGGTGACGCCGACCCATACCGATGCCTCCAGCCAGCCGTGGATGCAGACCGCGGCCATGTCCAGGACGAGGGCGGTGGTGCCGGCGGTGCGGGCTGTCTGGGCGCGGTCCTGGTTGTAGCGGAAGAGCCACTCCAGGGCCATGCAGCAGATCCAGACGGTGACGAAGGCGCCGCCGCCGAGGTAGGCGACGCCTGCGGGGACGGCCCGGTCCAGGAGGTCACCGATGGACGCGACGGACCAGACGACGGCGACGGCCAGGAGGCCGAGCGCCGCGCGGGTGACGGCCGTCAGGACGGTGCGGTCCCAGTCGCGGGGCTCGACGGGGACGTCGACCTGATAGGGCTGCTCGATCATCTCCGTCTCGCCGTCCTCGGTGTGGGGGACGAGACGGGTACGGGTCTGGGTCTCGTAGCGGATGCCAGGCAGGCGCTGTCCGCCGGTCCGGACAGACGGTCCGGACACGATGTCCTTGCTGGTCAAGAGGGGTCTCCAGAAGCGAGGTTGGGGCCGGGCCCGCGCGGGGGGTGGTCGCGGTCCCGGCCGGTCGCGGGGGTGGTCAGGTGGCGCGGTGGTCGCCGGTGAGGCTGGCGATCGTTTTGAGGTGGGCGCGCTGCTCGGCGATCGTGACGGCGGTGCGGCGGACGACCGGGCTGGTGCCGTAGCCCTCGTAGTCGCTCTGGTAGCCGACGTGCCAGTCGACGTCGGCGAGACCGGCACGGGCGTACGCGGCGTCGCGGGACAGGTCGCTGTAGACGTGAGCCTCGTGAACGGCGGCGATCGTGGCGGCCTTGGCGTCCCAGGTCTGGGCGGCGGCCGCGGCCCGGTCCTGCGCGAAGATCAGCTTGGACACAGCGGCGCGCCAGTGCGTGTCGGGCGTGGTGCTGAGCGCGTCGTAGGCGTCGTCCATGGCGGTGCGGGCCCGGGTGCAGGCGGTCCACAGCGGGGCGGCACCGTCGGCGGCTGCCTTCAGGTCGCGGGTGTACTTGGCGTCGCGGTGCAGGGTGCGGGCGTACTGGTATTCGGTCTCGAGGAGGGCGCGGGCCGCGCCGCTGAGGGCGGTGCTGCTCCACACCTCGTCGGGCATGGCGGGGTCGGCCTCGGTGCCGGTGAACTCCCGGAAGGTGAACTGGAGTCCGCCGAAGCGGCCGTGGGTGACGCCCGTGTAGTGCGGGTGGTGGTATTTCTTGGCCTGGTTCGCGAGTTCGTCGAGCTGCTCGCTGGTCATGGTCATGGGTGTAGCCCTCCGGGGCGTGGTCGACGGCGCGGTCCGGGCTGGACGGCTCCCTCTGAGGCCCCGCCCGTACGCCGGGGCGGACGGGCGGGGGAGGCAGCGGTCAGACCGGTCAGCAGTAGTGCCCGTCACCCAGAACGCAGTCGCAGAACGGAGCCCGGTCCGGGTCCGCCTGCGCGTCCGCGTTCGCGGCGTAGTCCTGCGCGGCGCGCTGGTGGAACTCTTCGACGGTGGCGTTCTGGTCCTCGTCGACGGGGGTGGTCCGCTTACTCATCGGGTCACCGCCTGCCGGGGGCAGGAGCTGCCGGCCTGGCCGTCGCGGCACCGGCAGTCCTCCAGGAGGGCGCCGCCCGGGCAGCGGTTGTCGCTGGTGACGGCCCAGGCGGTCTTGCGGAGGCGCAGCGCGTACTCGCCGCGGGTGATGCCGGCGGTGGGCCAGGGCAGCAGAGCCAGGAGCGGGCGCGCGGCCGCCGCGGTGCCCGCGATGCGCAGGGCGACCGTCATCCGGGCGGCCTCCGTCATCGCGTCGGCCGGACGGTGCACGGCGAGGTGCCGGACGACCGCGAGGGCGAGCTGGGCGGTGCGGTCCCGGCGGGCGTGCGTGACGGTGCGGGAACCGGCCCGGCTGAGGATCCCGGCGGCGACGAGGTGCCGGGCGGGCGGGGTGGGGGCTGCCAGCGTGGCAGCGGCGCGGATACGATCGCGCATGTCTGACTCTCCTGTTCGTAGCAGGGTGTCGGGCATCCCGGCGCCGCGTGCAACCGCGAGCCGGGGTTGAGGCGCCGCCCGGTGTGCAACCACCGGGCGGCGCCGTTTCCAGCGGCCCCGGACTCGTGTGCAACCACGAGGCCCGGGGCTTTGTGCTGGGAACAACGTACCACTTATTTGCGTTGACGCAAATAAGTTGAGAGGATGGGGCATGCCCGACTCCACAGGGGAGGCCGGACGTGAGGCGGAGGCGCCAAGGATGGTGACGATCCCGCAGATGCCAGCACTCCTTGAGGCGGCCGGCCTGAAGAAGATCGGGGCCGCACGCCTTCGGCAACTCGCCGCGGAGGACGCGGACTTTCCCGAGCCGATCTTCTCCAACGGCCGGACCCGAGTGTTCGACTGGAATGCCGTTGAGCGGTATCTGCGTAAGCGAGTCCTCGCCCAAGGCGAGCGAACCGACCTCCAAAAGCAGAGAGAGGAACCGCCGTCGGATGGCGAGACAACCGATCAGGGGCCGAATGCCTCACCCGGGAGTAGGTGACCGGCAGGGAGGCCGGACAGCGGTCTACCGCTTGTATGGCTCGGGCGGACGCCTTCTGTACGTCGGCATCGGCTGGAACCCGCAGGCCAGGTGGGCATCCCACTCCGCCGAACATGCCTGGTGGCCGGAGGTCGTGAACTACGAGGTGCAGTGGTTCGAGACACGCCGGGAGGCTGCTGACGAAGAGCGCCGCGCGCTACGCGAAGACGAGCCCGAGCACAACATTCACGGCACTCCGAAGTGGGGCGCGTTCTTGGCGCAGGCCAGTGCGGAGTGCCTCGTGGAAGGCAACAAGGTGCACCGGGACTGGCGTCAGCGACACCGAAACGCTCCAGATGCGGGCACCTGAACATGCAGGTGGCCGGACGGCGTAGGACCCGTCCGGCCACCTCAGAACAGCGGGTCACTACCCCGCCGATCCACAGAACCGCCCACCAGCACGGAAGGGGCCTGCCCAGTGCAGCGTACCCAGCATGCCCGGGAGCAGCCACGCTGCTCCGCCACCGCCGCGGCGGTGTACCAGTGACGTACGGACGCATCCGCCGCGGCCCGATGGCCGGCGATGCCTTCACTCAGATCCGCAACGCGGTCTTCCGTGACGCCCGGCTCTCCGCGAAGGCCATGGGAATCTTCGGCAACATCTCGACTCACCGTGACGGCTGGGGCATCACCCCGGAGTCGATCTCCGCGCAAATGCGGGACGGCGTGGACGCGGTGAAGTCCGGACTGCGCGAGCTGGAGAAGTTTGGGTACCTCCAGCGTGAGCGTGAGCGGCGCCCGAACGGCACGCTCGGCGCCTCCAGCTACTTCATCACCGACCAGCCCGAGCTGATCGCGGAAACCCCCAGCTCAGAGCCAGAGGTGGAAAATCCACCGGTGGCTGATCCACCGGTGGACCAGCCACCGAAGGGTGAACCCGCGGAGGATCGGCCTGCGGTGGACGATCAGCCGCATAAGAAGATCACTAATTCCACTAGACCATCGGGAGAAGACCACCCTCCCTCCCCTCCTCCCGCGCCCCTGACGCGGACGGGGGTCGAGGACGGGGAGGGAGGGGAGGACGCTGCGCCCGACCAGGACGTCCTCGCCCCGGCTGAGCGGGCCGCGTACGACGCGCTCGCCAGGATCGCCGCCGCCGAGCCCCGCCTCACCCTCGGCGCCCGGGAACTGGTCCGGCTCGCGCCGCTCGCCGCGCCGTGGCTGACGGGCGGCACGGAGGCGCAGCTGCGGCAGGCGCTCACCGCGGGGCTCCCGGCGGAGGTCGGTTCCCCGGCCGGGCTGGTGCGCCGCAGGCTGCTGGACAAGCTCCCGCCGCAGCGCCCGGCCGCCGCAGCGGATGCTCTGCCGGAGTGGTGCGGGTGCGGCGACCATCCGGCCGCCCGCTACAACCCCCGGTGGCGGAAGGGCCCCGACGGGGCGCCGTGCGAGGTGTGCCACCCGGACGCTGTGCGCATGCGGGGGTGAGCGGAGCGCGGCACGCTGGAGCCATGGCCGGGGCGCCGATCGTGGTGCACCCACCGTCGCCGACGGGCGGACGGCGGGTGACCGTACGCGGCCAGATTCTGGGCCTCGCCTACGGCGATCGCGATGCTGGAGTTCCTGCGTCGGGCAGGCCTGCCCGACGCGGAGACCCTGATCGACGATCCGGGCTGGGTGGAGTGGCGTGGCGGCCGGCCCCACGAGTGGGGTGTGGCCTGACCGGTTACGCCGCGGCGGCCAGGCGCTCGCGGGCCGTCTCGCCGTACGTCGGCGAGCCCTCGATCCCGAGGAACTGCCGGCCCTCGGCGAGCGCGGCGACGCCGGTGGTGCCGCTGCCGGCGAACGGGTCGAGGACCAGCCCGCCGGGCGGGGCGATGCGGACGAGCTGCCGCATCACGGGGACGGGCTTCTGCGTGATGTGCACCCGCGCCTTCCCTCGGGGCTGGGAGCCCTCCAGCCAGCCCGGGAGGTAGATCGTCGGCGCGTGGCGCAGCGGCTCGCCCCGCGTCCCCCACAGGACGTACTCGCACTCACGGCGGAACCCGTCCCGTACGGGCCGGCTGATCGGCTTGTGCCAGGGGATGATGCCGCGCCAGGTCCAGCCGCCGGCCTGGATCGCGTCCGAGGAGGCGGGGAGCTGCGCCCAGTCGGTGAAGACGAGCGCGCTGCCGCCGGGGCGGGTGAGCCGGTACGTCTCCGCCATGACGAGGCCGAGCCAGTAGGTGTATCCGCGCTGGTCGCGGGTGTCGCCGTCGAAGTCGGCGAGCATGTGCTGCGCGTCGCCGGAGACGTACTTGTCGCGGGCGCCTTGGCTCTTGCGTTCGGCATTGGTGCGGCCGCCGGAGTTGTACGGCGGGTCGCAGATCACGGCGTCGACCAGGGTGTTGAGGGTGGGGAGAAGGGTGAGGGCGTCGCCCTGGTGCAGGGTCCATGCGGGCATAGCGCCTCCTGGTGGCGGGCCGCGTACGCCGTGGTGGCGAGCGGGTCGGTGCCTATGTAAATGATCATGCATGGGAACGCGCGTGCGATACAGGACCGTTTGGTGACATGGCGCCGCAGACACGCTGCCTGCGGCGCCGGAGTGTCACCAGATGCTGCCGCAGCCTGAGCAGCGGGCTACGGGGATGGCGCCGCCGCCGCCGTGCATGACGAGCGGGCCGCCGCAGCCTGGGCACGGCCGTCCGACGCGGGCGCGTCCGTCGGCGAGGTCGAGGGCGTGCTCGACCGCCCCGGCGGCTGCGCGGGCGACGGTGGCAATCCGGTCGGTCTCCAGCGGGGTGAGGCGCCGGTGGACGGGGCCGGGGGCGTGCTGGACGCGGGCGAGGAGCCACAGCGCGGCCCGCGGTGCGGTACGCCGTCCCCAGTCCGTATGCGGGGTGCTGCGCCCGGAGGCGGGGAGCTGCCAGCGGCGCGGGTCGCGCGCATCGCGCATCGCGGCCAGGTCTCGCTTGCGGTCCTCGTGCTCCTGGACCCGCCGGGCCTGCTCCGTACTGCCCACGGGCGGGAAGTCGAACCCGGCCGGGGACGGCGAGGCCGGCGGGGTGCTGCGCCTGGGGGTGGCGCGGCGGGGTGGCGCCGGGGTGATCTGGGCCCGCTGTACCAGATCGGCCACCTGGTCGGCGAGCTCCACCAGGGCGGCCTCGACCAGCCGGATGGTGTCCAGGACGCCCAGGCGCAGCGGGGCAGCGGTCCACCCGGGCTGGTCCGGGGCCCGCTCAAGGATGCGCAGCGCTTCGGCGCGCCACGTCGCGGCCTCGGCTTCTTCGCTGTCGGGTGTGCGGGTGAGGGTGGGGATGCCCATGGGCGGGGGCCAGGTGCTGGTGCGGGCAGTCAGTGCGTCGTCCAGGTCGGTCCAGTGGCGGGCGATGGTCCACAGGTGCTGGACGGCGGCGGTGGGGCGGGGTGTGCGGGTGGTGCTCATCGTGCGCTCCAAGGGCGGGTGGGGCGGCGTAGGCTGATGATCACCTCGGGGGCGCGCCGGTCCTGGTCAGACATCGTGTGGCGCGCCCCTGCTGCATGCGGCGGGACGGGTCAGGGGCGGGTGACGGCGAGCCGGCGGCGGCCGCCGCGGTCCTGCTGCTCGGGCACCACGGCCAGGCCCTGGTTCTGGAGGAGCGTGGTGTAGGCGGCGAGCTGGTCCGCTTCGCCGGGGCCGTCGTAGTAGACGTGGACCAGGCGTGGCCCGGACTGGGCGGTGCGGTAGCCGGGGTCCCAGTCCCCGTCGATCCACTCGGACGGCGCGTGTCCGGCGTCGGCCAGCTGCTCGGCGACGTGCGTGTGGCGGATGCGGCGGGCCATCACTGCTCCTCGAGGCGGGTATCGGTGAGGAACGGGTCGGTCTGCTGGCCGGAGGGTGGGGTGACGGTGTCGTCGGGGGTGCTGCTCCGGTTCCACGTTGCGCCGGTGGAGTCCTGGTGGACGGGTCCGTCGTGCTGGTGTCGCAGGACGCACGGCCCGAGCGGCTTCGCGCCGATCAGGCCGGCGACCGAGGCATCGCACGTGCCTGCGGGCGGCCACTCGATACGTGCCCCGTGATAGCCGAGTAGCAGGTCATGCTCGCTGGCGGCGACTGTGGCGAAGCCGTGTTCGGCGTCATCGAGGACGAAGCACCGGCCGGAGGGGAACGCCGCGCCGTCCAGGGTGGCGCGGTTGTGGTGGAGACGGAAGCCGTGGACGAAGCCGGGCGCTGCGGTCTCTCGGCGCCGGGCCATCTCGGCCTGGACGATAGGCATGACGACGTCGGCGAAGGCGGCGCAGTGGCCCTCGGGGCTGTCGACGATCTGTTCCTGCGCCCTGCGGTAGTGCTCGGCGGTCAGCGCCTCGGTGATTGTCCGGCGGAGTTCGTCCGGGGGTGCGTCAGGCATCGGGTGCTTCCTTCTGCTTCGGGTGGGTGACGGGCATGGGCGTCGGGTCGTCGGGCTCCTGGACGATGACCGGCGGCGCCAGCTCCCGTGTGATCAGTTCGCCGAGCGCCCGCCGGATGTCCGCCTCGATGAGCTGCCAGTACCGCGGGTCGTCCTTCATCAGGCGGTACGAGGACCGGCTGTAGGCCTGCTGAGTGGTGTACTCGCGGCCGTCGATGGTGAGGGTGCAGGACACGACGGCCCGGGCACCCGAGACGGGATCGGTGACGTCCATGGATCACTCCTCCGTTTCATGCTGGTACTGGTTGGCGCCGCACATGTCGCCGTAGCCGCGGGCCGTGCAGGGGTGGAGGAAGCCCTCGCCCTGGTACGGGTGGCTCGTGACCGAGCCGCCCGCGTCAGAGGGCGTGGCGGGCTTGGCGGTCCCGTCCGGCTTGGTGATGCGGTGGACGGTGGCGTACCGGATGTGGGCCGGCTGCCCGCCGGACGCGATGTGCTGCTCGCCGACGAGCGTGATCAGGTGTCCGGACTCGACACAGATCTGGCCCTTGTGGATCAGCGCGATACGCCCGGTGAAGAGACGCCCCGGCGTGGGCCCGCCGGTACTGGCGATCGCAACGCTGTCCCCCACGGTGAGGGGCTGGCCGATGAAGTCCCAGCTCGGGACCTGCTCTGCCTCGGTAGTCATGGCTGCTCCTGGGTGTTCTGGTACGGCGGGTTGGTGTGGGTGCAGCGGGCGCTGTGGACGGTGTGGTGGGAGGCGGTCCAGGTGGGGCAGCACGGGCCGCTGGTGTCGCCGGCCGCGCGGGCCCGGGCGGCGCGGTAGTCGGCCCCGGACCGTGCCGCGCCCCCGGCCATCACTGCGGCCGTGACGCCGAAGAACACGCCCTCGGCCCACAGTTCGGACGCTGCGCACCACAGGGCGACAGCGGAAAGACCGATACAGCCGGCCACGAAAGCGGCTTCGTAGGCGCGGTGCCGGCGCGCGGCCGCGGCATGGTCGGTCACGAGCCGCCGTCCTTTGCACGACGGTCGATGGCCTCGATCCAGGCGGCGGCGACAGCGGCGACCTGGACCAGCTCGGCGCGCAGCCGGACAGGATCGGACTCGGCGAGGGCCTCGTGGACTTCCTCCTGGAGGACGTCGCGCCACGCGAGGGTTCCGGATGCCGCGGCACGGTCGGCGTGGTCCCGGTAGCGACGGGCGCTGTGCTGGTAGACGGGCAGTCCGGTGCCGTCGGGGTGGTTCTGTGTGCCGAACTTGTCGTCCTGGCGGCGGCGTTCGCCGGCGATCTCGGCGAGGACTGACCGGGTGGCCTGGTGTTCGGGGACAGAGCCCCACTGGTCGGCGATGTGCCGCAGGACCTCGGCGGCCGCGGGTTTGCCCAGGCCCTTCGCTCCGGCCTCCATCGTGAGGGCTCCCGGGTCCGCACCGGGTCGGATGATGACGTAGGCGAGGGCGTTGGTCCCGTCGATCGCCACCATGGTGGCCCGCTTGCTGCTGGTCATAAGAGATGTGCTCCTGAAGGTGCTGGTAGGGGTGAGGGGTCAGTCGTCGAACAGGACGATCGCGAAGACTCCGAGCCAGGCGGCGACGAAGACCACGAGGCCGACGATGACCGCAAGGGCGGCGGCGTCGGTGTAGAGGTAGGTGCCGCCGCCGGACAGGGCTCCGAGCAGCAGGGCGAACAGGAAGGAAGGCACGGTGCTCTCCGTGAGTCGTGGACCGGGTGTCGGGCGGGGGCCGTCCCGTCGGCGGGACGGCCCCGACGGGTGGGTCAGGGGCGGCGGCGGATGATGCCGGCGGCGCGGGCGGCGGCGAGCCACGCCCCGTACTGCGAGGTGATCCCGTCGTACAGCTCCGCGTCGCTCACGTTGTGCGGGTCCCTGGCGTGGAAGAAGCTCGCGTTGTCGACGGCCCGGCCGTCCAGGTAGTCCAGCTGCTCGAGGAAGCTGATGCGGTCGCCGTAGCCGACGAACGCCCAGAAGATCGGCATGGTGCTGACCTGGCGCAGCGCGTCGACAGCCGCGCCGCGGTGGTCGGGTTCGCCGTCGGACTGGAAGATCACCAGGCCGGGCGCGCCGCCGTGGCAGGACCGCCCGTACGCGTTCGCGGTCTCGATGATCGCCGCGGCGTAGTTGGTACTGCCCCAGCGGGCGTGACGGCGCGTCCGGTCGATGATGCCCTGGTAGTCGGAGAGCTGGACATCGGCGGCGGTCTGGTAGCGGGACGCGAAGTAGGCGAGCGGCACGGTGCCGTCGTCGTCCAGGTTGACGGCCAGGGCGAGGGCCTGCTCGGCGAGCCGCTGCACGCTGCCGTCCCGGTAGTAGCGCTGCATGCTGCCGGAGTGGTCGAGGACCAGGTACACGCTGGCGACCTCGTCGGTGATGCCGTGCTTCTCCAGCGACACGGCGGCCGTCTTGGCGAGCGACACGAGTCCGGGGGCGCGCTCTTCGATCTTCGAGAGGCTGATCACTGCTGCTGCTCCTTGATGGTGGTGGGTGTGGGGAGGTGGTCCAGGGCGTCGCCGAACTCGTCGGCGAGGCGCCGCCAGCGGGCCGAGATCGGGGTGCCAGGCCGGGCATCGGCCGCCACGAGGAGCGCCTCGACCAGCTCGGCGACGTCGTCCGGCCCGCCGGGCAGGCGCAGGAGGGCGGCCATCAGGGCCGGGCCGTTCTACGCCCGGCCGCGTCCCGGGGGACGCAGTGCCCGCCGAGGCAGCGGGCCTGTCCGTCCGCCACGTAATGGACGTGCTCGCCGTCGCGCTGCAGGACGTATCCGGCGTACAGGGCCGGGTTCGGGGGGCGTTGGCCGCCGGACACGATGACCCGCTCGGTCCACTCGGACAGGTCCGGAAGGGTGCTGGTGTTCACGTGCTGCTCCTGGTCGTACTGATGGACAGATGGCCGTGCTGGTGGGCCAGGGCTACGACGTGGGCGCGGTGCCGGGCTCCGTAGTGGGCGCGTAGGTCCCGGCCGTAGGCGCAGACGGTGTGGTGGGTCAGGCCGAGGGCGGCCGCGATCTGCCGGTGGTCCATCCCCCGGGCCATGCACTCCAGGACCCGGACCAGGTGCGGCAGCGGCCGCGGGAAGCCGGCCCCGCCGGCAGGCGCCGCGGGCACGGCGAGCCAGCCGTTCCGGTACGCGTACGCGACCAGCGCGGCCCGGTCCGGGGCGCCGACCGACCTGGACAGCCGGTACACGTAGTCCGTCAGCGTGCTGCGCCCGATCCCCAGCTCGGCCGCGATCTGCCGGTGACTCCGGCCCTCGGACAGGCCGGCCACGACCACGATCCGCCGCGGTACCCCGCGCGCCGCCGGCGTCATCCGCTGCTCCCGGCGAACAGGTCCTGCTGACCGCCGAGGACGCGGTTCGACCACAGGACCTCGGTGCGGGCCTGCGCCGCCGCGGCGTTGCCGGTGCTGGTTGCTGTCTCGTACCGGTGCCATCCCGCGTACAGCTCGTCGTACAACGCCGAGGGGTAGCCGGACAGGACGACGGCGGACCGGCAGTCGGCCAGCGCGGCCGCGAGCTCCCGGTGGTCGGCCTCGCCGCGCATCTCCGCGCCGTACCGGTCGCGGTGGCTGCGCGTGGTGCCCAGGTACGGCGGGTCGACGTACAGCAGCACATCCTTCGCGCCCCCGTACTTGCCGATCATGGTGAGGGCGGGCAGGCACTCCAGGCTCACGGACATGATCCGTTCGGCGGCGGGCAGCAGCCGGTCCCGGTAGGCGTCCAGGTGGTCGGGCATGCTGAACCTCGACCTGGAGGCGGTGACGTAGTGCCGCCAGCCGCTGCGCCGCATCATCCCGCCGCGGCCCTGGGACAGCCGGACCCAGACGCGGCGCGCCCGTTCCACCTCGTCCTCGGCCGGCTCCCACGCGTCGGTGAGCTCGGCGCGGGAGTGCGGGGTCAGCGCGCAGACGCGCGCCAGGTCCTCGGGCTGGTCACGCAGGACGCGCCAGAAATTGACCAGGTCGCCGTCGAGGTCGTTGACGGTCTCCATCGCCGACGGCGCCTTCGCGAAGAGGACGGACATCCCGCCGGCGTAGGGCTCGACGTAGTGGTCGTGGGGCGGGAGCATGCCGACGATCCAGTCGGCCACTCGCCGTTTGCTGCCGAAGTAGGGGACCGGCGGCTTCACGTGCTGCTCCTGGTGGTGAGGTGGCCGTGCTGGTAGGCGAGGGCGACGGTGTGGGCGCGGGCGGCCGCGTTGGACCGGCCGGTGCGGGCGGTGCCCATCACGGCGTAGAGGCGGCGCGCGTGTGTGACTGTCGTGTTCGTGCTGATGTGCAGATGGCGGGCGATCTGTTCGTTCGTCAGGCCTGCGGCGAGCAGCTGCAGGACATGCCGCTGCTGACGGGTCAGGCGGACCGGCGGGAGCGGCTCGGGGCGCAGGCCGTTCAGCCAGCCGTGCTGGTAGGCGAGGGCTACGGCGTGCGCGCACGACAGGGCGCCCATCCGCTGCCGCAGGGCCCTGATCCGGTTGCGGAGGGTTCCGGGCGCCAGCCCGGAGGCGGCCGCGATCTGCGGGATGCTCTGCCCGCGGGCCAGACCGGACAGGAGCACCAGGTCGTAGTCCCGCAGCGCCCCCGGCACCAGCCACCGGCCGCTCACCGTGACCACCCCTGCCCCCGGGCCGGCCGCACACCCGACCGCCGCCGCTGCCCCGAACCGCTGCTGCGCCGCGGCGCACGGGCGGGCGGGTTGCGGCAGGTCGAGACGTGGACGCGGGCCTGCCACTCGGCGGCCTCCAGGGTGGGCCGCTCCCGGTCCAGGGCGCGGGACATGACGGTGCCGGTGACCGTCGTCCACACCGCCCGGGTGCCCGCCGGGTCCGGCTCGGGGTTCACGGCCTGGCGTGCCTTGTTCTTGTCGGTGAGGGTCCAGCGGATGGGATCGCCGCAGCGATCGCACCGCGCCAGACCGGCGTTACTGAGCACGGGCTTCTCCTTCGAGGCCGTAGGAATCGAGCACGTTGAGGTGACGGAGGACCAGGGCGTGGCCGTAGAGGTAGACCGCATGGGTCCGCCCGTGCTCGGCGACCGCCGCGGTGATGGCCTCCGGGGTCGCGGCCGCACGCAGCACCGCCAGCTCGGCGGCGTCCAGGTCCTGGTGCGGGGGCGGAGTCGCCGGCGCGCGCCGAGGCCACACAGCCACCTCAACTCCGGGGTCCGGGCCGGGCTCGGCGCCGGAGCGAGGCCCTGGCGGTACGGACTGCGCCACGTCTGGACCCGCTGGCTGCTGCGCCCCGCTCTCCCCGGCCTGGGCGGCCGCGGCGGCTTCCTCCTCCTGGCGGCGGGCCCAGGCGGCGGTGCGCTCGGCCCACTGCTCCTCCGCCCGCCGCCGCTGCGCCCGGGCCGCCCGCTCGGCCTCCGCCTGCCGGATCCGGGCGGCCGCCGCGGCCTTGTCGCGGGCGATCTCCTCGCAGCCGGGACACGGGGCCAGCGTGGGCCAGATCGCCTTGTCCTCACACGCCGCGATGCCGCAGCCCTTGGGGGCGCGAGGCAGTGCGACGCCGAGGATCCACCGGCCGATACCGCCCTCGCCCCGGTAAGGGTCCTGGGCGGCGGCGTAGCGGTTGCCCACGCGGTACTTGAGACGGTCGCGCGGGCACCCGGCCGAGAGCTGGGAACCGATCTGCCGGGCGATCTCCCGCTGTTCCCAGACGGTCAGCTGCCAGTAGACGTGGCGCAGCGGACCGAGGACCTTCCAGACACGGCCGGAGATGGTCAAGTCCGGCCCGTCGTACGGCTGGCCCCCGCTGTTGCTGCGTTTTTCGCCGTGACCGGCACGCAGCGCGGCGGGGATCGCGGGCGGGTTTTCCACAGGCCGGGCGACCCACTTACGGTCACCTCGCCTACGGCGGACAGGCCCACCCAGCTCCGTATCGTTTTCGTCGGGTCGGTCAGTCCTGGGGTCCTCCACACAAGGGGATCCGTCAGCCCTGCGGGGAGCCGATCCGTCATGAATGTCAGGGGTCGCGGGGCCGGGCCCTTGGGGCGCCTGGCCGGTGGCGATCATGTGGAGGGGGTGGCGGTGCGCCTCGTAGATGTGGCGGCCGCGCGGGCCCTGCCGGCGGTGGACGCTGATCCAGCCGGACGCCTCCAGCTCGTCCACGATCCGCATGACCTGCCGCTCGCCGAGGGGTTCGCCGGCGTGCTGGCCGCCCTGGTGGCGGACGTGGTCGGCGAGGTCGGCCAGGGCCAGGGGGATACGGCGCACCTGGGCGTAGGCGATCGCGGCGTACAGGCGCAGCTCGCGGGGTGTGAGGGCGTCTGCGGCGCGTACGGGGATCCACACGTACAGCTCGGGCCCGTCCGTGTCGACGGCCCGTACACGGCGTTCGGCGGACTCGCCGTCGCCGTCGCGTGAGGTGTGGTGGACGGTGATGACCTCGGTGATGCCGTCGACCGGGTCCGGGTGGTGGAGCTGCCTGAGGCCGCGTTCGACCGCGGACTTGGACATGCCGAGGTATTGGGCGATCGTGATCACTTTGGCGCGGCAGCCTTGGGGGCGCATCGAGAGCGCTGCGATCTTGATGTAGACGGGCAGGGCAGCGTCGCTGTACTGCCCGCCTACAACCAGGCGCAGAGGCACGCGGACCCGCAGTCCGCCGCCGGCGCGTGCCGCTGTCCCGGCAGCCGCGGGGGGCGGCTCCGGGCACGGAGCAGCAGCTGCTGCTCGCGGCGCGACGGCGGTGGACAAGCGGGGCTCTCCTTCGTACGGGGGTGTCTGGCCGGGGCGGGCGAGGGACTGGGTGGTGCCCCGGCCAGACAGCTGGTGGGGGTCAGGTGGCGGTCTGGAGGGCCTTGCGGATGAGGGCGAGGGACGACAGGGAGAGCCGCAGTTCGGTGACCCGGTCGCCGTGGCGGCGGATGAGGCAGCGGGTCTCCAGGGCGTGGAGGCCGCCGCGGACCTGGTATTCGGCCAGGCCGGTCTGGGCCATCAGGTCGCCCTGGCCCGTGGGTGCGCTGTCGGGGATGCGGCCGGTGGTGTAGTCGGCCAGCGCGGCGACGCTGAGCGCGAGGTGCTTGTAGTGGGGCAGGAGGTGGGTGGCGCGCAGGATGTACGCCTCCCACTCGGCGCGCAGCGGCGGGTCGAGGGTGGTGCGGCTGGCGAGGGGCGTGGTCCGGTGGACGGTCCGTCCCGGGACGGCGGCCTCGTCGGCGAAGGTGATCGTGGTGGTCATCGGGTTCCGTTCGGGGTGGTGCAGACGGGGTGGGCGGGCTGGCCCTGGTCGTCGCGCTGGTGGGTGGGGATGGTGCAGTGCCGGCAGGGCCGGGCCCGGTCCGCCCACGGGGTCCGGCCCCGGGTCGGCAACAGCCGCTCCGGGCCCGGCACCCCGCCGGCCAGACCCGCCGCGGTGGCGGTGCTGGTGGTGGTCATCGCTTGTGGTTCTCCTCGGCGGCCTGGGCGGCCCGGTAGGTGGTTCTGGCGGCGGCCGGCCAGCCCGGGCCGGACGGCGGCTCCGGTCGGTCGGCCAGCGCGGCCGGGGTGTGCAGCGGGCAGCGCAGCCCGGTCCGGTAGCGGCGGACGCCGACCACGGCGCGGCAGTAGAGCCGCAGTTCACCGAGCCAGTGACCGCACTCGGCAGTGGCCGGGCCGGTCATCGGGGTCCGGACGGGCCGGTCTGGCCCTCGAGGATCAGGCGCTCACGGTCCACGGCGCTGAGCGTGGCCCGCTGATGGGGACTCATCCCGCCCCGCACCACGGCCCGCTGGTACGGGCTGTCCGTACGCTCGGTTCTCAGCGCGTCGGACAGGCACTCACGCCGCACCGGGCACGGCACGCAGATCACCTTGGCCTCACGGTTACGACGGTTCGCCTCACCGCTGCTCTCCCGCCCTTCCCCGTCGGGGATGAACAGGTCCGCGAACGGCAAACACGCGGCGGCCAGACGCCAGCGGCTGGACGAGAACCTGGACATCAGCACTCCTTCGACGGGGCCTGGCCGATACGGCCGCAGCCGCGGGTGGTGCACGCCCACTCGCCGCCCGACAGCTCGGTGTGCCTGGTGGTCAGGTGCGCGCAGCGGGTGCTGTGGCAGGGCAGGTAGCGGACCGGTACGGGTGCCGGGTCCTCGTCGGCCGGGGCCGGGGAGGACGCAGGGACCGACGGGGTGCGGGTGGCGGGGGCGACGAGGCGCCAGGTGCGGTGGGCCAGGAGCCAGGCGAGCGCGGCGATCGCGACCAGTGCGAGGGACGCGGTCATGCCCGCGATCAGCAGCGCGGCGACCGGGTTGAAGAGCGCGAACTCAGCCACGGCCGGCCCCCGTCCCGGACGCGCGGACGATGCCGTACTCGGCGCGCAGAGCGGCGATACGGGCGGCGTCCGCCGTCATCCCCAGCCTGCGCACCGCGGCCTTGACCGCCTGATCGCTGATACCGGTCCTCAGCAGCGTCACGATCTGCTCAGAGGACGCGGACCGCGCACGCAGCCCTCGCCCGCCGCATGCCTTGGACCGCTTCACGTAGAGATCGGCCCGCTGCAGCTCGGTGCGGCCGCCGCGAACACCGCCGCGATGGGCTGCCGGCAACGCCCCCTCTTCTTCCATGGCCTTCTCGAGGCAGCCGGGCTTGACGGGGCAGCGGGCGCAGACGGCGAGGGCCGCCTGCTGGTTCGCGGGCACCCCGGGCACCGCGCCGAACGGGCCGGGGGTAGCGAGGCACGCGGCCTGCGAGAAGTCCACCAGGACCGGGGCGGGGCCGGGGGCGGCTGCCGGGCGGACGCCCGGCAGCCTCGTCACGGACGCCTCGTCTCACGCCGCACCGGCGGCTGTGCGGGCAGCGGCGGATAGACGACACCGGACTGGGGCTCGGGACCCTGGGTGAACCGGGCGATGATGTCCGGGCCGTGGTGGAACCGGCGCATCGCCTGGCGCACTGTGATGACCCGGTCCTCGAGGTAGCCGGCCGACAGCGCGCTGACGACGATCACAGCGGTGGTGATGATGATGAGGTTGGTCAGCTCGTCGGCGTTCACGCGTCGGCCTCCCGGTCGTAGTCGTGGGCGAGCGAAAGCGCGGTGACCATGTACTGGGTGGGGATCAGAGCCCCGGTGGCCGGGTCGCGGAGCGCCACGTCCCAGACGGGCACCTCCTCGTCCTCGTCCTCCGGGTCCGACCACACGATCCGGGACCGGACCTCCGGGCCCTCCTCCTGGACCAGGAGGTCCTCGATGTGCTCGACTGCCGCCTCCTTGCGGAGGTACCGGCCGACCGGGAACGACTCGTGCGACGCGAGGTACTCGGTGACCGATCCGGCGAGTGGGATCCGCGCGAGGTAACAGATCCCGTCGACCCACGCCGCGATCTCCCCGGCGTCGTGCTCGTCGAGCACCGCCTCACCCAGGTTGTCGAGACCGTCCAGGATCTGGGCGCCCGTCGGCTGCTCACGCAGAGACCGGGCCAGAGCGACCAGGATCGCCTGGCGCGCCGACGCCTGCGCCGGAGTGACCGCAGTCCCCGCCGCAGCGGCGGGGGTGGTCTTCTCCTGGCCGGGGCCGGCCGGTACGGGCAGGGCGCCCTGGTCCGCCACAGCGTCCGCGGTCCGCGCGGCCTCCCACTCCTGCTCCGTCACCACGTCGAGGTGGGTGACGGCGATGCACGAGCCTTCGCCCTCAACCCACACGACGTCCGACCCGCACAGTTCCCGCACGGTGGTGCGGGTCCGGGTGACCAGACGGGGAGCGCCGGGGATGTCCTCGGGGCGGGCCCCGGGGTAGGCGAACACCGGCGTACCGATCGGGTAGTTGAACGCGCTCGTCATCGGGGCCCGCCCTTCGGAGTGAGGATCTGACGGGGGATCGGGTGCGCGGCCAGGCGGCGGGCGAGGCCCCGCCGGGCCGGGTGGTGCATCCCGCTGCAGGACGCGCAGCCACGGCGCGCCGAGTGCGGGACGTGCAGGCCCGACGGCGCGGGGGTGGTGGAGTTGTCGCTCACGACGGGTCACCCCCCTCGGCGCGCTCGGCGTGGCGGGCGGCAATCCACTTCGCGGCGGCCGCCACCGACCGGAAGTCGACCTCGACGCGGGTCCAGCGCAGCGGGCGGATGCCGTAGGTGCCCTCCGCGCTGGGCACGGCGCATGCCGACCAGCGGACCGCGCCGCGCTTGCCGCGGCTCTGGGTGATCTGCCCGACGACGTCGTCGGCCTGGAGGCGGTCGACGCGGCGCGCGGTCACGAGCTGGTCGTACGGCCCGCTGGTCTTGCCCCAGCCGTGGAGGAGCGGCTCGCCGGGGTAGAGGTAGAGGCCGGCGATGCGGCGGGGCGGCTGCCCGTAGCCGAGGGCCTGCGTGGACGTCGCCTCTGGGGTCTCCTCGCCGGTCATCACGTAGGCCGCCCCGCAGCACGAGCACACGATGCGCAGGGTCGTCCGTGTGAAGTTGTCGCCGTGGCCGCACTCCTGGTTCCGGCAGTCGTGCGAGACGCCGTCGTGGCGGAGGCGGTACGCGTGGTACTCGGTACGGGTGTCGATCGTCCAGGCCGGGCTGGCGCAGTCGGGCTGGTGGGCTAGCAGGTCCCATTCCAGGTAGGAGTCCATGGCGCTCGTCATCGGCCGGCCCCCGCACCCGCCGGGGCGGTGACGGTGACGACGGCCACGGCGGTGACCTGGACGCCGTCGACCGTGGCGACCGCCTTGTGCGTGCACTGGGCCCCGCCGCGCTGGTGGTCCTCCGTCGGCGTCACGTCGTACGCCGACGCGAACTCGGTCACGGACCGGGCGGCCTCGTAGTGCAGGTGCCCGACGAAGACGTCCGACTTCAGGTTCATCCGGGACAGCGAGACGCAGAACGGCGCGAGCGCCGTCTGCGCGGACGCCACCCAGACCGCGTTCATCGCGAGCTGCTGCGCCGTACGCCACGGCGGAACGGCCTGGGCGGCGGGCTGAGAGGCGGTGGTGGCCGTGGGCGGCTGGCGCTCAGCCAGCGTGCCCACCGGGCGGATATTGTGGTTCAACGGTTCCTCGCTTCTCTGGTGGGTGAGGGCCGGCGGGGCTGCTCAGGCCGGGAAGTCGGAGCAGCCCCGCGGCATGTTCAGGCGCGTCGCTTCGGCCGGATGGTCGCGAGGCTGAGCGCGGAGGTGCCGGATTCGGCCAAGGGCTCGGGTGCGCGGGGCGCGAACTGGCCCGGGCGGACTCGGTGCATTTCCTTGATCGCGAGGATCTCGCTGGCGTCGAAGACGACCGCGATGCCGATCTTCTGGTGCGGGAGGATCTTGAGGTTGTCCTCCAGGTACCGCGGCTTGCAGCCGAGCAGGTCTGCCGTCTCGTCCACGCTGTAGTTGCGCAGGTCGTTCATGCGGCACCGCCGGAGCAGTCGCTGGTCAGCTCATCGTCAGTGGCGCGAAGCGCCGCCTTCAGGCCCTTGTAGAGCGTCGGCGACGGCTGGTTCGTGCCCTTTTCGATCTTGTAGATCTGCCAGCGGGAGCATCCGACCGCGTCCGCCAGGTCCACGACCGAGAGGCCGCGGCGCTCACGGAGTGCGCGGGCTTTCGCCCCGCTGATCGTCAGGCTCAACATGACTCCAACGTACTCCAACGTTGGTGTCTATCAAGCCATACCTGTGAGTAAGTTGGAGATTGTTGGATTTCTTTGGCGTCTGTACCCCGAAAATGGGTCCGTCTACGGGGGTAGCGGCAGCGCTGCGGCGGTTGTCGCCCCTTGGAGTGGATTGGATTGCCGATGTACTCTCAGCTCATGACGGCTGACGTGCTGCCGCTCGATCGGCTGGCTAAAGAGGTGGAGCGGCGCATCGCCGACCTCGGGCTCGAATATGTCGCCGTCGCGGCCGAGGCCGGCTTCTCGGTCGAGACCCTGAGCAAGATCCGCCGAGGGCAAAAGGTCAAGCCCACGACCTACCGCGGCCTGGAGCGGGCACTCGCTTGGGGGTCGGGAAGTTGCGAGGCGATCCTCGCCGGCGGCGAGCCGACACGTCTCCCCCCAGTGCCTGACGACTCCTCAGCTGTAGACGATCCTGCTGCCGACCCGAGGATCGACGCGATCGAGACCATCGTCCAAGGGCTGCCCCCGCGCGTACGTGACGAAGTCCTGCGACGCCTGGCCGGTCGAGCCCCCCAATCCCTCCTGGATGAAGTGGCGCACCGGGTGCAGTAGGTGGCGGGAAGCCGCCATTTGTGTCCCTCGGGAGGCCCTTGACTGGGCGTGAGGCCACGGCCTCACGACGGTGAGGCCGGACGGGATTGGACGGTCCGGAACGGGTCTGGACGGGAAAGAATGAGATCCCGTTTGCCTGGTCAGAGCGTTTCCGCAGGTCGGAGAGTGTGCGTGGATTCGGTTCAAGTCCGGCTCCGGGCACATCACCGTCCCGTGCCGACGGCCGCCGCGGTCCCTTTTGGTGGGATTGTGACGAGCGGCACGTCGTAGACGTACCGATTTAACGAAAGATCCTCCCCGAGCACTAGGGCGTACGCTTTGCTGTCCCATTACTCTTGACGCAAGGCCGCGCTGGGCGGCCATGGAGGAGTGAGATGAGGAGCAGCAACCCGGTCTTCTCGCGACGGGGCTTCAGCCGCGACAACGGCCACGCGGGCTTCAACGCGGCGCCGCAGGCCGGGGGCCCCGCCGTAGGAACCAACCCGTACGCGACGAACCCGTACGCGACCAACCCCTACGCGCAGCAGCAGGGCGCCCCGGTCGGCACGCCGCAGGCACCGCCGAACACCGGCGTCATGACGATCGACGACGTCGTCACCCGTACGGGTATGACGCTGGGCACGGTCGTGCTCACGGCAGTGCTCTCCTGGGTTCTGCTGCCGGTCGACCAGGCGAACATCGGCAAGTCCTACGGCATCGCCATCGGCGCCGTGCTCGTCGCCTTCGTCCTGTCGATGATCCAGTCCTTCAAGCGCAAGCCGTCGCCGGCGCTGATCCTGTCGTACGCGGCGTTCGAGGGTGTCTTCCTCGGCGTGATCAGCAGCGTCGTCAGCACCTACATCGCGCCCGGTGTGGTGATCCAGGCCGTGATGGGCACGATGGCGGTCTTCGCCGGGGTGCTGTTCGCGTACAAGATGCGCTGGATCCGCGTCACGCGCCGCTTCTACGGCTTCGTGATGGCCGCGGCCGTCGGCTTCATGCTCCTCATGGTCGCCAACCTGCTGTTCAGCGTCTTCGGCGGCGGTGACGGCCTCGGCTTCCGCAGCGGTGGCCTCGGCATCCTCTTCGGCGTCATCGGCATCATCCTCGGCGCGTGCTTCCTGGCGCTCGACTTCAAGCAGGTCGAGGACGGCGTCGCGTACGGCGCGCCGCGCGAGGAGTCCTGGCTGGCGGCGTTCGGTCTGACGCTGACCCTGGTGTGGATCTACATGGAGATGCTGCGGCTCTTCTCGATCCTCAGCGGCAACGACTAGTCACGAACGACCCGTCGGCCGTACCGGCCGGCGGAGTGACCGGAGGGGTCCGCGGGCAGCAAGCCCGTGGACCCCTCCGTCGTGTTGTCGGTCGGGTTGTTCGGTTGTCGGGTTGCTCGGCTGCCGGAACGGGCCGGCCTAGGAGAAGCGGCGCGCCGCGCGCCTCAGGTCGTACTCGTGGACGATCGCTTTCGCGTGTCCGTACGCCAGGTCGTGCTCACTCCGCAGCCAGCTCACCTTCTCCTCGAAACGGAGAAGGGATGGGCCGTCCTCGACGGTGCGGAGCCAGTCGGAGATCTCACGACCGGTGCAATGGGGGATACGTGCGAGCAGATTGCGATGGGTCTCTTCGGAGAAGACAAGGGACATCGGCGCCTCCGGACGCTCTGCGCTTACGGGGCCTTCTGGACGGATCCTTTCGGTCCTTCTGGTCCTTTACGCCCACCGTGCCTGAGCCGGGACGTGTTGGCAAGGGTTGTCGGCAACCCGGTGGCCGTGCGTCCCGGGGGCCGCGTAGGGTCGGGCGGGTGCTCGATACAACGCCGCTGACAACTGCCGTGGGCCGCTTCGCCGACCGGCTGAGGGCCGCCCCGCAGAGCCGGCTCCAGCGCGGCGCCGCGGCTCGCGCGCTCGAACTGGCCCGGGAGTTGTCCGTACGCGCGCAGCGGCTGGAGAGCCCGGGGGCGGAGCCGCGGATCATGCCGGACGCCGGTGTCTTCGCCGTCGCCGACCAGCTCACGGTCGCGGCCGGCGACCTGGCCGAGGCACTGCGAACGGCCCCGTCCGAGGCGGAACTGGACGAGGCCGTGCGGTCGGTGGAGAAGGCGGTCTCCGAGGCGTCGCTCTGAGGCGTCGTGCTGGAGCGTTGCTCCGGACGGGGTGGCGGGGGTCAGAGCGAGGCTATGACGCGGTCCGCGAGGATGTAGATGTGCTCGGCGCCGGTGTCGCCGTGCGGGTGGTCGTCGCCGCCGCAGGAGAACGTCAGGGTGTACGCGCCCGAGACACCGGACCCGCCCAGCAGGAACGGGGCCTCGCCCTCGCGGAGCGCGTCGGAGAGCCGCTCGGCGGTCTCCCGGTGGCCGGGGGTCATGCACAGCGTCGTACCGTCCGCGAAGACGTACACGTCGAGCGTGCCCAGCGGACCCGGGCGGACGTCGGCCAGCGCCGTACGCGTCCTGGCCAGCTCCTCCAGCCGGGCGACGGTGCGCTCGTGGTCGGTGACGACCGGGGTCTGCACGGGGACGAAGTCCGGGTGCGAGGGGTGGCGGCGGCGCGCGGCGGCCAGTTCGGGCGAGTCCTCCGCGAACTCGACGGCCTCGCTCATGCCGCCGTCGAACGCCTCCGTGGCGTCCAGGTCCAGCGCTTCCAGGGCCTCCAGCGACTCCAGGCCGACGAAGTCCATCTGGCGCGGCACGTAGAACGGCGTCTCCTCGGTGCCGAGTCCGGAGAGCCCGCCCAGCATCGACGGGGCGTCGGTGGCGTCGCGCGCCTCCTGCGCGGCCCAGAAGGCCCGCGCCTCGGCGAGCTCGCGCTCCCGCTCCTCGGCGAGGGCCTCGGCGACAGCGCCGCGGATGGCGTCGGCCTGGGCGGGGTCGGTGGCGCTTCTGGCCTGCGGGACGGCGGCGGCGAACCCGCCGGGGTGCACCGCGGCCAGCTCGCCACGGAGGGCGCTGACCTGCCGGCGCAGCGAGTGAGCGGCGTGCAGTGCAGCGACACCCACGGCCGTGGCGGTGGCCGTGGTCAGCAGCAGGGCAAGAGACATGGTGCTCACTGACTACTCCCGTTCCGATCGATACCCCCGACTTCCTACCTCAGCTTGTCGCGGGCGAGTACCGCCCGGCAGTGCATTACGTCATGAAATGGACAGGTCTTTCGGCCTTACGTATCGGCGCTTCAAGGTCCTGACCAGGGCAAACGAATCTCCCCCGGGCATAGGTCACATCCTGGGGGAGATTCAGTCACGACTGGGGATCGGGGGGCGCGATCGTCGCTTTCCCGAACCGGATGATCACATTGGGTGAATGTGGGGGTGGCCGAGCCCTTCAGCTGAGCCGCTCGTGTTTCCGGTCGCGCTGAGCTTCGCCTCCGCTGCGGGCAGGTGCCGCCCTCGTGCCTCGGGCGACCCCTACCCTCCGCTGCGCCTCAGCTCAGCCGCTCGATCACCATCGCCATGCCCTGCCCGCCCCCGACGCACATCGTCTCCAGGCCGAACTGCTTGTCGTGGAACTGGAGGCTGTTGATCAGCGTGCCGGTGATGCGCGCGCCGGTCATGCCGAAGGGGTGGCCCACGGCGATCGCGCCGCCGTTGACGTTCAGCTTCTCCAGGGGGATGCCCAGGTCCCGGTAGGACGGGATGACCTGTGCGGCGAACGCCTCGTTGATCTCCACCAGGTCGATGTCGCCGATGGTCAGGCCGGCGCGGGAGAGCGCCTGCCGCGACGCCTCGACCGGGCCGTATCCCATGATCTCCGGCGACAGGCCGGTGACGCCCGTGGAGACGATCCGGGCCAGCGGGGTCAGGCCCAGCTCGCGCGCCTTCGTGTCCGACATGATCACGAGCGCGGCGGCGCCGTCGTTGAGGGGGCAGCAGTTGCCCGCCGTGATCCGTCCGTCGGGGCGGAAGACCGGCTTGAGGCCCTGTACGCCCTCCAGGGTGACGCCTGCGCGGGGCCCGTCGTCCGCCGTGACGACCGTGCCGTCCGGCGTGGTCACCGGGGTGATCTCGCGCTCCCAGAAGCCGTTCTTGAGGGCTTCCTCGGCGAGGTTCTGGGACCGTACGCCGAACTCGTCCATGTCCGCGCGTGTGACGCCCTTCAGGCGGGCCAGGTTCTCGGCGGTCTGCCCCATCGCGATGTACGCGTCGGGGAGCAGGCCGTCGGCGCGCGGGTCGTGCCACTCCGCGCCCTCGCTCTGCGCCACCGCGGCGGTCCGGGCCTCGGCGTCCGCGAAGAGCGGGTTGTGGGTGCCCGGCATGCCGTCCGAGGAGCCGTTGACGGAGCGGGAGACCATCTCCACGCCCGCCGAGATGAAGACGTCGCCCTCGCCCGCCTTGATGGCGTGCAGGGCCATCCGGGAGGTCTGGAGCGACGAGGAGCAGTAGCGGGTGATCGTGCAGCCCGGAAGGTGGTCCATGCCGAGCTGTACGGCGACGATCCGGCCGAGGTTGTGGCCCTGCTCGCCGCCCGGCAGGCCGCAGCCGAGCATCAGGTCGTCGATGTCGCGGGGGTCGAGCTCGGGGATCCTGTCGAGCGCGGCGCGGACGATCGTGGCGGTCAGGTCGTCGGGCCGCAGCTCCTTGAGCGAGCCCTTGAAGGCCCGGCCGATCGGGGACCGGGCGGCAGAGACGATCACGGCTTCGGGCATCACGGCTCCAAGGGTGCGGGGGCAGAACTCACTGGGAAGTTACCCGTACGTAGTGCACGGGTCACCCGGTGCGGCATGTGATGCGGGCCTCTTTTCTAAGCGCTTGCTCACCTGTTCCTGTTCCTGGACCTCACGTTCCTGTTCCTGGACCTCACGACTCCCGGACCCCGTGCGCCTCCGCCGTGCTCGGGTCCTCCGGGGTCGCCTCCGCGGGCGTGGGCAGCGGGTGGCGCCTGCGGCGGTGCTTGAGCAGGGCCCACGGCGCCCGGACGCCCGTGACCTCCGTACCGGCGCGGGACGCCGCCGCCGAGGCCGCCTTCGCGACCGGCAGCAGGTCCTCGTCGCGCGCGGCGTCGAGGCGGTCCGTCTCCGGCCACAGGCCGAGCACCGCGCAGAGCGTGGGCAGCACCGCCATGGCGGCGGTCGCGTACCCCTCCGCCGACGGGTGGTAGTTGTCCGGGCCGAACAGCTCACGCGGGTTCGCCGCGAACTCGGGGCCCAGCAGGTCGCCCAGCGAGACCGTACGGCCGCCCTGCTCCACCGCCACGATCGTCTGCGCCGCGGCGAGCTGCCGGCTCGCGCGCCGGGCCAGCCAGCGCAGCGGCTGGTACACCGGCTCGATCGTGCCGAGATCCGGGCAGGTCCCGACGACCACCTCCGCGCCGGCCGTGCGCAGCCGCCGTACCGCCGCGGCCAGGCACCGTACGGACTCGGTGGCCGGCATCCGGTGCGTGACATCGTTCGCGCCGATCATGATCACGCAGACGTCCGGGACGCGGTCCGCGGCGGAACCGGACCCGGAGCCGACGCCGGAGCCGGCACCGCGGCCGGGGTTCGCCCACGGGCCCGGTGCCGTCAGGAGCTGGCTCACCTGCCGCTCCAGATCGTCCGACCTGGCCCCGGGCAGTGCCACGTTCCGCAGGTCGACCGGGCGCTCCGCGACCGCCGCGAGCCCCGAGGCCAGCAGCGCCCCCGGGGTCTGCCCGGCCCGCCGTACGCCCTGTCCCGCCGCCGTGGAGTCACCCAGAATGCCCATCCGCAGCGGCTCCGTGTGGCCGAAGGCCAGTCCGTACCAGCCGTCGCCGCTGGGCGGTACGGGGGCGGTCCCGCCGCCCACCGACCGCTTCGCGAGCTGGACCTCCGCCAGTACCACCCCGATGCCCGCCGCTCCCAGCAGGCCGATGGATCCGCCGCCGTAGGCCGCGCCCGCCGCGATCCGTCGTGCCACCCTCGCCCTTGACACAGCGCGAGCCACCTCCTCGTCGTCCCGCTCGTCGTGCTACGCACGAGTACATACACCAGCTCATTGCCCCGTGAGGACGGTCGCCCAATCTCCCCCGCGGGCGCATACGCTGGCCGGACCATCACGGAGACCCCGGAGACAACGGTGCAATTCCACGACTCGATGATCAGCCTGGTCGGCAACACCCCGCTGCTGAAGCTGACCAGCGTGACCGAAGGCATTCAGGCGACAGTCCTGGCCAAGGTCGAGTACTTCAACCCCGGCGGCTCGGTCAAGGACCGGATCGCCCTGCGCATGATCGAAGCGGCCGAGGAGAGCGGCGAACTGCGGCCCGGCGGCACGATCGTCGAACCGACGAGCGGCAACACGGGCGTCGGCCTCGCCATCGTGGCCCAGCAGAAGGGCTACAAGTGCATCTTCGTCTGCCCGGACAAGGTCTCCACGGACAAGATCAACGTACTGCGCGCGTACGGCGCCGAGGTCGTCGTCTGCCCGACGGCGGTCGACCCCGACCACCCCGACTCGTACTACAACGTCTCCGACCGGCTGGTGCGTGAGACGCCGGGCGCCTGGAAGCCGGACCAGTACAGCAACCCGAACAACCCGCGCTCGCACTACGAGACCACCGGTCCCGAGCTGTGGGACCAGACCGACGGGAAGATCACCCATTTCGTCGCGGGTGTCGGCACGGGCGGCACGATCTCCGGCACCGGCCGCTACCTGAAGGAGAAGAGCGGCGGCCACGTACGGATCGTCGGCGCCGACCCCGAGGGGTCCGTCTACTCCGGCGGCTCGGGGCGGCCGTACCTGGTCGAGGGCGTCGGCGAGGACTTCTGGCCGACGGCGTACGACCGTACGGTCACGGACGAGATCGTCGCCGTGTCCGACAAGGACTCCTTCCAGATGACGCGCCGCCTCGCCAAGGAGGAGGGCCTGCTCGTCGGCGGCTCCTGCGGGATGGCCGTCGTCGCGGCGCTGAAGGTCGCGGAGGGGCTCGGCCCCGACGACGTCGTGGTCGTGCTGCTGCCGGACAGCGGCCGCGGCTACCTCAGCAAGATCTTCAACGACGAGTGGATGAACGACTACGGCTTCCTGGACCACGAGGGCGACACCGCGAGCGTCGGGGACGTCCTGCGGCACAAGGCGGGCCCGGTCCCGGCGCTCGTCCACATGCACCCCGAGGAGACCGTGGGCGAGGCCATCGACGTCCTGCGGGAGTACGGCGTCTCCCAGATGCCGATCGTGAAGCCGGGCGCCGGCCACCCGGACGTGATGGCCGCGGAGGTCATCGGCTCGGTGGTGGAGCGGGAGCTGCTGGACGCGCTGTTCACCCAGCGCGCCTCGCTCGGCGACCCGCTGGAGAAGCACATGTCCTCCCCGCTGCCGCAGGTCGGCTCGGGCGAGCCGGTGGCCGACCTGATGGCCGCGCTCAGCGGCGCGGACGGCGCGGACGCGGCGATCGTCCTGGTCGAGGGGAAGCCGACAGGGGTCGTGAGCAGGCAGGACCTGCTGGCGTACCTCGCCGGCGGCCTGGCCGGCGGCGTGAAGTAGCCACCTGCGGGTGGCCGGATCAGGCCACCCGCACACCTGCCGAGGGGCTGTCAAGGGTCATGCGGAATCTCGGGTTCGCGAAAGTGGTACGAGCGCGACACGTCCACGCAGCACCCGCTTAACACGCGCCCTGCATAGTCATGGGTGTCGGCGTCAAGGACCTCCGGAGCGGCTCCCGGACCTCCATGGACGCCAGGACACGGCAACCGGCCCTGACCCGGACCGTGTCCCTCGCGGGGACCGCCGTCGTCCCGCCCCCCGGTATCGGGGGTGCGGCGGTCCCCGCGACTATCCCTTCGGCGAGGCGCTCGTCCGTCGCTCCGGTCCGGTCTGCTCCGGTCCGGCTCAGTCCTCCCAGTCGGACTCCGTACGCGGCCGCCGGGACAGCCACGGCAGGCCGCGCGAGGCGTGCACCGCGTTGACCGCGACGATGCCGATCCAGCAGACGACCAGGCCCCCGAAACCCGCGTTCACCACGGCGATCGCGGTGAGCGGGACGGCGAGGACGAGGGAGACGAGACCGAACCCGAAGCGCTCCCCGAACCCCTCCACGGGGACGGCCGACGGCGCGCTCCCACGGGCGGCGACCATCTGCTTCTCCGCGAGCTGGCGCCGGACGCGGCGGTCCACCGTGCTGTCCAGACGCTGTTCCACTTTCTCCAGGAACGACTCGATGAGCGCGGAGTCGTAATCGGCTCCCAGCTCGTTGCGGGCCTGGAGCGTGGCGTCGAGTTCCTTCTTGAGCTCAGGATCGCGGGCTTCCATACCGGTACGGTACGAAGCGGGCGGGCCCGGGTCATTGGGGCTAACCCCCGTCTTCGCCTGCGGTACACCCGAGGAGATGGTGCGGTGATCGAGGTACGTCACTACGGCCAGGGCGAGCTGCCGGACATCCGCCGGGTGCTTCTCGGCATCCACGCGGACATCCCCGAGTACCCGCCCGACGACCCCTTCGTACGCCGCTTCCCCTGGTTCGTCGATCACTGGGGCGCCCGCCCGGGGTTCACCTGCGTGATCGGGTACGACGGGGACGAGCCCACCGGATTCGCCTACGGCGCGCCGCTGGCCGAGGGCCGGGAGTGGTGGCGGGGCCACCGCACGCCGGATGCCGGGGCGTCCCGTACGTACGCCGTGTCGGAGCTGATGGTGCGTCCGCCGTGGCGGGGGACCGGGGCCGCGGGCCGGCTCCACGGAGCCCTGCTGGCGGAGCGCGACGAGGACCTGGCGGTGCTGCTGGTCGACGCGGCGCACGCCAAGGTGCGGGCGCGCTACGAGAGCTGGGGGTATGAACGGGTCGGCGAGGACCGGCCGTTCGCGGACTCGCCGGTCTTCGCCGTGATGGTGAAGCCCCTGGGGCCCTGAGCCGGCTGGGCGCCGAGTGCCTGGGGCCCTGAGCGCCAGTTCGTTCTCAGGCTCAGGCCTTCTTTGTCAGGCCCCGCTCGTCCGTCCACGCCCGCGCCACGTCCTCCGGGTCCTTCTTGTCCTTGTCGACCTTGCGGTTCAGCTCCGTCAGGTCCTCCGTCGACAGCGCGTTGCCCAGCTCCGCCAGCGCCTTGCGCACGGTGGAGTCGGCCTTGCGGTCGGCGATCAGCGGGACGATGTGCTGGCCGGGGATGAGGTTCTTCGGGTCGGTGAGCACCACCCAGCCCTCGGCGGCGATGTCGGTGTCCGTGGTGAACAGGTTCGCGACGTCCACGTCCCCCTTCTTCAGCGCCCCCTTGACCAGCGGTCCCGAGGAGTCCAGCGACTTGAACTCCTTGAACTCCACCCCGTAGATCTCCTTGAGCCCCACGACCCCCACCACCCGCTTCTTCACTTCGGGTGCGGCGCCGATGACCAGCTTCCCGTTCTGCTTCCTCAGGTCCGCCAGCGTCGTGAGGCCGTACTTCTCGGCGGTCGCGCGGGTGACGGCGAAGGCGTCGGAGTCCTCGGCCTTCCCGTACGGGAGGACCTGGAGCCCTGCCGGGAGGGCGACGGCCAGGGCGTTCTGCATCTCGCCCTCCTCCGTGGCGGTGGCCTTGGGGGAGAGGTAGTGCAGCAGGGCGCCCTGGTACTCGGGGAGCAGATCGATGTCCCCGCCCTTGAGCGCGGGGATGAGGATCTCGCGGGTGCCGAGGTTGGGGCGGACCTTCGTCTTCACCCCGGCGGCGCCGAGGACGGAGGCGTAGAGGTAGCCGAGGATCTGGTTCTCGGTGAAGTTGGCGGTGCCGATGGTGAGGCCGTCCGCGCTGGAACCGCCGCCCCCGTTCGCGCCGCCGGAGCTCTGGCCGTCGAGGGAGGTGATGCCGCTGCTGCACGCGGCGAGCACGGGGACGGAGGCCGCGGCGAACAGGCCGCCGAGGAGGGTTCGCCGGTTCATCGGTGCGTTCATTGGAAGCTCTCCCGGAAGGGGGTGTGCGGAAGGGGTACGGAGGGGGTGGTGGCGGCGGTGGAGGCGGTGGGGCGGTTGGGGCGGTGGGAACCGGTCGCCGCGTCAGGCGGGCGTGCGGTGGCGGAACAGGAGGCGCTGGAGCCCGGAGAGCGCCAGGTCCAGCACGACGGCGACCACCGCGACCAGCACCGCCCCGCCCAGCACCTGGACGAGGTCGCGCTGGGCCAGGCCGTCGAAGACGTACCGGCCCAGGCCGCCGAAGCTGACGTACGCGGCGATCGTCGCCGTCGCCACCACCTGGATCAGCGCGAGCCGCAGCCCGGTCATGATCAGCGGCAGCGCGAGCGGGATCTCGACCTGGAGGAGGACCTGACGGCCGCGCATGCCCTGCCCCCGTGCCGCGTCCTTCACCTCCGGGTCGATCGCGCTCATCCCCGCGTACGTGTTCGTCACGATCGACGGGATCGCGAGGGCCACCAGCGCCACGTACACCGGGGTCATGGAGAGCCCGCTGGCCAGGAAGACCAGCACGACCAGGCCGACCGTCGGCAGCGCGCGGCCGAAGGAGGCCAGGTTGATGGCGAGGAACGCGCCGCGCCCCGTGTGCCCGATCAGCAGCCCGAGGGGGAGCGCGATCACGGCGGCGATCAGGGTCGCGAGCAGCGAGTACTCAAGGTGCTCGGCGAGCCGGTGGCCGATGCCGTCGGCTCCCGCCCACTGCTCGCTCGCGGTCAGCCAGGTGCCGAGGTTCTTGAAGAGTTCGTACATGCCGGGTCAGACCTTTCCGCTCGCCTTGGGACGGCCGGGACGCCTCGTCCAGGGCGTGAGTACGTACTGCACGCCGACCAGAGCCGCGTCCGCGACCAGCGCGAGCAGCAGCGTCAGGACGACGCCGGCCACCACGGGGGTGGGGAAGTTGCGCTGGAACCCGTCGGTGAAGAGCTGTCCGAGGCCGCCGTCACCGATGTACGTGGCGACGCTGACGAGCGAGATCGACATGACCGTGGCGATCCGCACCCCCGCCATGATCACGGGGAGCGCGAGCGGCAGCTCGACGGTGAGGAGCGTACGGAGCGGGCGCGTGCCCATCGCGGTGGCGGCCTCGCGGGCCTTGACCGGTACGGAGTCGAGCCCCTCGACCGTGTTCCGCAGCAGGACGACCAGGGTGTAGATCGTCAGGCCGATCACGGTGGTGGTCCTGGTCAGCCCGGAGACGGGCAGCAGCAGCACGAAGACCGCGATGGACGGGATCGTGAACAGGACGTTGGAGAGCCCCAGCAGGAACCCGCGCAGCGGGCGCACCCGGTGCGCCAGGACGGCGAGGGGGAGGGAGATCAGCAGCCCGAGCAGGACGGCGGTGAGGGCGGCCTGGAGGTGCGAGACGGTGAGGGTGGCGAGGTCGCCCGCGTGGTCGGAGATCCACGACCATTGGATGGTCATGCGGCTCCGTCCTTGGCCACCGCGTCCTTGACCGACGTGTCCTTGGCCGCCGTGTCCTCGGCCACCACGGTGGCCCTCGACGCCGCGCGGTGGCTGTGCCCGGCGTGGTCGTGGATCGCCTCGCGCGAGGTGACCCCCGTCAGCACGCCCTCCGTGTCGACCCTGGCTATGAGCCCCGTGGGTGAGGCGATCGACGCGTTCAGCGCCGCGAGCAGCGAGTCCGTGTCGCGCAGCGGCCGTACGGGGGCGAGAACCGCCTCGCGCGCCGTGCCGGAGCCGGTGCCGGGGCCCGCGTCGGGGTCCAGCCAGCCCAGCGGCTCGCCCTTCGCGGTGACGACCAGCCGTGGCCCGCTGCCGCGTGCCGGGGCCGGCTCGTCCTCCCGTACCGTCGTCGCCCGCTCCACCGGCACCTGGGCGAGCGTCGTCAGCGAGAGCAGCTTCAGCTCGCGCTCCGCGCCGAGGAAGTCCGCGACGAACGCGTCCGCAGGGCGGGCCAGCAGTTCGGCGGGGGCGGCGCACTGGACGAGATGGCCGCCCGTACGGAAGACGGCGATGCGGTCACCGAGCCGTACCGCCTCGTCGATGTCGTGCGTGACGAACGCGATGGTCTTGTTCAGCTCCTGCTGGAGGCGGAGCAGCTCGTCCTGGAGCTGCGTCCGTACGACCGGGTCGACCGCGCCGAAGGGCTCGTCCATCAGCAGCACCGGCGGGTCGGCGGCGAGCGCCCTGGCCACGCCGACGCGCTGCTGCTGGCCGCCGGAGAGCTGGTGCGGGTAGCGCTTGCCGGCGTCGGCCGCAAGACCCACCGTCTCCAGCAGCTCCGCCGCCCGGCTCCGGGCCTTCTTGCGGCCCCAGCCGAGCAGCAGGGGCACGGTCGCGATGTTGTCCAGGACCGTGCGGTGCGGGAAGAGCCCGGACTGCTGGATGACGTAGCCGATGCCGCGCCGCAGCTCGGCGGCGTCCTGGTCGAGGATGTCCTTGCCGCCCAGCCTGATCGTGCCGGAGGTCGGGTCGACCATGCGGTTGATCATGCGGAGCGTGGTGGTCTTGCCGCATCCGGAGGAGCCGACCAGGACGGTGATGCCGCCCTCGGGCATCTCCAGCGTCAGGTCGTGGACCGCCGTGGTGCCGTTGGGGAAGCGTTTGTTCACCGCGTCGAATGTGATCATCAGTAGTCCCTTGAGTCGCCCCGCGTCTCATGCCCGCGTCTCTTGCCTCGCTGCATATAGTCATGCAGAGTTCTTGTTCCCTGAATAGATTGTCAATGCCTGCGGGTAAATCACAGGTTACGGAAGACCGCAGGGCGAGACGCGAGGTCCGAAAAGAGGGATTTTGAGCATGATGTCGTCCCGCATGATGGATCCACGGGATGGGGACGGGGGTGCCGGTCCGGCCGCTTCGGCCACTCCGTCGAATCCAGCGAATCTATCGAATCCGTCGAATCCTACGATCCCGTCGATTCCGTTCATTCCGGCAGTTCCGCCTGTCCCGTACGTCCCGTCCATCGTCGTGCTCGACGGACAGAGCCTCCCGGTCTCCGACATCGTCCGGCTGGCCGACGGCGCCGCCCGTCCCGTGCCCGGGACCGAGGCGATCAAGCGGGTCGAGCGGAGCTGGCACACCGCCCGTGAGCTGGCCGCTTCGGGGCGGGTGTACGGGCGCTCCACCGGCGTCGGCGCCAACCGTACCGAAGCCGTGCCCACCGAGGCGGCGGCCGACCACGGGCTGCGCCTGCTGCGCAGTCACGCCGGCGCCATAGGGGAACCGCTGCCCGCCCGCGAGGTCCGCGCCATGCTCGCCGTCCGCGCCAACCAGCTCCTGGCGGGCGGCGCCGGGCTGCGGCCCACCGTCGTCACGGCCCTCTGCGACGCCCTGGAGACCGGCGCGTACCCGCTGGTGCACGAATTCGGCTCGGTCGGCACGGGGGACATCGCCGCCCTCGCGCAGATGGGCCTCGCCCTCGCCGGGGAGCACCCCTGGCAGCTCACCGACGAGCACCCCGGGCGGACCGGACCGCCGCCCGCCGCCCAGCCGCTCGACAACAACGACGCCCTCGCCCTGATCAGCAGCAACGCCCTGACCCTCGGCCAGGCCGCGCTCGCCCTGCACGAACTGCGCCGCCTCGTCGCCGCCACCGAACTCGTCGCCGCGCTCTCCCTGCTGGCCGTCGACGGCTCGTACGAGGCGTACGCGGAGCCCGTGCACGCCGCGCGCCACCACCCCGGCTCGTACGCCGTCGCCGCCGACCTGCGGGCGATCCTCGGCGCCCCCGAACGGCCTGGGCCGCCGCTCGGCCGCATCCAGGACCCGTACGGCTTCCGCTGCGTCCCGCAGATCCACGGCCCGGCGCGGGACGCCGCCGACGCGCTGGAGCGGGCGCTCGCCGTCGAGATCAACGCCGCCGCCGAGAACCCGCTGATCCGTCCCGGCACGGACGAGGACCCCGTGCCCGCCGCCTACCACCACGGCGGCTTCTACCTGGCGCAGATCGCCCTGGCGCTGGACCACTTCAGGCTCTCGCTCGTCCAGACCGCGCGGCTCTCCACCTCCCGGCTCTCCGCGCTCAACGAGCCGGGCTTCACCCGGCTGCGGCCCTTCCTCGCCGACGCGGAGCCCGCCAGCTCCGGCGTGATGATCCTGGAGTACGCGGCCGGCGCGGCCCTCGGCGACCTGCGGGCGTTCTCCGCGCCCGCCTCGCTCGGCCACGCGGTGCTCTCGCGGGGCGTGGAGGAACAGGCCAGTTTCGCCTCCCTGGCCGCCCGGCAGACCCTCCGTCTCGCCGCCCCGTACCGGCTGGTCGTCGGCTGTGAACTCGTCGCCGCCGTAAGGACGTTGCGCCAGCGCGGGCTGCGGCCCGAGCCGGATCTGCCGGTGGGCCGGGCGTTCGCGCTGGCCGAGTCCGTGCTCGACGAGGCGGTGGAGGACCGGCCGTTGACCGATGATGTGACGGCGGCGGCCGCACTGCTCGACCGGTTCACGGAGCTGGCGAACGACCTGACCACCCACCCGCCGGCCACGACGACGGACCCCGACCCGTACCTGGACCGGTACGGCCCCCCGCGCCACGACCGACCCCAGGAAGGGAATTGAGGGAAACGCGCATGAGCGACAGCCCCGCCGCCCGGCTCCAGCAGCTCTTCGAGGGCCACCGCCTCACGCCCACGCAGCGGCGCATCGCGCACAGCATGGTGCGCCAGGCGGTGGACGCGCCGTTCCTGTCCAGCGTCGAGCTGGCGGAGCTGGCCGGGGTCAGCCAGCCCTCCGTCACCCGCTTCGCGGTGGCGCTCGGCTTCGACGGCTACCCGGCGCTGCGCCGGCACCTGCGGGAGGTCTCGCCGGGCGAACGGGCGGAGGGGGAGACCCCGTACAACGAGTACCAGCAGGCCGTGCGCGGCGAGATCGAGAATCTGCGCCGGCTCGCGGACCTCCTCGCCGATCCCGCGCCCGTGGAGCGCGCGGGCCGGCTCCTCGCGGACTCGCGCCCGCTGCCGGTGCTCGGGCTGCGCGCGGCCTCCTCGCAGGCGCGCGGCTTCGCCTACTTCGCGGCCAAGGTCCACCCGGACGTACGGCTGCTGGACGAGGGCGGCACGATGCTCCCCGACCGGATCGACACGGCGAGGAGCGCGGGCGCGAGCGCGCTGCTCTGCTTCGCGCTGCCGCGCCATCCGAAGGAGGTCGTGGAGGCGCTGGCCTACGCGCGCTCGGCGGGGCTCACGGTGGTGACGGTCGCGGACTCGGCCTTCGCCCCGGTCGCCGCCCACAGCGACCTGCTGATCCCGGCGGCGGTCGGCACGGGCCTCGCCTTCGACACGGCGTGCGCGCCGATGCTGCTGGGCCGGGTGCTGCTGGAGGCGATGTGCGACGGGCTGCCGGACGCACAGGCGCGGCTGGAGGAGTTCGACGCGCGGGCATCGGCGCGGGGACTCTTCGTGGAGTGAGGGCCCTTGGCGGTGCTCCTCGTGAAGCTCTTCGTCAAGCTCTTGGTGAAGCTCTTCGCGGGTGAGGATTCCTCGTTCTCAGGAAACGCTCAGAGTCCGTCACTAACCTGCCGCCACACGGTGGGGCAGCACGCTTGAGGAGGCGGGTAGGTCGTGGCGCGCGCGGGACAGTCTCTGGCACGGGTGGCGGTGGTCGTACGGGCCGGGGCGGCCCCCTTGTGGTGGCTGGGGGTGCTCGCCACCGGGATCGGGCTGCTGCTGCCCGGGATGACCGGACGCCGCGTCGGCGGGTACGCGGGCGCCGCGCTCTTCGTGGTGTGCGCGGTGGCCGTCGCTCTCGTACGCCGGCGCCGGTACACCGGGTGGGCGGACGCGGCGACGCGCGCCGGGAAGTTCGACTTCCTCCAGGACCGGGCCGTGACGGCGCGGAACTGGCGGCGCGCCCACCGGTGGTGGCTGCTGGCGGCCTTCCTCGCCGCCGTGGCGAGTTCGTTCGTGCTGCCGGCCGCCGCCGGGCCCGCCCTCGCGGGCGCGGGCGCCGGGCTGTGGCTCAAGGCGGCCTGGCTGGGGCGGCGCGAGGAGCGGGACGACGCGCTGCTGTGGGTCCGTACGGACTGGGCCGGAGCCGGGCGGCCCGTCGGTGCGAAGGTGAAGGGTTTCCGGACGACGGGGCTCGGCGCGGGCGACGCCGTGCCCGGCGGGGCACGGCGTCGTCGCTGAGCCGGTGGTCAGACCTCCAGCTCGGACTCGATCTTGCTGAGCTGGTGGCGGGCCATCGCCAGGTTCGCCCGCGACTTGTCCAGCGCCAGGTAGAGGAAGAGCCCGCTGTTGCCGCGGCCCTTGAGCAGCCGGATCAGGTGGTACTGGTTCCCGAGCGTGATCAGGATGTCCTCGATCTCGTCCTTCAGGCCGAGCAGTTCCATCGTGCGGACCTTCGACCGGACCACGTCGGTGTTGCCGGCCGCGGCGACGGTCAGGTCGAGATCCTTGCTGCCGCCGACCGTCCCGAGGGCCATGCCGCTGGAGTAGTCGACGAGGGCGGCCCCGAGGGCCCCTTCGATGACGGTGACCGCTTCTTTGAGAGCGGCTTCGGTGTTGGCCATGAACGTCGCACTTCCTTTCCGTCGTACGGACGCCCGGGGAGTTCCGGACGCCCGGGGGGCGCGTGTTCTTCGTGAGGGGGAGGGGGTGGAGGGGTTCAAGGAGTCGGAGGAGCCTGAGGAGTCGGAGGAGCCTGAGGAGTCGGAGGAGCCCGAGGGGGCGGAGGAGGTGGAGGGAACAGAGGGGCACTGCGGGCTGGAGGAGGCCATGGGTCAGGCGTTCTCCAGCCGTTCGAGGGCGCCGTCGACCAGTTCCCCGATCCGGGCGCTCGATCGGCGCGCCTCCAGATGCAGCCGGCCCACGTTGATCCTGGACTCCGCCAGCAGGGTCAGCACCGCCGAGGAGCCCGCCGCGTACGTGGCGACGTACCCCAGCTCACCCCGGATCAGCAGCTCCTTGAAGGCGCCCTGCCCGGTGGCGTCCGACAGCCGCATGGAGACGCCGAGCGCGGCGGCGGTGAGCGCGGCGACCCCCTCGGCTTCCACGTCCGCCGTGTCCTGCGCCAGCACCAGACCGTCGGTACTGGCCGCGAGGGACCCGGTGAGCTGCGGGAGGCGCGCCCGAAGGCGCCTGAGTTCGCCGAGTACGTCGGCCTCCGCTGTCATCAGCTGTCTCCTCTCGGCGCGCGCCCGCAGAGCACGCCTCATGACGCCGTGGCTCGGCCTGTTCGGACCGGGCCGTACGGGCCCGCTCCCGGCCGGGGACCCTCGGAGTCTCGGTGGATGGGGCGGAAAGTCACAGGGTTGCCTCCAGTGCGTCGCGGAGCCGGCGTAACAGGGCGATGTCCGGGGCCGCGGAGACCGTCGCGACCCAGGAGGGAACCGTCGCGTGGGGGGCCGACGACGGGTCGTCGGGTGTCTCGACCAGACCCGCGGCGGCCAGCCTGCGGATGTCGAGAAGGGTGTGGAACGCGGGCCGTCCCAGCGTCCATGCGATGGCCACCGGGGTCCGTACGCCGTCGGCCAGCTCCAGCAGGGCCCGCTGTCTTCGGGTGACCGCCTGACCGGGCGCCGGTCTTCGGGCGACGACGGGGGCGGTGTCGACGGCGGCGTACGGCCAGACCTGGTCGAGGAGTTCGCGCCGCCGCAGGGTCTCGCGCTCCACGGCCGACGCCGTGACGGGCCGTACGGTGCCGATCCAGTGGGCCGCTCCGTAGCGGAAGCGGGTGGGGCCGCTGGCGGGGGCGAGGGCGAAGAAGGCGGCGTCGAAGAGCGCGCCGGTGTGGGCTATCTCCAGCTCGCCGTTGTGGAGCCAACCGCTGTCCACGAGGAATCTGCCGACCTCGCGGCGGGTCCCCGCCCGGTCCACGGCCTCGTCCCAGCCGGCCCGGGGCAGCCGGCCCCCGGCGGTGAGGAGGACGTCGATGCCGGGGGCGGCGGGGCTCTCGGCGTGTACGACGCGGCCGTCGCTGAGGTAGAGCGTGCCGTGGTCGCGCAGGAGGGCGCCGGTGGCCCGTTCGCCCGCGAGGCGCCCGAGCATCGGGGAGACGACGGAGGCGGCGGAGGCGGTGGAGGCCTGGGGCGTGGACGGGGTGGAGGCGGCGTCGGGCGAACGGGGTTGTGGTCTGCCGGTCATCCCAGTACCAGCCGTTCGGCGAGGCGGCCGAGGCGTAGCCGGGCGAGGGCGAGATTGCCCGTGTCGCGGTCCATCCAGAGGTGCAGGAAGACGCTGCTGTCGAAGGTCGTCTCGACGAAGCTGAGGATGTGGTAGCCGGTGCGGGTGGTGACGATCAGATCCTGGACGGGAGGGCCTTTGCTGCCCTGCCCCTCGCTGTCGCCGTCGCTGTCGCCGTTGTTCGCGTCCGCGCGCGTCGTGGCGTCCGCGCCCTGCGTGCCGCCGCCGGGGGCGCCCGGTCCGCTCGTGCCGGGCGCGCCGGGTAACGCGGACCCGTCCGGCGGTTCGGGGGCGAAGGCCGTGTACTCGGCCGCGGCGCGCGCCAGTTCGGCGGTTTCGGCCGCCGTGGCCTCGTGGTCACCGTTGGGTGACTGGCCCGCCGTGCCGAGGGCGAGCCCGCTCGTCCAGTCGACGATCGCCGCGCCGCGCGCTCCCGGCAGGCTCATGGCCTCTTCCAGGCACGCATCGATTCCGGGCACGCGGACTCTCCTCCCAGACGGGCGTGCGGGCGCACTGCCGTACAGCAGTAACCGCGAGATTACGCAACGTCCGCGCGAGGGGAGGGTGTTCTGGCATTTTCCATCGGAACATGCACGCGATTCCGAGGTACTTGATATGAAGAAGGCTGGATCTGGTGGTTCCCGCCGAGTCGTTCCCGCCCGGAATGTTCCGTCTGGTCGTTCCCGTGCTTCCGCGCCCGTGCTCCCGCTGCTCAGTCCAGCAGCGCGTCGGCGTACGCGCCGCCCGACTCGGCCACGATCCCGTCGGTCGTCTGCTGTTCTCGTACGGTAGCGAAGCGCACCTCGCCGCCGGTACCCGCTTTCACGACAAAGCCGTGAATCCCCGGCCTGGCAAGGCTGTTGTAGGAGTAGTGGGCGGTGAAGAAGTACGCTCCCGTGTCGAGCGCGGCGACGAGATCACCCTGCTCCAGCAGGGGCATCGGCCGGTTCTCGGCGAGCAGGTCGCCCGCGAAGCAGGCCGGCCCCGCGATGTCCTGGGCCACGGCGGGACCCGTCCTGGGCCGTCCCCCGGCGTCGTACGCGGCGATCCGCAGGGGCCAGGAGGCCGGGGCGTAGACGGTACGGGTGGCGACCTGCGCGCCTGCGTGGGTCACGGCGATGGGCCGGCCCCCGGCGGACTTGGCGTATTCGACGCGCGCCAGGACGGCGCCGTGCTTGGCGAGCAGCGAACGGCCGAACTCCGTCACCAGCCCGTACCGCCCGTCCAGCAGCCCGGGCACGGTGTCCTTGAGGAGCCGGGCGTACGTGGCGTAGGTGGGCGTCTCCTCGTCGCCGGCGAAGTTGACCGGGAGTCCGCCGCCGATGTCGAGGGTGTCGATCTGCCGGCGCCCGGCTGCCGCGTTGATCTCCTCGGCCAGCTCGTAGAGGCTCCGTACGCCCTTGGCCATCAGGTCGAGGGGGACGCCCTGCGAGCCGGAGTGGGTGTGCAGCCGGGTGAGCCAGGGGCGGTCCAGATACGCCTGGACCACCCAGGCGCGGGCGCCCTCGTCGCGCAGCGCGACGCCGAACTTGGAGGTGGCGGTGGCGGTGGACAGCGCCCCGATGGAACCGGCGCCGAGCTGCGGATTGACCCGCACTCCGCACGGCGGGACGGGGGAGGCGGCGGTGGCCGGGGCCCCGGGGCCCGGGGCGGCGCGGCCTCCGGCCCCGGTGGCCGAGCCGACCAGCGCGTCGATACGGGCCAGCTCCTGCGGGTTGTCCGCGTTGACGGCGATGCCGAGGGCGAAGGCGTCCCGCAGTTCGGCGGCGGTCTTGGCGGGGGAGTCGAGGACGGTGCGGTCGGCCCGTACCCCCGCCGCCCGGGCGAGCGCCAGCTCCCCGGGGCTCGCGACCTCGGCGCCGATCCCTTCCGCGGCCAGCAGGCGCAGTACGGGCACCAGGGGCGCGGCCTTGACGGCGAAGGCGTGCAGGACGGGCGTGCCGGGCGCGGTGACCTCGGCGAAGGCGGCGTGGAGCGCGGCGGCCGAGGCGCGGATCCCGGCCACGTCGAGCAGGGCGACGACCGGGGCCGCGTCCCCGACCAGCCCCTGCTCGACGGCGGCCCGTACGGCGCGGTCGCGACGGGCGGCGGGGGAGAGGCGCGCGGAGGCGTCCGGGGGCGGGTCCGACGGCGTGTCCGGGGGCATGTTCGGGGGCGGGTCCGACGGCGTGTCCGGGGGCGGGTCCGAGGGCGTGTCTGAGGGCATGGGCGCCAGCCAATCATCCGGTGGGCGACCCCGCAGTGGTTGACTAGTTCTATTCATCCGGTCAGGATGTGAATAGATTGTTCAACAGGAGCGTCACGGAGGAGGCACCCGCCATGTCAGGACCCCGGCCCGTACGGGCACCGCGCGGTACGGAACTGAGCGCCCTGGGATGGCAGCAGGAAGCGGCCCTCCGCATGCTCCAGAACAATCTGGACCCCGAGGTCGCCGAACACCCCGACAAGCTCGTCGTCTACGGCGGCACCGGCAAGGCCGCCCGCGACTGGCGCTCCTTCGACGCCATGGTGCGGACGCTGCGCACGCTCAAGCAGGACGAGACGATGCTCGTCCAGTCCGGCCGGCCCGTGGGCGTCATGCAGACCCACGAATGGGCGCCGCGCGTGCTGCTCGCCAACTCCAACCTGGTCGGCGACTGGGCCAACTGGGAGGAGTTCCGCCGGCTCGAATCCCTCGGGCTCACCATGTACGGCCAGATGACGGCCGGGTCGTGGATCTACATCGGCACGCAGGGCATCCTCCAGGGCACGTACGAGACGTTCGCCGCCGTCGCCGCCAAGAAGTTCGGCGGCACGCTCGCCGGGACGATCACCCTCACCGCCGGTCTGGGCGGCATGGGCGGCGCCCAGCCGCTCGCCGTGACCATGAACGACGGGGTCGCCATCTGTGTCGACTGCGACCCGCGCGCCATCGACCGCCGTATCGAGCACCGCTACCTCGATGTGCGGGCCGACAGCCTGGAACACGCCCTCCAGCTCGCCACCGAGGCGCGCGACGCCCGCCGTCCGCTCTCCATCGGGCTGCTGGGCAACGCGGCCGAACTGCTGCCGCGCATGCTCGCCGAGGGCGCGCCCGTCGACATCGTCACGGACCAGACCTCCGCGCACGACCCGCTGGCGTACCTGCCGATCGGCGTCGACTTCGACGACATGGCCTCGTACGCCGCCGAGAAGCCCGCCGACTTCACCCGGCGGGCCCGTGAGTCGATGGCCCGGCACGTCGAGGCGATGGTCGGCTTCATGGACGCGGGTGCCGAGGTCTTCGACTACGGCAACTCCATCCGCGGCGAGGCCCAACTGGCCGGATACGACCGGGCCTTCGCCTTCCCCGGCTTCGTGCCCGCCTACATCCGGCCGCTCTTCTGCGAGGGGAAGGGCCCGTTCCGCTGGGCGGCGCTCTCCGGCGAGGCGTCCGACATCCACAAGACCGACCGGGCGATCCTCGACCTCTTCCCCGAGAACGAGTCCCTGCACCGCTGGATCAAGATGGCGGGCGAGCGCGTCCACTTCCAGGGCCTGCCCGCCCGGATCTGCTGGCTCGGCTACGGCGAGCGCGACAAGGCGGGCGAGCGCTTCAACGACATGGTCGCCTCCGGCGAACTCGCCGCGCCGCTCGTCATCGGCCGCGACCACCTGGACTGCGGCTCGGTCGCCTCCCCGTACCGCGAGACCGAGGCCATGCTCGACGGCTCCGATGCCATCGCGGACTGGCCGCTCCTGAACGCCATGGTCAACGTCGCCTCCGGTGCCTCCTGGGTCTCCATCCACCACGGCGGCGGCGTCGGCATGGGCCGCTCGATCCACGCGGGCCAGGTCTCGGTCGCCGACGGGACGCCGCTCGCGGGCGAGAAGATCCGCCGCGTGCTCACCAATGACCCGGGCATGGGCGTCATCCGCCATGTCGACGCCGGGTACGACCTCGCGGAGACGGTCGCCGAGGAGCGCGACGTCCGCGTCCCCATGCGCGAGGACACGACCGCCGCCGCGCCGGCCGAGGGCGCCACGGCATGACGGCCCCCGCTTCCTCCCACGAGCCCGCCTCCTCGCAGGAGCCTTCCTCCTCCCGCGAGCCCGCCTCCTTCCAGGAGATGTGGCGCGATCTCGCCCCCCTCGGCCGCGACCCGGGCAGCGGCGGCTACCGCCGCTACGCCTGGACCGCCGCCGACGCGGACTGCCGCGCCTGGTTCCGCGCGCAGGCCGAGGACCGGGGTCTCACCTGCGAGGTCGACCGCAACGGCAACCAGTGGGCCTGGCTCGGCGACCCCCTCGCCGGGGACGCCGTCGTCACCGGATCGCATCTCGACTCCGTACCCGACGGGGGCGCCTTCGACGGGCCCCTCGGTGTCGTCTCCTCCTTCGCCGCGCTGGACGAGCTGCGGCGCAGGGGAGCGCGGCTCACCAAGCCCCTGGCCATCACCAACTTCGGGGACGAGGAGGGCGCCCGCTTCGGTCTCGCCTGCGTCGGCTCCCGGCTCACCGCGGGCCGGCTCACCGCCGCCCAGGCCCATGAGCTGCGCGACGGCGAGGGCATCCCGCTGCCGAAGGCGATGGAGGCCGCCGGATACGACCCGGCCACCCTCGGCCCCGACCCCGAACGCCTCGCCCGGATCGGCGCGTTCGTCGAACTCCACGTCGAGCAGGGGCGCGCCCTCGACCTCTCCGGCGACCCCGTCGGCATCGCGTCCGCGATCTGGCCGCACGGCCGCTGGCGCTTCGACTTCCACGGCGAGGCCAACCACGCGGGCACCACCCGTCTCGCCGACCGCCGCGACCCGATGCTGACGTACGCGGAGACCGTCCTGGCCGCCCGCCGCGAGGCGGAACTCGCCGGGGCCCTCGCCACCTTCGGCAAGATCTCCGTCGAGCCCAACGGCGTCAACGCCATCCCCTCCCTCGTCCGCGGCTGGCTGGACTCCCGCGCCGCCGACCAGTCCGCCCTGGACACCGTCGTCGCCGCGATCGAGGCCGCCGCCCGCGAGGCCGCGGACCGCGCGGGCATCGACGTGCGGGTCGTACGGGAGTCCTTCACCCCCGTGGTCGAGTTCGAGCACGCCCTGCGGGACGAACTCGCCCGCATCCTGGCCCACCGCCCCGGATCCGGGGGCCGGGTGGCGGACCGGGCCGGATCCGGGGGCCGTGAGGTTCCCGTGCTCGGCACCGGCGCCGGACACGACGCGGGCATTCTGTCCGGCTCCCTCCCGACCGCCATGCTGTTCGTACGGAACCCCACGGGCGTCTCCCACTCCCCGGCCGAATCCGCGGCCGAGGACGACTGCGTGGCCGGTGTCCTCACCCTCGCCGACGTACTGGAAGGACTCGCGTGCGCATGAAGCGGCCGACCGCCTCCTCGGGCCGGACCCAGGTCACCGCCCGGCCGGAATCCGCCACCCCGGCCACCGGCACCGGCGCCGCCCGGACCGGGAGCGCGGAGACCGCCGGCCCCGCCGGCCCGCCCGAACCGGCCCGCACCTACTGGCTGGAGCACGCCTGGCTCACCGACGGCCGGCCCCATGTCGAGCCCGGCGTGGCCGTCGACGTCACCGGCGGCCGGATCACCGCCGTACGCACCCAGGTCACCACCCCGCCCCCCGGCGCCACCGTCCTGCGCGGCCTGACCCTCCCGGGACTGGCCAACGCCCACTCGCACGCCTTCCACCGCGCCCTGCGCTCCACCGTCCAGGTCGGCTCCGGCACCTTCTGGACCTGGCGCGAGATCATGTACGGGATCGCCGCCAAGCTGACCCCCGACTCGTACTTCGCCCTCGCCCGCGCCGTCTACGCCGAGATGGCGCTGGCCGGCATCACCTCCGTCGGTGAGTTCCACTACCTCCACCACGCCCCCGGCGGGACGCCCTACGACCAGCCCAACGCCATGGGCGAGGCGCTGATCGCGGCGGCGGCCGAGGCCGGGATCCGGATCACCCTCCTCGACACCGCCTATCTCTCCTCCGGCATCGCCCGGCGGCGCGGCGGCGAACCCCCTGAGCGGCACCAGCTCCGCTTCTCCGACGGTGACGCGACCGCCTGGGCCGAGCGCGCCTCCGCCCTCGCCTCGGCCGTCAAGGACAGCGACCAGGCGCTGATCGGCGCGGCCGTCCACTCCGTACGCGCCGTCCCCGCCGAACAGCTCGCCACCGTCGCCGCCTGGGCCGGGGAACACGGCGCCCCGCTCCATGTCCATCTCTCCGAGCAGACCGCGGAGAACGAGGCCTGCCTCGCCGTCCACGGCGTCACGCCCACCCGGCTGCTCGCCGACCACGGCGTCCTCGGCCCCCGTACCACCGGCGTCCACAACACCCACCTCACCGACGCGGACATCGCACTCCTGGGCACCGCCGCCACCGGCACCTGCATGTGCCCCACCACGGAGCGCGACCTCGCCGACGGCACCGGCCCCGCCGGACTGCTCCAGCGCGCGGGCTCGCCGCTCTCCCTCGGCAGCGACAGCCACGCCGTCATCGACCTCTTCGAGGAGGCCCGCGCGATGGAGCTGAACGAACGGCTGCGCTCCCGCCGCCGCGGTCACTGGACGGCGGCGACGCTCCTCGACGCGGCCACCGCGGGCGGCCACGCGGCCCTCGGCCGGCCCGACGCGGGCCGCATCGGGCCCGGCGCGCTCGCCGACCTCGTCACGATCGCGCTGGACTCCGTCAGAACAGCGGGCACGCTGCCACGGCTCGGCGCGGAGACCGCCGTATTCGCCGCCTCCGCGGCTGATGTACGCCATACGGTCGTGGGCGGCCGTCATGTCGTACGCGACGGAGCCCATGCCCTGATCCCCGATGTCCCGGCAGCCCTCGACCGGTCCATCGCCGCCCTGCGCGGCTGACCCCACGGACCGCGCCGCCGGCACCACGCCCCGCGCGGCCCACCCGCCGCACGGAGCGCCCGAAACGCCGCCCCGCGCGGCCCGCACGAGCCCCCGCGCGGCCGAAGGAGATCATTTTTTCCATGACGACGACCACGGCCACGGCCACCACCACCGGGACCACCACCACCCTCATCACCAACATCGCCGGTCTGGTCACCAACGACCCCTCTCTCGGTGACGGAACCCCTATCGGTCTGATCCAGGACGCGGCCGTCGTCATCGACGGCGACCGCATCGCCTGGGTCGGTGAATCAAGCAAAGCACCCGCCACTGACAACGCCGTCGACGCCGGTGGCCGGGCCGCCCTCCCCGGCTTCGTGGACTCCCACTCCCACCTGGTCTTCGCGGGCGACCGGACCCAGGAGTTCAACGCCCGCATGTCCGGCCGCGCCTACTCCGCGGGCGGCATCCGCACCACCGTCGCCGCCACCCGCGCCGCGACCGACGCCGAGCTGGACGCCAACGTCGCGCGCTACCTCGCCGAGGCGCTCCGCCAGGGCACCACCACGCAGGAGACCAAGTCCGGCTACGGGCTGACCGTCGCCGACGAGGCCCGCGCCCTCCGTATCGCCCGGGAGCGGACCGACGAGGTCACCTACCTCGGCGCGCACATCGTCCCGCCCGACCACGCCGCCGACCCGGCCGCGTACGTCGCCCTCGTCACCGGCGAGATGCTGGACGCGTGCGCCCCGTACGCCCGCTGGATCGACGTCTTCTGCGAGCGGGGCGCCTTCGACGGCGACCAGGCCCGCGCGATCCTCACCGCGGGCCGCGCCAAGGGCCTGCACCCCCGCGTCCACGCCAACCAGCTCTCGTACGGCCCCGGTGTCCAGCTCGCCGTCGAACTCGACGCCGCCTCCGCCGACCACTGCACCCACCTCACGGACGCGGACGTCGACGCCCTCGCCCACAGCTCCACCGTGGCCACGCTGCTGCCCGGCGCCGAGTTCTCCACCCGCGCCGCCTGGCCGGACGCGCGCCGGCTGCTCGACGCGGGCGCGACCGTCGCGCTCTCCACCGACTGCAACCCCGGCTCGTCGTTCACCTCCTCGATGCCGTTCTGCGTCGCGCTCGCCGTACGCGACATGGGCATGACCCCGGACGAGGCGGTCTGGTCGGCCACCGCGGGCGGCGCCGCGGCCCTGCGCCGGACGGACATCGGCCGGATCACCCCCGGCGCCCGCGCCGACCTCGCCCTCCTCGACGCCCCGAGCCATGTCCACCTCGCCTACCGGCCCGGCGTCCCCCTGGTCTCCTCGGTCTGGCGGAACGGCACCCGCGTCCACTGACACGGGGCCGCTCCCCGCCCGCGGGCGGGACCTCTGTGCCCACCTACCCCTTCAGCGCGGCGACCTCGTCGATCCGGGGCCGCAGCTTCCGTACGGCCAGCGTCTTCGCGTACGGCTTCAACCGCCGCCGCATCGTCTCGAAGTGCTCGTCCCCGCGGGCCGACGAGACGTGTTCGTAGTCGTCCAGGAACTGCCACCAGCTCCCGCACGCCGCCTCCAGGTGGCCGAGCTCCAACTGGCGCTGCGCCAGTACGGCGAGGAAGTGGACGCGCCCCTGGCGCTCGTGCTTCTGCTGCACCTGGAGGGACTGCTGGAGCGCGGATATCGAGCCCGGCAGGTCCTTGAACTCGTACAGCACGTGCGACACATGGAAGAGGTACGCGGTCCTGTCGTAGCCGCCGATCGACTCACGCCGGTTGTCCGCCTTGGTCAGCGCGGCCTCCGTCTGGCGCAGCCGGCCGAACGCCTGCCGCTTGTCCCCGACCATCGCCGCCGCGTGCGCCTGCTGCCCCGACAGGAAGGCCTGGAGGCGCGGCTCGGCCTTCGGCGACGCCTCGGCGGCCGAGTCGGCCAGCTCCAGCGCCCGCTTGCCGTACCCGAGGTTCGACGCCTGGAGGGACATGCCGCGCAGCGTCCGGCAGTACGTGACGTGGTCCCCCGCGGAACCGGCCAGCTCCAGGGCCCTGAGGTAGTACTGCTGGCCCAGCCCGTGCGCCCGCTCGTACATCGCCATCCAGCCGGTCAGGTAGACCAGGTCGGAGGCGGCGGCGAGCATGTCGTTGCGCACGGGCTCGGCGGCTTCCGCCTTCAGCCACGGCATGACCGTGTTCACCAGAAACGCCGCCGCCATCGGGCGCGCGTGACCGCCCCCGAGTTCATCCAGAATGTCCGCTATCCGGTCCGTCATTGTGCGTACGGCCTGTACCTGTGGCGCGCCTATCCGTACGGTCCGCTTCCCTGGAGCGGGTGTCGAAGGGGCCGCCGCGTGGGCCAGATCGGGGAAGAGCGGGACGACGACGGCGGCGGAGAAGAGCCCTGCGGCGATCAGGCCGCGACGTGACGGATCCATGTCTGCTCTCCCCATGTCGGCCAGTTCTTCGATCGTGTTGACACCGGCGGAGCCGGTGGAGCCGACGGAAGCGGTGAAACCGGCGGAGCCCCCCGGGGCGCCGGTGAAGCCGGAGCCCGGAGGGCCCGGGCGCGCGACGGGCAGTCCGGCCTCGGCGTGCGTGACCGGACGGCCCAGTTTCCGTGCGAAAGCCTCCACGATCAGCGGCCTGACCTGGTCCTTGGGCATGGTGCCCGCGACCCAGTGGGAGACCGCCGACTGGTCGTAGTGGAGTTCGAGCCCGGCCTCGGCGCCGATGCGGTTGATGATCAGTGCGAACTGCGCACGGGACCACTTCGCCTGCGCCAGCAAACCGGCGAGACCGGTGTTCGGAGTGCGGGAATTACTCGCCATGTGTCCAACTCCCCCAAGCGTTCATGGCTTTCATCATCAGACTGTTCTCCACGGTACTCGCGGAGGGTCATAAGGCTGTTTTCTGTTCAACAGGGCCAAGCAGCACAGCACACGAAGACGGGGGCCAAGGTGAACACAGTGACAGACGACAGAACAGGTGGCACAGCAGAAAACGCGCACACCACCTACAACGCCGACTCCGCGCAGACTCCTCACACTTCACACACTTCGGAGTGCGTGGACCACAACGCCATAGGGTTCGACGCCGATCGCGCGCTGGCGCCGCATCGCATGATGCCGCCGCCCGCCGAGATCGCGGACCTCACCGCCCGGCTCGTCGGCCACGGCGCGAGGCTCGTCTCCATCGTGGAGGCGATCCCCGAGGCCGAGCACACCGTACGGGCCAAAGGAGCACTCAAGGACTGGTACGACCTGACCGACAGCGGACCCGGGCCCGGCGCCATGGCCCACTGGGTCTACATGCGGGCACTGGCGCGCATGTGCCGTACGTTCATGGACTACCTGCGGGAACGTGACCGTGAAGGCCGGCAGCGGCCATGACTCCGGAAGGGAAACAGCAAGCCTGGTTCGTGATCGCGGTCTGCACACTGGGGCTGACCATCGCACTCGCCGTGGGACTGCGCCTCTGAGGCGGCCCGTCGCCCGGCGCAGAGTTCGACGCAAGTTCGGCGCAAGTTCGGCGCGACGTTCGGCCGGAGAGTTCGGCGGAGAGTCACTTCAGGGCGCCGGTCCGGATCAGGCCCCACTGGTCCGGATGGGCGCACACCCGTGTCCACCGCGCCTCTGGACACCTTCAGCACCTCCTCCGCCTTCCCTGCCTCCTCCACCTCCCGCACCCTTCTGCACCACCTGTTGCGTGCGATGCCCTGATCCGTGACGAGATGGGCGACTGGCACTGTCCCGGAATGATGTGGGCCGGTAACGTCCTGTCGAGTGCGGGCCCACGGGGGACACGGGTTCGCGGGGGGATGCGACCGGGGGGTCGAGTTGGTCGAGTTGAACGATGTGCGCCGCACTGCGCGCCTGCGCGTGGTGGCACCCGCGGATCTGGACGACGCGGAAATCGAGTCCTGGCGCGAGCTGCGCGCCAAGTCCGGGGCTCCCGCCAGCCCTTTCATGGAACCGGAATTCACCCTGGCGGTCGGCCGCGTCCGGCCGGGCGCGCGTGTCGCCGTCGTACGGGAGGGGACGGGAGGCGCGCCGGGCGCGTCCGGTACGGCCACGGGCGGGCCCGGCGGGCCCGGCGAGCCGGTGGGATTCTTCCCGTACGAGCGCGGCCCGCTGGGGCACGGAAGGGCCATCGGCCTCGGCGTCTCCGACTGTCAGGGCGGGGTGTTCCGCGGCGGACTGCGGCTCACGGCACGCGAACTGCTCGCCGGTTGCTCGCTGGTGGCCTGGGAGTACGACAACCTCGAAGCGGGCCAGCGGCTGTTCGTCCCGGGCGGCGCCGGTGAACCCGCCGGGTTCGAGTCCCCGGTCATCGAGGTCGGGGAGGGGTACGAGGCGTACGCGGCGGCCCTGCGGGCCCGGTCGCCCAAGTTCTTCCGCACGACGGCGGCGAAGGAGCGCAGGCTCGGCCGGCAGGCGGGCGAGGTCCGCTTCGTCTTCGACGAGCGCGACCCGGCGGCGCTGCGCACGCTCATGGAGTGGAAGTCCGCGCAGTACCGCAGGACCGGCCGCCGTGACCGCTTCGCGAAGGAGTGGATCAGCGCACTCGTACAGCAGCTCGCCACGACCCGTACGCCGGGGTGCTCCGGCGTGCTCTCCGTGCTGTACGTGGCGGACCGCCCGGTGGCGGCGCACTTCGGGCTGCGTTCGCGCACGGTGCTGTCGTGCTGGTTCCCGGCGTACGACCCGGACTTCGCCAAGTTCTCGCCGGGCCTGATCCTGCATCTGCGGATGGCGGAGGCCGCGGCGGCGGCCGGGATCGGGGTGCTCGATCTGGGGCGGGGCGCGGCGGAGTACAAGGACGCGCTCAAGACCGGCGGCCTGCGGGTCCACGAGGGCGCCGTGACCCGCCCGGGGGTGCGGGGCGCCCTCTACCGGCTGGGCAAGGAGCCGGTCCGCCGGGCGCACGGCTTCGTACGGGAGCGGCCCCGGCTGGCCGCGCACGCGAAGACGGCGCTGAACCGGATGGGCCGCCTGCGGGACGGCCGCCTGCGGGACAGCTGACGAACGCGCGGCACGCGGCACGGGGGCGGGCGGCGCATCAACCGACCAGGGGGAGCGATGACGCACACACCACGGACGACGGGTAGAGACACCGGCTCAGTTACTGGCGCGGGCACCGGCTCAGGTACTGGCGCAGAGCCCGACGGAGCAGCCGACGGGGGGACGGGCCGCGCGGTCGGCGGAGGGACGAGTCGGGGGACCGGCGAGGGGACGGGCCCGGAGGCCGGCGGGGGTGGGCCTGACCGTCGCCCGCCGTTACGCCGCCCGCAGGTTCCGGCGGTTCCGGCGGCCGTCGCCGTCGCCGAGCTCGATCTCCGCGCGGCCGACGGCACCGTCCGCTCCCTCCGCCCGGCGCCCGGCGGCCCGCCCCTCGGGGAGGGGGCGGTGTACGCGCTGGTGCGGATCGACGGCCGCCCCGTCGCGACGGTGACCTGCCGGGTGGCGGCGGGCCAGGACCCGGCGGAGGCGCTGGTGGCCGCCTTCCGCGGGCCGGAGGCGGCCCCTGGCGCGGGGTCCCCCGCCGACCCGGATCCGGCACCGCCCGCGCCCCTTCCCCCGCGTACGGCCGTCGTCGTCGCCACCCGCGAGCGCGCCGGCCAACTCGCCCGCGCCCTCGACTCGCTCCTCGCCCAGGACCACCCCGACTTCCGCGTCCTGGTCGTCGACAACGCGCCCCGCACCACCGCCACCCGCGACCTGGTCGTCTCCCGCTACGCAGGCCGCGTCGACTACGCGCACGAGCCGCGCCCCGGCCTCGCCGTGGCCCACAACCGCGGCGTCGCGGCGGCGGACCGCGCCGCCCCGGTCCTCGCCTTCACCGACGACGACGTGATCGCCGACCCGCACTGGCTCTCCGCCCTCACCGCGCCCTTCGCGGCGGACCCCGGCCTCGGCTGCACCACGGGCCTCATCCTCCCGGCCCGGCTGACCACCCCCGCGCAGATCCTGCTGGAGAGCCACGGAGGCTTCGCCAAAGGCTTCGCGCCCCGGCTGTACGACCCGGCGGCGCCGCCCGCGGGCGAACCCCTCTTCCCGTTCACGGCCGGAAGCTTCGGCTCCGGGGCCAACATGGCGTTCCGCGCCGACGCGCTGCGTGCCGTCGGCGGTTTCGACCCGGCCACCGGCACCGGCACACCCGCCAAGGGCGGTGACGACCTCTACGCCTTCGTCCGTGTCCTCACCGCCGGGCACCGGCTGCGCTACACCCCCGAGGCGCTGGTCTGGCACCACCACCGCGAGACCTGGCAGGACCTGCGGAACCAGGCGTACGGATACGGCGCGGGCCTGACCGCGTACCTCACGGCGATCCTCGTACGCCGCCCCGCCCTGCTGCCGGCCCTGCTCGTGAAGGTGCCACGCGGACTGGCGCACGCCCGCGCGATCTCGGCGCACCGCCCGTACGACGCGCACGCCGGTGGTGCCGCCGGCGACATGACGCAAGCGCCGGGCACGCACGGCGCGCAGTCGTACCCCTGGCCGCGCTCCCTCTCCCGCCTGGAGCGCCGGGGGATGCTGTACGGCCCCCTCGGCTACGCGAAGGCGCGGCTCCGGGCGCGCGGCGGTGCCACCGGGAGGACGCCGTGACGGAGCGGAACACACCGGACCGGCACACACCGGACCGGCACGCGCGGGAGCAGAACCCACCGGACCGGAACACACTGAACCGGAACACACCGGACGTGCACGCGCCGGAGTGGGACACGCCGGAGTGGGACACACCGGACCGGCGCACGCCGGAGTGGGGCACGCCCGACCGGATCCCCGTCCTCCTCTACCACGCCGTGATGGACGACCCGCCCGCCTGGATCGCCGAATTCACCGTCACGCCAAGGGACTTCGCCGCTCATCTCGACGCGGTCACCGCGAGCGGCCGTACCGCCGTCCCCGTCAGCACCCTGGTCCGGCACCTCACCCGGCGCGCGCCGCTGCCGTCCCGGCCGGTCGTCCTCACCTTCGACGACGGCTTCGCCGATCTGCCGGGCCCGACGGCCGAGGCGCTCGCCGCCCGGGCCCTGCCCGCCACCGCCTATCTGACCACCGGGGCCATCACCCCGGGCCGCACCAGCCTGCTGCCGCCCGCGTCGATGATGACCCTCGCCCAGGCGGGCCGGCTGGAGTCGTACGGCCTGGAGGTCGGGGCGCACACGGTCACGCACGCCCAGCTCGACACCCTGCGCGGCCCCGCTCTCCGGCGTGAACTGAGGGAATCCAAGGACGTGCTGGAGGACACGCTCGGCCGCGAGGTCGCGCATCTCGCCTATCCGCACGGTTACAACAGCCGCGCGGTGCGCCGGGCGGCCGAGGGCGCGGGGTACGCCTCGGCCGTCGCCGTACGGCACGCCCTCAGCTCGGGGCGCGACGAGCCGTACCGCATCGCCCGGCTCATCGTGCGCCGTACCCACACCGCGGCGGACGTCGCGTCCTGGATGGCGGGCGGGGCGGCAGCGGGGGAGCGGGCGAAGGTGGCGCCGTACCGGGACTCGCCGGCCACGCTGGGCTGGCGGCTGTACCGGGGCGCGCGGGCGCGGGTGAAGGGGCCGGAATTCGCCGGGTAGCCACGGACGGCAGTCACGGGCGGGCGGCCATGCCGGGTCGTTACGGACGGATGGTCATGAACGGCGCTGAACGGCGCTGAACGGTGACGGATGATGACGAGGGGGGAAGGTATCTCATGACCGCGCGTACCGACAGCACGACCGGCTCCGAAACCAACGACCCGGCACGCACCGGCGAGGCGCCCACTGGCCAAGCGCGCACCGGTCCGCCGCCCACCGACCAGGCGTCCACCAGCCAGGCGCCCACTGGCCAGGCGCGCACCGGTCCGCCGCGTACCGGCCAGGCGCCGACCGGCCAGGCATCCACTGGCCAGGCGCCCACCGACCAGGCGCCCACCGACCAGGCGCCCACCGACCAGGCGCGCACCGGTCCACCGCGTACCGACCCGCGCCCGCCCCTCCCGCCCCGTCCGCCGCGCCGCGGCCCGGGCGCGTCGTTCCTGATCCGCTTCCAGCGGTTCCTCACCTGGCCACCGCTGCTGATCGCGGCCGTCCTCTGGACCTGGTCCTTGCCCCGGATCGGGTTCCGGGACATCGGGGAGTTCGGTCTCCTCGACCGTTTCCCGGTCGCGTACTACGCCTCGCTCGCCGTGCTCTCCCTCGGCTTCCTCGTCAGCCTGCGCCGGGCCGGGACCGCCCCGTGGTGGCCGCTGACCTACTGCGTCGCGATGCTCGTCGCGCTCAAGGCGCCGCCCGGCATCCTCTACGACTCCGTGCGCTACGCCTGGGCGTCCAAGCACGACGCCGTGATAGCGCGGCTGCTCGCCGAGGGCACCTTCCACCCGCAGCAGCGGCTCTCCGGCGGGATGTCCGCGTACGACCAGTGGCCGGGCTTCTTCTCGCTCAACGCCGCGCTGATCAGAGCCTTCGGGGTGCACGGCGCGGCCTCGTACACCAACTGGGCGCCGGTGCTCTTCGGGCTGCTCATGCTTCCGGTGCTGATCCTGATCTACCGCACCTTCACCGACGACTGGCGGCTCGTCTGGACCGCCGTCTGGATCTTCCAGCTCGCCAACTGGGTGGGCCAGGACTACCTCGCGCCGCAGGGCTTCGCCTATCTGCTCTTCCTGACCGTGTTCGCCGTGGTCGTACGGCACTTCGTACGGCCCGGATCGGCCGGCCGGCTGCGCGAGCGCTCCCGCCTCGATCCGTCGGCGACGTCGGTGCCGCCGCCCACCACCCTGAGACAGCGCGCGGTCTGCGTGGCGATCCTCGCCCCGCTGATCGCCGCCGTCAACGCCTCGCACCAACTCACCCCCGTGATGCTCTGCATGACGCTCATGGCCCTCTGTCTGACCCGCCGCTACCGCAACATCGGGCTGCTCGTGGTCACCGGCCTCATCATGCTCGTCTGGGACCTGACGATGGGCCGCGTCCTCTTCCTGGACACCCTGGCCACCCTGCGGGACTCGGCGGGCGACCTGCTGAAGAACTCCCGCCCGGGCTTCGCCGGTGAACCGACCGGTCCCGGGCCGGAGTTGGTGGGCACCGCCAACATCCTGATGGTGCTGGTCCTGGGCGCACTGGCCGCGACCGCGGTGCTGCTGCGGCGCAGGCTGGTACGGAGCGCGCTGCCGCTGCTGCTGGCCGCGGCGGCGCCCGTACCGCTGTTCGCCGTGAACGACTACGGCGGGGAAATGCTGTTCCGCGTCTATCTGTTCGGGCTGCCGGGCACGGCGTTCTTCGCCGCCGCCGCGCTCGTACCGCCCGCCGCGGGACGGGAGAAGGCCCGGCGCCTGGCCCGCCGGGCGACGGCCCTGGTGCTTCCCGTGGCCCTGGCCGCCCTGCTCGTCGGCTTCCTGCCCTCGTACTACGGCAAGGAGGGCATGCAGTACGCGCCGCCCGCCGAGAACGCGTTCGTCGAACGGGCCTACGACCGGGCGCCGGACGGCTCGCTGATCCTCGCCACCACCGGTTCCTTCCCCGGCGCGTACTACCGCTACGACCGGTACGAGCGCTGGTTCTTCACCGAACAGGAAGTGCCGGAGAACCTGAGAATGCTCAAGGATCCCGCCCGCTACCTCGACGAGGGCATCCCGGACGGCCGTCCGGCGTACGTGATCCTCACCCCGTCCCAGGAGAAGGCCACCATCGGCGAGGGGTATCTGCCGGCGGGCGGTTTCGCCCGGATGCGCGAGGCGCTGAAGCGGTCGCCGCACTTCAAGGTCGTGGAGGAGAGCCGCTACGGCCTGCTGCTGGAACACGTCGAGACCCCCGTTCCCGCGCCCACTCCCGCGACTCCCGGCACTCCCGCGACTCCCGCCCGATGACGAACACGGAGGCAGCCGCCATGGACCAACGCACCGCCCACCAGCCGCAGCTCCACTCCCGGCCCTGGCTCAGAGCCGGGCTCGCCCTCTCCGGGTGGCCCGCCCTCGCGGCGACCGCGCTCCCCGACGGGGTGCCGCTGCGCTGGATCCCCATCCTGCTCTTCGTCACCTTCGGCCCCGGGTGCGCCCTGCTCCTCCCGCTGCCCGGCGGTCTGCGCCCGGCCGCCCGGCTGGAGGCCCTGGCGCTGGCCGCGCCGCTGAGCCTCTCCCTCGCCACGCTCACCGCCACCGCGCTCTTCCTCGTGGCGGGCTTCTCCGTCCCGCTGTTCCTCGGCTCGCTCGCGGTCTTCTGCACGGTCGTGGCCCCGCTGCCCGCCATGCCGCTGCCCGCCGCGACGCGGGGCGCGGCCGAACGCGCCAAACCCGCTCCGGAAGGCCATATATGACGCGCGACCACATACGTACGGGGGTACGCGCCGGGGCGAGCCGCGGCACGTACCTGGCGCTCGTCCTCGCCGCCGTCGGCGCCCTGCTCGCCGGGCTCGGGGTCTGGGTCGCCCGGGCGGAGAAGGACGGGCCGGGCCCGGACCAGGCCCTCCCGGAGAACGCCGCCTCCGGCGCGCTGCCGCAGGGGCCGTGCGCGCCGGACGAGAAGCTGGCCCCGCCGTGCGGGGCCTGGTGGGGCGCGTACGTCCCGTACGCGGCGAACGGCTCGCTCACGGACGCCGTGCACGGCTTCGAGAAGAAGATCGGGCGCAAGCTCGATCTCGTCTACAACTACCACGACATGTCCAACACGCAGCGCGACGGAGTGCTCCTCACCCCCGAGGAGCAGGAGCTGGGCCGGGACCGGATGCTGATGCTGGCCTGGGAGTCCACCGTGTGGACCGAGCCGCACCACGAGAACTGGACGGAGACCCAGCTGGGCTGGGCCAATGTCGCGGCCGGGAAGTTCGACGAGGAGATCATCGATCCGCAGGCCAGGCGGCTCAAGGCGTACGGTAAGCGAGTCTTCTTCTCCTTCGACCAGGAGACGGATTTCCGTACGCCGGACGCGGGCACGCCCGAGGAGTTCGTCGCCGCCTACCGCCACATCCACGACCGGTTCGAGAAGCTCGGCGTGGACAACGTGGTGTGGGTGTGGACGGTCTCCGGCTATCTGGGGAACGCGGAGCTGATGAAATCGCTCTACCCGGGCGACGCGTACGTCGACTGGATCGGCATGGACCAGTACAACTACTACCGCTGCCAGCGGAACGCGCGCTGGCTGGACTTCGACGAGAGCCAGCGCCCCACCTACGAATGGCTGCGCGCGAACATTTCGGACCGCAAGCCCGTCATGCTCTCGGAGTTCAGTACGGCGCCCGACCCGGACGACCCGGACCGGCAGCGCGGCTGGTACCAGCGGGTGCCGGAGGTGGCGCGGACGCTGCCGGGGGTGAAGGCGCTGGTGCAGTGGAACCGGCCGGTGCCGGGCCCGCACTGCGATCTGACCGTCAACCAGGGCCCGGCGCTGGACGGTTACCGGGAGGCGGGCCGGGACGACTACTTCCGCCAGCCGGTCCCGCCGCGCTGACGCCGTACGCCCTACTGACGCCGTACGTCCTGTTGGCGCCGTACGCCCAGCTGACGCCGTACGAGGAGGGCCCCACACGTCACCCCGAGCAGCGCCAGGAAGAGCGGCAGGGCCACCGCCGCGAGCGGATCCTGCGCCGACCACCCGGCCACCGCGAGCACCCACACCACCCCCGACACAACCCGCCCGTCCGTTCCCAGCGCCCACAGCATCACGGCGACCAGCGCCAGGCAGAGCAGTTGCAGCACGACGGGCAGGGCACGCAGCACCTGATCGGGCCCGTCGGGACCGCTCTGCCCGGCGGCTCCCGCCAGCGCGTCCCCGATCTGCCGGTGCCAGGGTCCCGACGCCCGGTCCGGCCGTACGCCGAGCAGGGGCGGCGCGCTGTGCAGCGCGGCGAAGGTGATCAGCGGCCCGAGGGCGAGCAGGACGGGCCCGGGCCGTTCCAGCGAGACGGCGGCGCACTGGACCACGATCAGCAGCATGCCCGCGACGAGCGTGAGAGGCGGCAGTACGTCCAGGAGCTGGGCGCCGGTGAGCTGATCGCGGCCGATGTCGCCGAGCCGGGCCAGCGGCGTCCAGAACAGCCCGGCACAGAGCCCGAGCAGCAGCCACAGCACGGTGACGGTCCGGCTCTCGTCGATCCGGTCGGCATGCCCCGGCGGGTGCGCGGGCGCGTTCCCGGGACCCCGTACGGGGACGGGTACGGCCATGCCGAAGGCCGGCGTCGGCGTGTCGTGGGCGCCGCGCAGATAGGCGGTGCGTCCGGCCCAGGTCGTGCCGTACGCCGCGTCCTCCTCGGCCCGCGCGTCGCCCGCCGCGGCCACCGTGCCCGCCGCACCCTGTACGGCGGCCCTGCGGGCCCAGGCGGTCCCGTAATACGAGTCCTCCTCCCCGTTCTTCCCGTCCCCGGGCCTCCCGCCCCGCTCCGCCCCCGTGCGCCGGACACCGACCCAGTCGGCGCCGTCCTTCGTCCGGTGGCGGTAGCGCAGCGCCGCGCGCAGTCCCGGCGCCGCGACCAGGGCGATCAGCGTCATGGACAGCAGCATCGCCAGCCCGGCGCCGGAGATCCCGGCGGGCCCGAGCAGGACCAGCGCGCTGCCCAGGACCAGGACGCACATGGCGCCCTGGAGCGCGGCGAGCATGCCCGTACGGCCCTGGACCCGCAGCACCCCGATGTACAGCTCGACGACGACGCGGGGCAGCGCGGCGGCGGCGAGCAGCCGGAGCACGGTGGTGCCGTGCTCGGCGTAGTCGGCGCCGAACGGCGTGAGGATCTGCGGCGCGAAGAGCACCAGCACCAGCACCACCGGCACCAGCAGCAGCGTCATCCGGCGCAGCGCCCCGCGCACGCCCTCCGCCAGCCGGTCGGGGCTGTGCGAGGCGTGCGCGGTGAGGGAGGAGGCCATGTTGATGGCCATGAACTCCATCGTGCCGCCGACGGTGTAGGCGGTGTAGAAGAAGGCGTTGTGCGCGGAGTCGAAGCGGACCGCGACCATCACCGGCAGCAGGTTGATCATGGCGAGGCTGAAGAGCGCCCCGACCGAGTCACCGGCGAGGAACCGCCCGATCTCCCGGAGCCGGGGCGGTTCGCGGTCGCGGTCGGCGGCGGCCTGGCGCGGGATGAGGCGGCGGAAGATCAGCCAGCCCAGCGGCAGTACGGACAGGGCGATGGCCGCCGCCCAGGAGACGAAGACGCCGAGCACGGGCAGGGCGGTGGCGAACGCGGCGAGCATGAGCAGCTTGCCGATGGAGAAGACGGCGTTGCCGACGGGCACCCAGAAAGCTTTCCGCAGCCCGGTCAGCACCCCGTCCTGGAGGGTGAGCAGCGCCCACGCGACACAGGACGCGGTGAAGACGAGCCCGGCCGTCAGCCCGTCGAGGGGCGCGTAGGAGGGCCCCCAGAGATCGAGGGTCGCCAGGAACACGGCGCAGGCGACGCACACGACGAGCGAACTGACGGCGTACGCGCGCCACACCAGCGGTCCGGTGGCCCGGCCGGCCCGGGGGACGTAGCGGACCACCGCGCCGATCATGGTGGTCGCGGTGATCGAGGCGAGCAGCCGCATGGCGGCGATGGCGGCGGAGCCCTGGCCGACGGCCTCCTCGGTGTAGTAGCGGGCGGCGACGAGCCAGAAGCCGAGGCCGAGGGCGGCGGAGACACCGGTGGAGAGCATCAGCGCGTACGCGTTGCGGAACATGGAGTCGCGGCCCGGGTCGCCGCTGTCACTACTGCCGCTGTGGCCCGGCCCGGGGGAGGGGCCGACGGCCCGCCCCGAACCGCTGTCGACGAGAAGGGACTCGCCCGACTCCAGGCGAGGCCCCGGATGCGGATCCGGCCGCCGGGCGGTGTCAGCCACCGCTGCCGGTCTCCTCCAACTCCACCGGACGGGCGCCCAGTTCGGTGAGTACGGCAAGTGCGCGCTCGGCGTGGCGGGGATCGACGGGCAGGGCGTGCCGGGCGAACCAGGCCGCCGGGTCCGGCGCGGGCGAGGGATCGGTGAACGCGGCGCCCGCGTACACGTCGAGCGGTGGATCGTAGAGATAGCCGGTGGTGATGCGGCGCCGGGCGAGGGCGGCGATCGCCGCGTCGCGGTCCTCGACGAGCAGCGGCACCCGGAACAGCGGCTGTACGGGCCCCTCGGCGGCGCCCGGCGCGGCCCATGGGCTGTTCAGCAGCCGCCGCGTCCCCTCCCGGTGGGCGGCGAGCGTTCCGTCGAGCCCGCGCAGCAGCCGCTCGGTCCGTCCGAGGCGCGGGCGGCCGGGGCGGAGCCGGTAGTCGTGCAGGTCCACCCGGACCCAGGAATGGAACCCGTCGAGTCCCGGCGCCGTCCTGAGGGCCTCCCGTAACTCTCCTCCCCGCAGGGGCATCCGGATCCCGTCCCGCTCCTCCTGCCCGAGCAGCCGCAGCGCGGCCCGCGCACCCCGCGCCAGCCGCAGCCCGCGCACCCCGGCCTCGGCGTACGGCCGTACGGCGTAGGCGAGTTCGGTGCCGATCCGGGCGGGCTGGAGCAGCGCGTCGCGGGCCCGCGCCAGTTCCGTACGCAGGTCAGGGTCCGCGACGGCGAGGAAGCCGCCGGTCTTGGCCCCGACGTGCTTGGAGAGGCTGAACACGGCGGCGTCCCCGAACCCGCCGACGGGCCGGCCCCCGATCTCGCTGCCGATGGCGTGCGCGGCGTCCTCGATCAGCGGGATGCCCAACGCGTCGCAGCGGGCGCGCAGTTCGGGCGCGGGGTCGGGGTTCCCGTACAGATTGGTGGTGAGCACGGCGGAGAGCCCACGCCAGACGGACTCGGGCACGGCCCCGGCGTCGAGGGACCCGTCGCGCGCGTCCAGCGGCGCCTGCACGGGGCGCAGCCCGGCGGCGAGCACGACGAAGAAGATCACGTCGTCGTTGACCGGCGACATCAGCACCCGGCCGCCGGGCGGACACCAGTGGCGCAGCGCCACGTACAGCCCCAGCCGGCACGACGGCACGTACAGACACTCCCTGCCGAGGCGTTGCCCCATCAGCGACTCCAGCACCGAGTACTCCGCCGGGCCGCCCTCCCCAAGAGCCATCGCGTATCCCCATCCCCCCTGCCCCGGCTCAATGTGGCGCATACCGGACGCCCCGTCAATAAGGCCCAGCCTCCCCGCGACGCCCCCCACTCACCCCGCCAGCTCGCGCACGAACCGCAGCCCGGGCCGCCCGTCCAGCTCGAACTCGCCGACCTGCGTGAAGCCGGTACGGGCGAGCACGGCACGCGAACCGGCGTTGTCCGCCCACGTCCTGGCCCGCAGTGAGGAGAGCCCGTACTCGGCGACGGCCAGCTCACACACCCGCCGCACCCCGCTGCTCGCCACCCCGCGCCCGGCGGCCCGCTCGGCCACCCGGTACCCCAACTCGGCGCTCCCGTCCGCCACGTCCACCAGATTGACCCGCCCCCACACGGCCCCGTCCTCAGCCACGAGCAGATGGAAGTGGCACTCCCCGGCCTCCTGCTCGTCGAGCAGCGCACGGTGCCGCTCCTCGAACCGGGCGAAGTACGCGTCACCCCGGTCCGGAACGGAGGCCGCGAAGTAGGCCCGGTTCTCCCGCTCGAACGCGAGCAGAGCGGCGGCATGGTCGGCACGAAGCCGCTGAATCTCAGGCACGGGCCCACGCTACGTCCGCCCCCGCGCCCTGTCCCCCGCTCCCCAGGAGTGTCAGAGGCCCAGCAGCTGTGCCAGGGACGTGACGAGGGCGAGCGCGCCGCTGCCCGCGGCGGAGCCGTCCCGGATCGTGGTGAGCCAGCCGCGTACGCGCTCCCCGTCCACGGGCCGCTCCTCACTCTCCGCCCGCGCGAGCTCGCCACGGAGTTGTACGGCGGCGTCGTCCTGCTCGCTCTGCTCGGCACGCAACAGCCGCACCAAGTCGTCGGCGACGCCCATCGCCTCGGCGGCGGACGGCCCCTGGAAGATCTGATTCAGGCCGTGGTCACCGAAGTTGGACTGTCCGCTGATCGGTCCGTGAAAGTTGTATGTGCCCATTGCCGCCTCCGTTCCGCGTCGTCGTCAGCTCTCGGCCTTGCCCGGTGCGGGAGCAGGCGCGGACGAGGGCGCGGGCGCGGACGAGGGCCCAAGTCCGGCGGCGGCTGCCTGCGACGGGCCTGCACCGCCGCCCCTGCCGGGCTCGCTTCCGCCCATGCCCGCACCCGCACCTGTGCCTGTGCCTGGACCTGAGCCGGGACCCTTGCCCGTGCCGTCGCCGGACCAGGCAGGGGACCGCCCCGCGACGTTGGTCCCGTGGTTGCCGAAGTTGTTCTGCCCGACCACCGGACCGTTGAAGTTGTACGTCTGGTTGTTGACGACCTCCCGGATGCGCTTCAGGTCGGACGCGTCGACGTTGTGCTCGGTCAGGAACCGTTCCGTGGCGAGCAGGACCGCTTGCTGGAGCCGCTGTAATGCGTCCCGCGCGTCCATCCGCTGGAGGTAGTCCCAGCGATCCGCGTCCGACACGTATGCGCGCAGCGTGTACAGGGTTCCGTAGTCGAAACGGCTCTGGCGTCGCACGATCCGACGCCGGTTCGACCAGAGCCGCACCCCGTCGCGAAGCGGCCGCGCGGTGCGCCGGGCCAGCCGGCCCACCGATCTGAAGAGCTGCGGGCGCAGTTCCCGGAGGGTGTATCCCAGGAGCCGGAACGCCCGTTCTCCGGGGCCCAGGGGGAGCTCGTCCACCTTCTCGCCGATCGACGCCCACAGGGGCGGCACCGCATAGGCCGAGACTTCCCAGGAGAGGCGGGACAGGGTGAGGCGGGCCCGGAGGAACATGGTTTCCACATGCGTGCCGTCGGAACCGACCAGCTCCAGCGAGAGATAGGTGCGTACGTTTCCCGACGCCGCCACCCCCTCCGCGATGCGGTCGGATCCGATACGGGTGACGGGACGCCGCATTGGATCCGGCAGCAACTCGGTGCCGAGATCGCGTACATGGTGCCCCCGTACGTACAGCCTGTCGCGGGCGCGTAACCCGTCGATGCCCGCGATGCCGGCCGCCTGTTCCGCGACATAGGCATGCAGCGCGGCCCCGTCGAACGGCTTGATCGTGAGCTTGCGGCCCTCCTTGTCCACTGCGGGCCGGCCCACGTCGATGCCCGGCCATACGGTCTCCATGACCAGGCTGCCGTGCCCCACGAAAGGATGCTCGCCGTCCACCAGGGGACGTCTGCCGTCGTACGTCGTGGCGTACGCCCGGACATTGGCCTCGTCCAGCGCGTCCAGTTCGGCTTCGAGAAGAGAATCCAGAGGCCGGGCGCCCTCGCGTGGCCCGGTCTCCCCCCAGTGGAGGAGGTGGGCCGTCCGCCACACGAACCAGCCCCAGCCGTACACGAGCAGCACGGCCGCGAGGAGAGCCCAGCCGCCCAGACTCAGGTAACGGTGCAGGAGTGGCCGGGCCTGGTGGGCCCCCGCCTGCGTTGCTGCGGCGGCTCCGACCACAGCCAGGACCAGCGCGACGAGACAGAGACCGAGCAGCACGTCCCGCACCGACCGCAGCCGCTCGGCGCGACGCGCGTGCCGGACCACTGCCACCTGGTCGATGCCCAGGGGCGCGCCGTGTGCCCTGAACCGTTCCACCAGGAAGAGCTTGAGCACGGTCGACGCGAAGTCCATGTCGAGATACGCGTATCCGCAGAGCTGCCGAGTCACCAAGTCCGGTCGGGATCTCGGTAAATCGGGGTATCCAGGTCGCTCCATCAGTCCCCCTTGCCGGCGAGCGGTTCCCTCTGGGAAAGGTAGCGCTCACCGGGCGCTCGAACGAGAGCCCGGACGCGGGCGGACAGATGTATGGAGGCGTTCGAGGGGCGCTCGTCGACTACGGTTTCGGTGGGATGCGGTAGACGGAGACGTGATCGCGCGAATCGGCGGTGAATTCGGCCCCCGCCCAGTCCGCGTGCCTGCTCTCCAGCTCGAATCCGGCGAGCTGGGCCATCAGATCGAGTTCGGCCGGCCAGATGTAGCGGTGCGGGCTGCGATAGAGCTGCGCCTCTCGGCTGTCGCCGAAGTGGAAGTGGTGCGACACGACGTGCTGACGCAGGACGTCGTACGTGTCCAGACCGATGTACCCGGTCTCGGAGTGCCAGACGGTGGCCGCCTGCCCCGGCGGCAGCTTGCGCAGCTCGGGTACCCAGAGCTCGACCACGAACCGGCCGCCGGGTCCGAGATGGCGGGCGGCGTTGCGGAAGCACTCGACCTGCTCGGCCTGGGTGAGCAGGTTGGAGATGGTGTTGAAGACGAGATAGACGAGGGTGTACTCCCCGGGGGCGGCGGTGGTCGCCATGTCACCGACGACCACGGGGACCGTCGCCTCGTCGGCCTTGGTACGCAGCTGCCCGACCATCGGGAGGGACAGCTCGATGCCGGTGACGGGCACCCCCCGCCCGGCCAGCGGCACGGCCACCCGACCGGTCCCGACGGCGAACTCAAGCGCCGCCCCGCCGTCCGCGAGCGCGGCGAGACGGTCCACGGTGGGCGTCACGACCTCGGGCGCGAACATACCGACGCCGGGCGTGTCATAGCGCTGGGCGGTCTCTGCGTCCCAGATCTCATCCTGCTCCATACCGCCCACGCTCCCCGCCCACCCCCACCCTGTCCAACGGTTTTCCGCCCGCCGCGTCGGGGGCACGCCGCGTGGGCCGGGGGCGTATTGGTTGCCGTGGGGCCGTGGTGGGCCGGTGGTGTGTTGGGAGGACTGCGGCCACATCATCCCGCCGCACCGTTCCAAGAGGCTGCTCGGCTTGCTGGAACCGTTCCCCGCCTCGGCGTGACGGGTGAGTGTGAGTGTCAGACCTCGGCGCGGTTCAGACGTCGAAGCGGCCCGCCTTCACCCCGTCCAGGAAGGCGGTCCACTCACCGGGGGTGAGGTACTGGACGCCACGGTCAGGGTCCTTGCTGTCCCGTACGGCGCGGCCGCCGTCCGCGGTGTGGGCGACTTCCACGCAGTCCTGGGCTCCGCCCGCTGAACGGCTGGCCTTCTTGAACGCCGTGACGATGTGCCGATTCTTCATTCTGCTTCCTTCGCGTCCTTGTCCGCAGGGATGTCCTTCAGTGTCTGTCTGATGAAGGCGAGGCTCTGACCAGTGGTCAGGGCGGCAGACCTCAGGGCTTCGAAGATCTTGGCGTGCACGGCCATGTCTTCCAGGTCCTCAAGAAGCACCGTACTCATCGTCGTGTCGTAAGCAACGACTTCAGGCGCGGGTTCTGCGCCGAGGCTGAGCATGGTGAAGTGGAAGCGCTCTGCGAGAAGTGGGGCGTACGGCCGCGTGATCCCGGCAAGACGGTATGGGCCCAGCTGCCGATCGCGCACGAGGCGTCGGCGGGATCCACATGACCGGTGCGACCGGTCCACGCGGGCCTGGGCCGGCCATGCGGGACCCCGTGTTGCTGTTCACCGTGCCCCCGGGCGCCCGCCGGGCCGAAGCGCACCGCCCGGGGATCCCCGGGCGGCAGGCCACGGTCCGTACGGCGAACGGGCGCCGGGCTCAGCGCGCCAGGTGCCCCAGCGCCGCGCTGACCTGGTCCAACGGGGCGTCCCCGACCGGGCGCAGGACCACCGTGTCGGCGCCCGCGTCCCAGAGGCTCTCGATGCGGCGGGCGGTTGTCGCCGCGTCGCCCGCCGCGAGGAAGACCTCCTCGGGCGGGATGCCCAACCAACCGGTGTACTCCTCGACCACCGGCGCGGTGGCCGTGGCGACGCGGTCGGGCCGGTCGTCCACGTACAGGTGGGTGAAGGCGATGAGTTCGTGCGGGCGGGGCGGGGTCGCGGCGGCGCGGCCCTTCCCGATGGTTTCGAGCGCGGCCTTGAGTACGTCCGGGCCCTGGCCCTCGGCCATGACCGTACCGTCGGCCACGCGGCCGGACAGCTCCAGCGAGCGCGGGCGTACGACACCGGCCACCAGCGGCGGTGCCACCTCCGGCGGGTGGACCAGGCGTACGCCGTCGATGTGGACCGTGCGGCCGTCCACGGTCGTGGTCCCACCGGCGAGCAGGCTCCGTACCGCCGTGATCGTCTCCTCCAGCAGCGCGAGCTTGGTGGGGGAGGCGGCGCCCACCTGCGCCATCCAGTCGGGGGCCCCGTGTCCGATGCCGGCGATGATCCGGCCCGGGAACACCCGTGCCAGCGTGGCGAGTTCCATGGCGAGGAGCGCCGGGTTGCGCAGTGGCGCGGGCATGATGCCGATGCCGACCCGCAGCCGGTCGGTGGCGGCCAGCGCGAGCGTCGCCGAGGAGACCGAGCCCGCCCAGGCCAGGTCCTCCACGACCCACAGGTCGTCCGCGCCGAGCTCTTCGACCGCGCGGGCGTACGCCGCCAGCTCTTCCGGGCGCCCGTCTCTGTCGAACATCACGCCGATACGGCGGGAGGAAGCGAAGTCACTGGTCATCCGATGACCCTACTGTGACGGCCTGCGGCCCGGGGAGCCGTCGAGCCGCGATCACTGAGCCGCGATACGGGTCAATTCCGCGCTGAACTCCCGCAGTTCCGGCGAGGGCCGCGCGGCGGAGGAGACGAGCCCCGCCACGGACCGGGCCTGCTCGGCGACGCAGGCGGGGTCCATCAGCCCTGGCCCACCGATCTGTTCGGGGTCCATCGCCTGCCGGGCGCCCTCCAGGAAAGCCTCGGCGCGTATCAGAGGTGAGAGATAGCTGACCTCGGGCACGGTGGCCGTCGAACCGTCTTCCATGTGAAAGGAGATGGTGAAGGTGTAGACCCACGGCAGTGAACCCCCGCCATGGCGCACCGGCCCGACCGTGAACGCCACACGTTCCTGCGCGTGCGGGGGAAGGGTGTACAGCATCTTCCGGGTGACCACCGAACCCTTGCCCACCTTTTCCGGCACTTTGACGTTGTACTGCGCCATGATGTCGGTTCCGCCACCGCCGTAGGTACAACCGACCTGGGTCGCCGCGCTGAAGTGCACCTCCGCGTGGCTCACCAGAGCAGGGTTGTCGCCGCTGTTCCGCAGCACCGCGCTGACCACCGAGGTGCTCTGCTCGATCCGGCCCGTGACCTGGCCGTCGAAGACGGTGTCGGCGGCGATGTTCTCCTCGCGGTCCACATCGGAGTTGACCAGGGTGACGGCAGGCGGTGGTTCAGGTTCCGGCTCCGGGGTCGGTCGGGGCTGGGCGTCGGGCCAGAAGAGGAAGATCAGCCCGGCCACTCCGGCGACGACGGCGACCACTCCGCCGACGGTCGTGAGGATGTCCTGCGGTCTGCGCCAGAAGGGGGTGGCCGGCGCACCACCGTCTCCGGCACGGACCCCAGGAACGTTTCCGCCCCCGGACCCGTCCCCGGACCCGCTCCCGTCCCCGGATCCCTGCCCGGCTCCGTCGCCGGTGTCATCTCCCGTGCTCGTGCGGCGCGTTTCTTCCTCTCCCATGGTCTCTCCCTCCCCATCCAGGTGAACAGCCATACCCGGCACGGCGGTCCGGGCTGTTGTGCGCGGCTGCCACGCCGCCGCTGATCCGTCAGGGCCCGGCCCCACAGCCGAGTGCGCCCGTCCCCACGTTCAGGGGACGGGCGCACGGGGCGGACAACGGCGGCGAGGAGAGGAACGCAACTCCGGCCCGCTCACTCCTCCAGCGTCAGGCCCTTTCTGAGCTTGACCAGGGTGCGGGTGAGCAGCCGCGACACATGCATCTGCGAGATGCCCAGCTCCTCCCCGATCTCCGACTGCGTCATGTTCGCGACGAAGCGCAGGGAGAGGATCGTACGGTCGCGCGACGGCAGCGTCGCGATCAGCGGCTTCAGCGACTCGACGTACTCGATGCCTTCGAGCCCGTGGTCCTCGTACCCGATCCGGTCGGCCAGCGCGCCCTCGGTGTCGTCGTCCTCGGGCTGTGCGTCCAGCGAGCTCGCGGTGTACGCGTTGCTCGCCGTCATGCCCTCGACGACCTCCTCCCTGGTGAGGCCGAGGTGCTCCGCCAGTTCCCGGACGGTGGGTGCGCGGTCGAGGCGCTGCGCCAGTTCGTCGCCCGCCTTGGCGAGGTCGAGGCGCAGCTCCTGGAGCCTGCGCGGTACGCGTACCGACCAGGACGTGTCGCGGAAGAAACGCTTGATCTCGCCGATGATCGTCGGCATCGCGAAGGTGGGGAACTCGACGCCCCGGCTCAGTTCGAAGCGGTCGATGGCCTTGATCAGGCCGATCGTGCCGACCTGGACGATGTCCTCCATCGGCTCGCTGCGGGAGCGGAACCGGGAGGCCGCGAACTTCACGAGGGCGAGGTTCAGCTCGACCAGGGTGTTGCGGACGTACGCGTGCTCGTGGGTGCCCTCCTCCAGCGCGTCGAGGCGGGCGAAGAGGGTCTTCGACAGGGCCCGGGCGTCCACCGCGCCCACCTCGTCGAAGGGCGGAATCGCAGGCAGGTCCGCCAGGTCGGTGAGCCCGTCGGGGCAGTCCTCGGACTGCCGCGTCGCGTCGGACGAAGTGCCGGACGGAGCGTCGGACAGAGTGACGTGGGTCTCAACAGCTGCGGGCGGAGTTGCCGACGGCGCGTTCTGGGTACGCGGTTCGTCGAGCCGGGGTGACATGGTCTCCTCCATACGTTCTCGGCATATGGCTGCCGAAGCCGATATGTGTTGCTCCGGTTTGCGGCGCCTCCAAAGCCGGTCGCGGGCGGACGTGTCCCTACTAGCCCTACCCGGTAGGTACGGACCGTTGCAAGTGTTAATTGCGGCATATGTCCATATTGTGGGGGACTTTGGGTACCGCCCGACGTGTGAAAGGCGTAATGTTCGACGGGCGTCATCCGCTGGTGATGACGGCGAGACGGACCACTGTCGGCATGATCGACACCATCGGCGAAGAGGGACGGGCATGGACCGCCAGACGGTCGGCAGCACGAACCGGGGCCGGCTTCAGGTCGGAGTTCGGGCCGAGGGCCTGAGTGAGGTAGTGACGGCGGTCGGTGAGCTGGATCACCACACGGCCGAGTTGTTGCGCGAGCCTCTGGAGGACGCCGTTGGGCGGGGCCGGGTGCGCCTGGTGATCGACTGTTCACAGCTTGAATTCTGCGATTCCACCGGGCTCAACGTGCTCCTCGGTGCCCGCCTGAAGGCGGAGGCCGCCGGGGGAGGGGTTCATCTGGCCGGGATGCTGCCCGTCGTCGCGAGGGTCTTCGAGATCACCGGGGCGGACGCCGTGTTCACCGTCCATGACTCGCTCGCGGACGCCCTGGCCGGCTGAGTGGGGGCCGGTCCCGGCCGGCGCCTCGGCCTGTGCCCCGGACCCGGTCCCGGCGATGCTCCTGGCGCCGCCTCCGCCGTCGATCGGATCCGACCCCTTTCATGGCCTCTTTTCCGCCTTGTCGTGGCAGCGGAGGCCTCTGTGTTGCCTGTGTCACGACGCCCGATCGATGAAGTGGGTGTTGTCACGATTCGGAGGGGCAGAAGACCCCGGGCAGGCCCCGCGGGATCCTGGCTCGCACAATTGATGAAGCCGTATTGAAGTTGTACTGAAGCTGCACTGAAGTTGTATTGAAGTCGCATTGATGAACTCACGCATTGGTGAATCGGTGAGGTGAAGCGCTGATGAGCACCACCCGGCAGCCGCCGCCGGGCGACCTCGGCCCCGAGTCGGACCGGTCGGGGCATCCCCCCGTGGCGTCCGACGCGCGGGTGCGAACGCTCGTACTGGCCGGCGCCAGCGGTGTTGTCCCGCTCGCGCGTGACTTCACCCGCCAGGCGCTCCACGACTGGGGCTGGCTCCCGGCCGCGACCGCCGACCGCCGCGCCGCCGCGGAGGACGTCCTCCTGGTCGTCTCCGAACTGGTCACCAACGCCTGCCTGCACGCCGGCGGCCCCGAGGGGCTGCGCGTCGCGTACACCGCGAAGGTGCTGCGGCTGGAGGTCAGCGACCTGGGCACGGGCCAGCCGGCGCCGCGCACCCCGCATCGCGCGGGGCGACCCGGGGGCCACGGCATGTTTATCGTGCAGCGGCTCTGCCTCGACTGGGGCGTCGCCAGGACGCCGGGCGCGGTGGGCAAGACCGTCTGGGCGGAGCTGTCCGCTCCGGCGTGACGCGCGTAGGTCGTACGTAGGCCGTACGTACGCGAAGGGGCGCCGCGACCGGATGACCGGTGCGGCGCCCCTTCCCGTACGCCCGTGCCGACGCGTCCCGTATCCCCGTACGGAACCGGCTCGCGGCCCTGGCCCGGTGGTCCGGTGACTCAGCGGCTCAGTGGTTCAGCGGTTCAGTGGATGTCGCCCATCAGTGCCCTGACCTTCCGCCGGTACATGAAGACCGCGATCCCCGCCGCCGTGGCGAGCAGCGCCTCCAGGGCCACCACGCCCGTACGGCTCAGATCGACGCCGCCGATGGAGAGCAGCCCGGTCACCGAGTCGCCCGCCGTCACCGCCAGGAACCAGACGCCCATCATCTGGCTCGCGTACTTCGCCGGCGCCATCTTCGTCGTCACCGACAGGCCCACCGGCGACACGCACAGCTCACCGACGGTCTGGATCAGATAGATGCCCACCAGCCACATCGGGCTGACCAGCGTCCCCCCGTCCGCCATGAAGAGCGGGAGCAGGAAGAAGAAGAACGAGACGCCGATGAAGAACAGTCCGGCGGCGAACTTCACGACCGTGCTGGGCTCCTGGCCCCTGCGGTTGAGCCACAGCCAGAACCAGGCGATGACCGGCGCCAGCGCCATGATGAAGACGGGGTTCAGCGACTGGTACCAGGAGGTCGGGAAGGACAGCCCGAAGAGCGAGTCGGCGGCCTTCGTCGTGCCGAACGCCTGGACCGTCGAGCCGCCCTGGTCGTAGATCATCCAGAAGACGGCGGCGGCCACGAAGAACCAGATGTACCCGGACATCTTGGTCTGCTCGGTCGCCGACAGTTCCTTGTCGCGCTTGATCCTGATCAGCACGGCGGCCGGGATGGCCAGGCCCGCCAGGGTCAGCGGGACCATCGCCCAGTTGAGCGTGAAGTGGCCGCTGAGGACGACGGCCCCGTAGAAGACGGCCGCGATCAGCAGCCAGGTCAGGCCCTTGCGCAGCCAGGCGGCACGCTCCTCGCGGGAGAGCGGGGTGGGGACCCGGCTGCTCTGCGGGCTGAGGTGCTTCGTACCGAGCAGGAAGGCGGCCAGGCCGATGGCCATGCCGACCGCGGCGAGCGCGAAGCCGAGGTGCCAGCTGTACTTCTCGCCCACGGTGCCGATGATCAGCGGGGCGAAGAAGGCGCCGATGTTGATGCCCATGTAGAAGACGGTGAACCCGCCGTCGCGGCGCGGGTCGTTCGGGCCGTCGTAGAGATGGCCGACCATCGTCGAGATGTTGGCCTTCAGCAGGCCCGAGCCGAGCGCCACCAGCGCCAGACCGGCGAAGAAGGTCCCCGAGCCCGGCAGGGCGAGCGTGAGGTGGCCCAGCATGATCGTGCAGGCCGCGATCGTGACGGTCTTGCGCGGGCCCCAGACCCTGTCCCCCAGCCAGCCGCCGGGCAGCGCCAGCAGATAGACCATCGACAGGTAGATGGAGTAGATGGCCGTGGTCGTGGCCAGGTCCATCGCGAGGCCGCCGCCCTGAAGCCCCTTCGAGGCATCGGGTCCGCCGGAGAGCAGATAGATCGTGAGCAGTGCCCTCATGCCGTAGAAGCTGAAACGCTCCCACATCTCGGTCATGAAGAGGGTGGCCAGTCCGCGGGGGTGGCCGAAGAAGGTCTTCTCCGGTCCGGCGGGTGCGCCGGGCGAATCGGGCGATTCCTTCGTCAGGCTGGACGCCATGGTCGATCCTTCGTGGGGGGTCTGCACAGAAAAAGGACCTTCGGCGCTCAGCAGGCCAAAGGTCCCCGGGTGGTACTACAGGCGTCTCAACACCATACGGCACGATAGAGCACCCTATGGAAGGGTCTGAGAGATGGATCACAGGTTTTCATGGAACCAAACGCTTATATTCGAAGGCTGATCATCCGATCGAACCACTGAGCCGCAGGCGTCACACCGGACCCCGTCCGGACTCCCTCCGCGGCTCGTCCACGGCCCGCCGGACGCCCCACCGGGCGCCCCGCCGCGCCCCCGTGACGGTCGCCGAGCACTTCCCGACCGGCACCCTTCGCGGTCTACCATCACCCCATGACCCGTGTACTGCTCGCCGAGGACGACGCTTCCATCTCGGAGCCGCTGGCCCGCGCCCTGCGCCGGGAGGGATACGAGGTCGAGGTCCGTGAGGACGGTCCGACCGCGCTGGACGCCGGACTCCAGGGCGGCGTCGACCTCGTCGTCCTCGATCTGGGGCTGCCCGGCATGGACGGCCTCGAAGTCGCCCGCAGACTGCGCGCCGAAGGCCACACCGTCCCGATCCTGGTGCTGACCGCCCGCGCCGACGAGGTGGACACCGTCGTCGGCCTGGACGCCGGCGCCGACGACTACGTCACCAAGCCGTTCCGGCTGGCGGAGCTGCTGGCGCGGGTCCGGGCGCTGCTGCGGCGCGGTGCCGCGGACCCCGTGCCGGCCCCGGCCACCCACGGCGTGCGGATCGACGTCGAGTCGCACCGGGCCTGGATGGGCGACGAGGAACTGCAGCTCACGGCCAAGGAGTTCGACCTGCTGCGCGTCCTGGTCCGGGACGCGGGCCGGGTCGTCACCCGCGACCAGCTGATGCGCGAGGTCTGGGACACCACCTGGTGGTCGTCCACCAAGACGCTCGACATGCACATCTCCTGGCTGCGCAAGAAGCTCGGCGACGACGCGGCGAACCCGAGGTACATCGCGACGGTACGGGGCGTCGGCTTCCGCTTCGAGAAGAGCTGAAGTACTGAGAGCTGATGCCCGGAGGGCACCGTGCGCCGTCGTCTGATCAACTCCACGCTCGCCGTGGTGCTTGTCGTCATCGCCGTCTTCGGGGTGTCGCTCGTCATCGTCGAGACCCGCACGATCAGCAACAGCGCCCAGGAGAGCGTGGACTCCGAGGCGCTGCGGCTGGTCAGCATCGTCGACAGCCGGCTGATCGGCGGCGACCGCATCACGGCCAGGATCCTCTCCGAACAGATCGATCAGACGCGGTACGCGCGGATCGAGATCCCCGGCCGCGCGGACGTCGAGATCGGTACGCGCCCCACCGGCAGTGTCATCCGCGCGAAGGCGGAGGGCGAGGAGGGCGAGACCGTCATCGTCGAGGAGGCGCGCTCCTCCGTCACCCGCGAGGTCGGCCGTACGCTGCTGATCATCGGCGCGGTGGCGCTGCTCGCCGTCGTCGCCGCCGTGCTGCTCGCCGTACGCCAGGCGAACCGGCTGGCCTCACCGCTCACCGATCTGGCGGAGACGGCGGAGCGCCTCGGCTCGGGCGACCCGCGCCCCCGCCACAAGCGGTACGCGGTGCCCGAGCTGGACCGGGTCGCCGATGTCCTGGACTCCAGCGCCGAGCGGATCGCGCGGATGCTCACCGCCGAGCGCCGGCTCGCCGCGGACGCCTCGCACCAGCTCCGTACGCCCCTGACCGCCCTGTCCATGCGGCTGGAGGAGATCTCCGCCACCGACGATCTGGACACGGTCAAGGAGGAGGCCATGATCGCGCTGACGCAGGTCGAGCGGCTCACCGACGTGGTGGAACGGCTCCTGACCAACGCGCGCGACCCCCGGACGGGCTCGGCCGTCGCCTTCGATCTCGACGAGGTCGTCAAGCAGCAGATCGAGGAGTGGCGGCCCGCCTACCGCAGCGCGGGGCGCGCCATCGTCTGCTCGGGGCGGCACGGCATGCGGGCGGTCGCCACGCCGGGCGCGGTCGCCCAGGTGCTCGCGGCGCTGATCGAGAACTCGCTGATGCACGGCGGCGGTACGGTCGCGCTGCGCACCCGCGTCACCGGCAACCAGGCGGTGATCGAGGTGACGGACGAGGGGCCGGGCGTACCGGCGGACCTCGGGGCGCGGATCTTCGAGCGGACCATCAGCGGCCGGAACTCCACCGGGATCGGCCTCGCCGTCGCCCGTGACCTCGCGGAGGCGGACGGCGGACGGCTGGAGCTGCTCCAGCAGCAGCCGCCGGTCTTCGCGCTCTTCCTCAGCCGGGAGGCCCGTACCCGCAAGGCGACGAAGGACCCGGACCGCCCGGTCCGCTGACGCGGCCGACGGCGCCGCGAGCACCCGGACGCACCGACGCACCGACGCACCGACGCACCGGCGCACCGACGCACGAAAGCCCCCAGGTCAGCGGATGCCGGCCGGCTCCGACTCCGGCTGCTCCGCGTCGCCGGAGGCGGGCAGGGCCCTGAAGACCCAGGTGCGATACGACCAGAAGCGGAACAGCGTGGCTATCCCGATGCCGAGGAACTTGAACACGTTGCTCTGGAGCGGGGTGTCCCAGCCGAAGCCGTACGTCGCCGCGTACAGCACCCCGTTCTCGATCACCAGCCCGACGACGCTGAACAGCAGGAAGAGCGTCAGCTCGCGGGTGCGGCGGCTCTTGTCGCGGTCCCGGTAGGTGAAGTACCGGAACCCGACGTAGTTGCAGGCGATCGCGACGACCGTGGCGAGGATGCTGGCCCGGACCACGGGCAGCTCCGTGGTGTGCCGTACGAGGTTGAAGACCAGCAGGTTGACCAGCAGGCCCACGCCGCCCACCGCCCCGAACTTGGCCACCTCGCGCACGAGCCGGCCCAGTCGCACGCGGAGTGCGCCCTCTTCGCTCATCTGCCCGTTCAGCCCCGTCCGGTCGGTTTCGGTTTCGGTTTCGGTGTGCGGTATCGGTGCGCGGTATTGGTGTGCGGTAATTGGTGTCGGCATGCGGTATTGGCGTGCGGTGCCCGTGATCGGCACCGCCGGTCGGACCATGCTAACCAGCGCCCCCGGAGCCCGCCCCTCCGTCCACAGCCCGGCGGCGTCCGGCAGTGCCCGGCGCGGTGCCCGCCGATGCCCGGAGGTGGGGTGCCTGTGGACAAGTGGGCGGGCCGGGGCGGGCGGCGGCTACGCTAGGTGCGTGACGTTCCCGGTAGTCGGCATGGTCGGCGGCGGTCAGCTCGCCCGTATGACCCACGAGGCGGGCATCCCCCTCGGCCTCAGATTCAAGCTCCTCAGTGACACCCCCCAGGACTCGGCGGCCCAGGTGGTGAGCGAGGTCGTCGTGGGCGACTATCGCGACCTGGACACGCTGCGTGACTTCGCGCGCGGCTGTGACGTGATCACGTTCGATCACGAACATGTCCCCGTCGAGCACCTGCGCGCCCTGGAGGCGGACGGCATCCCCGTCAGACCAGGCCCGGAGGCGCTGCTGCACGCCCACGACAAGGGCGTCATGCGCGCGCGGCTCACGGAGCTGGGCGCGCCCTGCCCGCGCCACCGGATCGTGGCCGACCCGGCCGACGCCGCGGCCTTCGCCGCCGAGGCGGGCGGCTTCCCCGTCATCCTCAAGACGGTGCGCGGCGGGTACGACGGCAAGGGCGTCTGGCTCGTACGGTCCGAGGCGGACGCCGAGGAGCCCTTCCGCGCCGGGGTCCCGGTCCTCGCCGAGGAGAAGGTCGACTTCGTACGGGAGCTGGCGGCCAACGTGGTCCGCTCGCCGCACGGCCAGGCCGTGGCCTACCCCGTGGTCGAGTCCCGGCAGGTCGACGGCGTCTGCGACACGGTCGTCGCGCCCGCGCCCGGCCTCTCGGAGGAGCTGTCGGGCGAGGCCCAGCGCCTCGCCCTGCGCATAGCCGCCGAGCTCGGCGTGGTCGGCCATCTCGCCGTCGAGCTCTTCGAGGTCAGGTCCGAGGACGGCACGCCCGGCATCCTCGTCAACGAGCTGGCGATGCGCCCCCACAACTCCGGGCACTGGACGCAGGACGGCGCGATCACCTCGCAGTTCGCCAACCACCTGCGGGCCGTTCTGGACCTGCCGCTGGGCGATCCGCGCCCGCGCGCGCCCTGGACGGTGATGTGCAACGTCCTGGGCGGCGACTACCCCGACATGTACGCGGCGTATCTGCACTGCATGGCCCGGGACCCCCAGCTCAAGATCCACATGTATGGCAAGGACGTGAAGCCCGGCCGCAAGGTGGGGCATGTCAACACCTACGGCGACGATCTGGACGACGTGCTGGAGCGCGCCCGTCACGCAGCCGGCTACCTCAGAGGAACGATCACGGAATGACTCCACCTGTCGTAGGCATCGTCATGGGTTCCGACTCGGACTGGCCCGTCATGGAAGCGGCGGCCAAGGCCCTCCACGAGTTCGAGATCCCGTACGAGGTGGACGTCGTCTCCGCGCACCGCATGCCGCGCGAGATGATCTCGTACGGCGAGGACGCGGCGGGCCGCGGCCTCAAGGCGATCATCGCGGGCGCGGGCGGCGCGGCCCATCTGCCGGGCATGCTGGCCTCGGTGAGCCCGCTGCCGGTGATCGGCGTCCCCGTACCCCTGAAGTACCTGGACGGTATGGACTCGCTGCTCTCCATCGTTCAGATGCCGGCGGGCGTCCCGGTCGCGACGGTCTCGGTGGGCGGCGCGCGCAACGCGGGCCTGCTGGCCGCCCGGATCCTCGCGGCGCACGACCCGGAACTCCAGGGCCGGATGCGTGAGTTCCAGCAGGAGCTGAACGACCAGGCGTCGGAGAAGGGCAAGCGGCTGCGCGCCAAGGTCGAGGGCTCGGAGCACTTCGGGTTCGGAAAGTGACCGCGCCCGTTCCGGCCGTGGAGCCGGACCACCTGGCGGCGGCCCGCGCGCTGCTGGCCGACGCCCCGGTCGTCGACGGCCACAACGACCTGCCGTGGGCGCTGCGCGAGAACGTCCGGTACGACCTGGACCGCCTCGACATCGCCGGGGACCTGTCGGGGCACCTCCACACCGACCTGCCCCGGCTGCGGCGCGGTGGTGTCGGCGGCCAGTTCTGGTCCGTCTACGTACGGTCCGACATGGCCGGCGACGACGCGGTCAGCGCGACCCTGGAGCAGATCGACGTGGTCGGCCGGCTTCTCGCCCGCTACCCCGACCACCTGGTCCGCGCGCTGACGGCGGATGAGATGGAGGGCGCGCGCCGGCAGGGCAGGATCGCGTCGCTGATGGGCGCCGAGGGCGGCCACTCCATCAACAACTCCCTCGCCACCCTGCGCGCCCTGCACACCCTGGGCGTCCGGTACATGACGCTCACGCACAACGACAACGTGCGCTGGGCGGACTCCGCCACGGACGCCCCGTCGGTGGGCGGTCTCTCGGCCTTCGGCCGCGAGGTGGTCCACGAGATGAACCGCGTCGGCATGCTGGTCGACCTCTCCCACGTGGCCGCCACGACGATGCGCGACGCGCTCGACACGACGGCGGCGCCGGTGATCTTCTCGCACTCGTCGGCGCGGGCGATCTGCGACCACCCGCGCAACATCCCGGACGACGTCCTGGAGCGGCTGCCCGCCAACGGCGGCGTCGCGATGGCCACGTTCGTACCGAAGTTCATCCTCCCGGCGGCGGTGGCGTGGACGCGGGAGGCCGACGCGAACATGCTGGCGCACGGCCTGCACCCGCTCGACACGACCGCCGACGCGATGCGGGTCCACGAGGACTTCGAGGCGGCGCACCCGCGCCCGGTCGCGACGGTCGCCACGGTCGCGGACCACCTCGACCACATGCGCGAGGCCGCGGGCGTCGACCACATCGGCATCGGCGGCGACTTCGACGGCACGGCGTTCACTCCGCGGGGCCTGGAGGATGTCGCGGGCTACCCGAACCTGATCGCGGAGCTGCTGGCCCGGAAGTGGTCGACGGCGGACGTCTCGAAGGTGACCTGGGGCAACGCGGTCCGGGTGCTGCGGGCGGCGGAGGACGTCTCGCGGACGCTGCGCGCGGAGCGGCCGCCGTCGCAGGCGACGATCACGGACCTGGACGGCTGAGGCCGGGCCCACCCGTACGGACGGGCGCCTTCCCCGGAACAGGGGGAGGCGCCCGTCCGCGTACCCGGGCAGCGGTGTCCGGCGTACGGGTGCCTCGTCAGCCGGCGCAGAGGCAGAACGGATGCCCGGCCGGGTCCGCGTAGACCCGGAAGGACCGGCTCCGGTCCTCCGTGTCGAGCGGTACGGCGCCCAGCGCCAGCACCTCCCGCTCCGCCGCGTCCAGGTCGGGCACCGTCAGGTCGAGATGGAACTGCTGCGACCCCTCCGCCGCGGGCCACGCGGGCGGTACGAAGCCGGGCGCGGCCTGGAAGGCGAGCGGCGTGCCGGGGAAGCCCGTCAGGTCGACCCACCTGTCGTTGCCCTCCTGGACCTCTTCGACCTCACCTCCCAGCACCTGGGCGTAGAAGCGGGCGAGCGCGACCGGGTCGGGGCAGTCCAGGACGACGGTGCCGAGCGTGGCGATGGCCATGGTGTTCGCTCCTCCTCGATGGATGGTTACTGCTAGGCGACCTCAAGAGGTAACCGTTACTGCATGGTCCCGTATCGGAGGTAACGTCGCAACCATGAATGACCGCCCGCCCGCCCCCGGAGGGCTCGCCCTGGTCCAGTCCCTGGTCAACTCCCTGGACATCGAGACGGGCGCCGACCGGCTCGGCACGGCGGAGGGCCGCGCCGCCTTCGGCCTCGCGGAGCACGAGGTCCCGGCGGCCCGCGCGCTCCGCGAGGCCCTGCGCACCGCCTGCCTGGCGCACGCGGGAGTACACCCCCGGGGCCGCTCCACCGCGGCCCTGGACGGACTGCTCGCCGAGGCGCCGCTCCGGGTCGCCGTCGACCCCGCCGGCGGGGCGGCGCTCCGCCCCGCCGCCGCGCCCGACGCCCTGCTGTCCCGCGTCGCGGCGGCCATCGCGGAGGCGTCCGCCGACGGGACCTGGCACCGGCTCAAGGCGTGCGAGGCGGAGGACTGCCAGTGGGCGTTCTACGACCGCAGCCCGGCCGGCCGCGGCCGCTGGTGCTCGATGTCGGTCTGCGGAGCCCGCGCCAAGATGCGCGCGTACCGGGCCCGGCTGACGGACGGCGGCGCAACGCCCCCCTGAGCCCCGGGTGATGCCCAGGGGCGGCACCGGCCCGCCGCCGAGGGGCGGGCACACCGACGCGGGCCGCCCGCTCAGGCGCGCGGGCGCCCCATCGCGCGGTACGTCCACCCCGCCGCGCGCCACCGCTCCGGGTCCAGCGCGTTGCGGCCGTCCAGGATCAGCCGGCGCGTCGCCGCCGCGCCCAGGACCGCCGGGTCCAGCTCGCGGAACTCGCGCCACTCCGTCAGATGCAGCACGACATCCGCGCCGCGCACCGCGTCCAGCGCCGACTCCGCGTAACCCAGCGTCGGGAACAGCCGCTTGGCGTTGGCCATGCCCTTCGGGTCGTAGACCGTGACCTGGCCGCCCTGGAGGTGGATCTGGCCCGCGACATTGAGCGCGGGGGAGTCCCGTACGTCGTCCGAGTCCGGCTTGAACGTCGCGCCGAGCACGGCGACCCGCTTGCCCAGGAACGACGAGTCGCCGCCCACCGCCTCCCGCGCCAGCTCCACCATGTGGCCGCGCCGCCGCATGTTGATCGAGTCGACCTCGCGCAGGAACGTCAGCGCCTGGTCCGCGCCCAGTTCGCCCGCCCGCGCCATGAACGCCCGGATGTCCTTGGGCAGGCAGCCGCCGCCGAAGCCGATGCCCGCGCGCAGGAACTTCTTCCCGATGCGGTCGTCGTACCCCAGCGCCTCCGCCAGCTTCACGACATCGCCGCCGGCCGCCTCGCAGACCTCGGCCATCGCGTTGATGAACGAGATCTTCGTCGCCAGGAAGGAGTTGGCGGAGGTCTTCACCAGCTCGGCGGTCGGGAAGTCGGTCACCACGAGGGGCGAGCCCTCGGCGATCGGCGTCGCGTACACCTCGCGCAGCGTCCGCTCGGCCTCGGTGACACTCGTACCGTCCGCGCCGCCCGCACCGTCCGCGCCGCCGGTACCGCGGACACCGATCACGATCCGGTCCGGGTGCAGCGTGTCCTGTACGGCGAAGCCCTCGCGCAGGAACTCCGGGTTCCAGGCCAGCGTCACCTCGCGCCCCGCCGGCGCCACCTCGGCGATCCGCGCCGCGAGCCGGTCCGCGCTGCCGACGGGCACCGTGGACTTGCCGACGACCAGTGCGGGCCGGCTCAGATGCTTGGCCAGGCTCTCGACCGCGGCGTCAACGTAACTCATGTCGCACGCGTACTCGCCGTGCTTCTGGGGGGTGTTCACACAGACGAAGTGCACATCGCCGAAGTCCGCGACCTCCGCCCAGTCCATGGTGAACCGCAGCCGCCCCGTCGACCCCTCGATCCCGGCGACATGCTTGCGCAGCAGCTCCTCAAGGCCGGGTTCGTACATCGGGACGCGGCCCGTGGAGAGCAGCTCGATCTTCTCCGGCACCACGTCGAGCCCGAGGACCTCGAAGCCCAGCTCCGCCATGGCCGCGGCGTGGGTGGCGCCGAGATAGCCGGTGCCGATCACGGTGATCTTGAGGGCCATGTGGGTGCTCCAAGGAGAGACGGGCAGGTGCGGGCCCGAGCATAGCCGCGCGTCGGAGACGCCCCGCAGGGGCACATCTCCCTCCGGGGGCTCTCCGGTCTCCCTCCGGGGAATCTCCGGGGACGCTGTCGGCAAACTCACCTGTACCTGCACCGTCACCGCCGACTAAAATTGGGTTACTTAACGGTAGTTAGCATCATGGGGAGTGAGAGACAGTGGCCGGATCAGCTGATTTCGACCTGTACCGCCCGTCCGAAGAGCACGACATGCTCCGCGACACCGTGCGCGCGCTCTCCGAGGCCAAGATCGCGCCGTTCGCCGCGGCGGTGGACGAAGAGGCCCGCTTCCCGCAGGAGGCGCTGGACGCGCTGGTCGCGTCGGACCTGCACGCCGTCCACGTCCCCGAGGAGTACGGCGGCGCCGGCGCCGACGCGCTCGCCACCGTGATCGTCATCGAGGAGGTCGCCCGGGTCTGCGCCTCCTCCTCCCTCATCCCGGCCGTGAACAAGCTGGGCTCGCTGCCCGTGATCCTCGCCGGGAGCGAGGAGTTGAAGAAGAAGTACCTGCGCCCGCTGGCCCAGGGCGACGCGATGTTCTCGTACTGCCTCTCCGAGCCGGACGCGGGCTCCGACGCGGGCGGCATGAAGACCAAGGCCGTACGGGACGGCGACCACTACGTCCTCAACGGCGTGAAGCGCTGGATCACCAACGCGGGCGTCTCCGACTACTACACGGTCATGGCCGTCACCGACCCGGACAAGCGGACGAAGGGCATCTCCGCGTTCGTCGTCGAGAAGGCCGACGAGGGCGTCTCGTTCGGCGCCCCGGAGAAGAAGCTCGGCATCAAGGGCTCACCGACGCGCGAGGTCTACCTCGACAACGTCCGCATCCCGGCCGACCGTCTGCTCGGCGCGGAGGGCACCGGCTTCGCCACCGCGATGCAGACCCTCGACCACACCCGCATCACCATCGCGGCCCAGGCCCTCGGCATCGCCCAGGGCGCGCTCGACTACGCCAAGGGCTATGTCCAGGAGCGCAAGCAGTTCGGCAAGCCGATCGGCGACTTCCAGGGCGTCCAGTTCATGCTCGCCGACATGGCCATGAAGCTGGAGGCCGCCCGTCAGCTCACCTACGCGGCGGCGGCCAGGTCGGAGCGGGTCACGGCGGGCTCCGCGAAGGAGGACCTGACCTTCTTCGGCGCGGCGGCCAAGTGCTACGCGTCGGACGCGGCCATGGAGATCACGACGGACGCGGTCCAACTCCTCGGCGGCTACGGCTACACGCGCGACTACCCGGTGGAGCGCATGATGCGCGACGCCAAGATCACGCAGATCTACGAAGGCACGAATCAGGTCCAGCGCATCGTCATGGCCCGCAACCTCCCGTAGGGCGGTCGCGAACGGCCGCGGCCCCCGGCGTCACACCGGGGGCCGCGGGCGCCGGAGACCTGCGAAGTCAGCGGATGGTGACGGGGATCTCACGGCCGCTCGACGCGTAGTGCGTCTTCACCGTGTCGACGTGGCGCATCTGCCAGGTGCCGTTCTGCGACACCGTGAACTGCTTGCTGAACGTGCCGTTCGTGAGGGTCGTGGCGGTGCCCAGCTCCTTCCAGGCCGCGCCGGGCGTGGCGGCCTTGAAGTAGACGCGGACCTTCCGGCCCGCGTACGCCTTCCAGGTGGTGCCGGACTTCTGCATCAGCGTGCCCTTGGCCGTCAGCCTCGTGCCCTTGCGGATGCCCTCGGGGGCGACGCTGTCCTTCCGGATCTCGGTGTACGCGCGGCCGAGGTGGTACACGCGGCTCTCCACGCCCGGGGCGGCGAGGTGACGCAGGCGCCAGTAGCTGCCGGTCCCCCCCTTCGTGGGAGCGGTCTGGTGGAACGTGGCTCCGTACACGGCCGTGAACCGGCCGACGCTCGACCAGTTCTGGCCGTCCGTGGAGTGGTCGATGGAGACCTGTCCGGTCGTCCCGGCGGGGTACGAGCCCGAGGTGACGCCCAGCTTGCCGCTGAAGGTGACCTTCCGGTACTTGTCCACAGCGGCCTCGACCGCCGAGAAGGTGCTCGTGGCGGCCGTCGTGAGCTGGAAGTCGTACGGGGAGGCGCCCGCGAACCACGGCTCCTGGCCGACGCCGACGCGCGTCGTACCGTTCTTCGCGGCGGGGAAGGCGCCCGCGAAGGTGCCGTCCTCCTTGGTGCTGGTGACGGGCAGGCCGCCGACCACGACGCCGACGCCGCCGGCCGGCTTCTCGGTGCCGTCGTCGGCCGTACGGGTCACCCTGCCGCGCACGGGGACGTCGCTGCCCGACGGGGCCGTGACCGACCCGGCGGGGGTGTCCACCGTCAGTTTCAGCGGCTGCCGCTGGACCGACACCGGGAACGACGCGCTGTTCTCCTGGAACCAGACGTTGATCCGCTCGTCGGCCTCGTAACCGCTGAACTCGAAGGGAAGGGAGAAACGTCCCGCCTTGTCGACCGTCTTCAGCGGCTGGTCCCGCAGCATGTAGCGGGAGTAGATCGAGGCTCCTGTGAACGGCTTGACCTCGCGCGTGTTCGGGTCCTGCGCGACGAGAGTGCCGTTCACCGTGACCACGCGGTGGTCGTACGAAACGGTCCGACGGTCGGCGGTGGCGGTCAGCTTCGGGTCGAGGCCGTAGTTCAGCTCACCGTTGTCCCGGTCGACGAGTTCGCCCGCCGTGCCGGCCTTGACCACGAGGTCGATGGCGTACACGCCCATCGAGGGCAGCTCGACCGGGTCGGTCCAGAACTGCTGCTCCAGGCAGTCGTACGCGGTGGGGCAGCTGTCGGCGTCGTTGAGGCCGAGCGTGGCGAGCACCGCGTCACTGCCCTTCGCCCGGATCCGGACGGTGACGTCGGACGGCAGGGAGTTCCGCTCCCAGTGCTCGTAGAGCACATGGATCCGGCCGTCCTTCTCGGCGCTCCACGCGAACGACCGGAGGTCCGTCTCGGCCGCCTGCGCGCCGGGCGCGACCACCAGCGTGGACATGGAGAGCGCGACGGCCGTGCCGACCACGGCCAGGATCTTTCTCAAAGGTCCTCCATCGGACATGTGCGTGGATCTACGGCACATTCGACGCGTCGACCAGGAGGAAGGTTGTACGCGCGGACCCGCACAAACGCGGACCGCCCGAACGCCGGGCCCGGAACGCCGTAGCCCCCGCGCCGCCGCCGGAGCGGCGGGTGCACGGGGGCTACGGACGACGACGCCGGTGTCGGCCGCTGATGACGGCCGCCGGTGTCAGTCGCTGGTGACGGTGACCTTCTCGTCGTTGTTGAGCTGGTTCACCAGCTCCTTGACCTTCGCCTTGTCCCAGACCAGGTTGCCGCCCACGCTGCCCGAGATCGGCATGTTCATGGAGGTACCGTCGCCGCCCGTGATCCCCTTCATCGCGAAGAACATCTGGCCCAGCGACCAGAGCGACATGTCCTTGTCCACGATCACGGTGTCCAGGCCCGCGCCCATCGTCGGATAGAGCTTGAACGGGTTGAGGATCGTGCCCGGCGTGGCCGTCTGCGAGGCCAGGGCCGCCAGGAACTTCTGCTGGTTCTTCGTACGGTCCAGGTCACTGGCGGCGAACGCGTACCGCGTCCGTACGTAGGCCAGCGACTGCTCGCCGTCCAGGGTCTGCTTGCCCGCCTGGAAGTCCGCGCCCGACTTCTTGTCCTTGAACGCCTTCGGGATGTCCAGCTCCACCCCGCCGATCGCGTCCACGATGTTGGCGAATCCGGCGAAGCCGATCTCCACGTAGTGGTCGATGTGCAGCCCGGTGTTGAACTCGACGGTACGGACCAGCAGCTCCGGGCCGTCCTCCGCGTACGCCGCGTTCAGCTTGGTCTGGCGGCCCGTGCTCGGGTACTGCTTGCCGGACTCCGAGCCCACGAACGACGGGATCGTCACGTTCGAGTCGCGCGGCAGCGAGATCAGCGTCGGGCCGTTCGACCCGTCGTGCAGGATCATCATCGAGTCGGTCCGCTTGCCCTCGGCGGAGCCCGTGTGGAGCTTCTTCTTGTCCTCGTCGGTCATGCCCTCGCGGCTGTCGGAGCCCACGATCAGATAGTTGGTGCCGTCGCCCTGTTCCGGCCGCTCGATGACCTTCGAGAGATCGACCTCGCGCCGGAGCTTGCCGTCGGCCCAGAAGTACGTACCGATGGACGTGCCCAGCAGCAGCACCACGAGGACCAGCGCGCCGATCTTGATGCGGCGCCCCCAGTCGGGCGCGTACCGCGGCTGGGAGGGCCCGCCGCCCTGCGGAGGGATGTAGCCGCCCCGCCCGCCGTCGCCGCCCCCGCCGCCCCCGGGGGAGCCGTAGACCTGGCCCGTGTTGTACCCGCTGTCGTAACCGGGATCCCGGCCCTGGCCGTACCCCTGCGCCTGCTGGGGTACGCCGCTGCGCCGCACATGCGGCATGACCTGCGCTCCCTCGGGCTGCGTGCCTCCACTGCCGCGCCCGTATCGGTCGCCACGGTCGCCGGTCCATCCATCAGTCATGCGGACAGTGTGCCGGGCCGGGCCGGGCCCCATACAGGGAGGTGGGAAATAGGGTCGGCCCCGTTGCGAATCTGATGCAATGCGAACCGGACTGGGGCCGTCCCGGAGGTTTGGCCGCGCCGATGCTGGAAAGCCTCGGGCCGGCCCCTTACGGGTCGGCCCCTACGGGCAGGCCACCTGGTCGCCGGTCGTCGCGTCGAACTCGCCCTTCGCCGCCTCCTCCGCACGGACCGGCCGCACCGCCGTGTAGTCCGTCCCCGCCATCACCTTCAGCGTCGCGCCCTGCTGCTTCACCGCCCGCAGCTCGCTGCCCGGCAGCGCCGCCGCCAGTGACTTCGCCGAGCGGTCCCAGCGCGGGTCGTACATCACCACCGTCCGCTGCACCTCGCTCCCGTCCGTGCCGAGCGGCGTGCCGGTGGTCCGGAAGCCGGTGGCGTGCAGTGCGGCGTCCACCTGCTGGCCGAGGCCGTCGATCCGCGTCCCGTTGTAGACCTGTACGCGGATCTCCCGCGGGCTCACCGCGACGACCGTGGCCTTCCCGGCGGCCGGCGAGCCGGACCCCTGCCGGTGCGGCGGCGTCAGCGGTCTGTCCTCGCGCAGCGCCTGGAAGAGCCGCTTCGACTTCACCGGGTCCCACTTCACCGTGGCGCCGACACCCTTGACCGGGACCGAGGCGCCGCCACCGGCCAGCGGTACGGAGGTGAACTCCGACGAGGCGGGGGAGAAGCCGCGCATCGCCTCGTTGACGGCGAGCATCTGCTCGGCGCCGAATCCGGTGTCGGCCCGCACCGAGCCCAGGACCGTCGAGGTGACCTCCTTGAACCGCACCGGGTTCAGCAGCACCCCGCTGCTGGTCGCCCGGCTGATCAGGGCGGCCACGAAGCGCTGCTGGCGCTCCATCCTGCCGAGGTCGGCGGCACCGTCGACATGACGGGAGCGTACGTACTGAAGGGCCTCGCCGCCGTTCATCCGGTGCGTGCCGGGCGCCAGATCGAGGCCGGTGTACGAGTCCTTCATCGGCCGGGTCGTGCAGATCTCCACCCCGCCCACCGCGTCCACCGTCTTCATGAAGCTCGTGAAGTCGACCTCCAGGTAGTGGCTGATCTTCACCCCCGTCATGCGCTCGACGGTACGGACGGTCAGATTCGGCCCGCCCTCCGCGTACGCCGCGTTCAGCTTCACCGGGTGCGGGTCGTGCGGCTTCCCCGTGGTGGCGTCGGTGTGGTCGGGCAGCTCGGCGAAGCTGTCGCGGGGCAGGCTCACCACGCTCGCGCGCCGCCCGTCCGCCGAGAGGTGGACCAGCATGATCGTGTCGGTGCAGTGGCAGGGCTCGCCCCCGAGGCGGTACTTCTGCCGCTCCTCCTCGGTGATCTTGTCGCGGCCGTCGGTGCCGACGAGCAGCAGGTTCAGCCCGCGGCCCGCGCCCGGCCGGTTCTTCATGTCCTTGAACGGGTCGATCCGCCCGATCCCGGAGTCCAGGCTGGTCATGACGGCGTGGCCGATCCCGCCCGCCCCCAGGACCAGGACGGAGAGGGCCGTCGCCATCCGCATCCCCCAGCGGGGCCGCCCGGCCCTGCCGCCCTTCCCCGGCCCGTTCCCGCCACGGCCCCGGGCACCGTCGCGGGCGCCGGCGCGGGTGTCGGCGCGCGCCGTCGGGGCGTCCGGTCGGCGGCGAGCGTCCGGCCGGCGGGTGGTGCGGGGCGGCGTGGGCACGAGGGACACCTCCGCGGTGAACGTGAGCGGACCGTGAGCGCAATAGCGGTGGCCCGTGAGCGGACCGTGAGCACGGTAGGCCCATACGATCAGCGCCCCCGGTGCGCAACCGGGCGGCGCGCTTCGCTGTCCCCCGTTCGCGGTAACGTGGGCGGACCGACCACTGCCCTGCCGTCTCGAACGCGCCCCCGCCCGAAGGCCCCGAAGGACCCCATGCCTGCCCTGCCTCCCGCAGTCTCCGTGATCATGCCGGTGCTCAACGAGGAACGTCATCTGAGGAACTCCGTCCGGCACATCCTGGAGCAGGAGTACGAGGGTGAGATGGAGGTGGTCATCGCCCTGGGCCCGTCCACGGACCGTACGGACGAGATCGCCGCGGAGCTGGTACGGGAGACCGCGTCCCACCCGCGCGCCAAGGTGCAGACCGTGCCCAACCCGACGGGCCGCACCCCCGCCGCGCTCAACGCGGCGATCAAGGCGTCCAAGCACCCGGTCGTCGTACGGGTCGACGGCCACGGCATGCTCTCGCCGAACTACATCGCGACCGCCGTCCGGCTGCTGGAGGAGACCGGCGCGCAGAACGTCGGCGGCATCATGCACGCCGAGGGCGAGAACGACTGGGAGCACGCGGTCGCCGCCGCCATGACGTCGAAGATCGGCGTCGGCAACGCGGCCTTCCACACCGGAGGCCAGGCGGGCCCCGCCGAAACCGTGTATCTGGGTGTCTTCCGGCGCGAGGCGCTGGAGCAGCAGGGCGGCTACAACGAAGAGTTCATCCGGGCCCAGGACTGGGAGCTGAACTTCCGGATCCGTGAGTCCGGCGGTGCGATCTGGTTCTCCCCGGAGCTGCGCGTCCAGTACCGCCCGCGCCCCTCGGTCCGCGCGCTCGCCAAGCAGTACAAGGACTACGGCCGCTGGCGCCATGTCGTCGCGCGTTACCACTCCGGCTCGATCAACCTCCGCTACCTCGCCCCGCCGGCGGCCGTCTGCGCCATGGCCGCGGGGCTCGTCGTCGGTGTGGTGCTCACGCCCTGGGGCCTCGTCGTGCCGGGCGGCTACCTCGCCGCGATCGTGGCCGGTTCCGTACCGGCGGGCAAGGGTCTGCCGCTCAAGGCCCGGCTCCAGATCCCGGTGGCGCTGGCCACCATGCACATGTCGTGGGGGTACGGCTTCCTCACCAGCCCGAAGGCGCTGGCGAGGAAGGTCATCGCGAGCCGCCGCCCGGCCGCCCGGACGGTCGGGGCCGAGGCCGAGGCGTAGGGACGACCCCGCAGGCTCCGCAGGCCCCGCAGGACCCGGAGCCCGCCCCGGAACGCCGACGCGCCCCCGTACAGCCGTGTACGGGGGCGCGGTCGCGTGTGTTCAGGCCGTGTGCGTACGGTCGGAAGGGTGTACGGGCCTCAGAAGCGGTAGGGCGCGTACACGTCCATGCACGCGTCCTTCTCCGAGCCGTTGAGGGCGTCCGCCGTGTCCGGGACCCCGCCCGCGGCCGGCGCGCTCTCCTTCGGGAAGGACGGGCCGTCGCGCCAGTCGGCGCCCACGATCACCGTGACGCCCGAGACGTCCGTGGACCGCTTCACCGAACTCGTCGGGATCCCGAGGGCCTTGGCGACCGCCTGGGCGTTCCCCTCCAGGTCCGCGCTCGGATAGCTGACCGTGGTCGACTCCTGGGGCGAGAGCTGCCCGTCCGCCCTCGCCAGGGTGTAGCCCTTGGCCGCGAGGGCGCCCGCGATGTCGGCGGCCCGGCCCTTCACGGGCGTCTGCGCGCCGCCGGTGCCGTTGCGTACCATCACCCCGGTCTCGGCGGGTGTCGTCGTCGGCTCCTGGACGGCGTCCTCCGCGGCCTTCTTCCGCTTGGCCGCCGCGGCGGCGGCCGCCTTGTCCTCGGCCGAGTCGCCGTTGCTGTCGAAGGCGACGTCGTCCCGGACCATCGCCCACAGGTGCTCCGCGTCGGCGCCGCCGGCCACGAGATGGTTCGCGTCCTGCGGGTCGGTCACGGTCGGCATCGTCGTCATGGTGAGCCGGTCGGTCGGCACGCTCTTGAGCTGCATGGCGAGATCGAACAGCTTCTTGACCGTACCGATCTCCTCCGACACCTCCAGCGACTTCGTGGCCGCCTCGGCCAGACCGGTCAGCCGGGGCGTGTCGGTGAAGACGTTCTGCGACTTCAGCTCGCGGATCATCGCGTTCATGTACATGTGCTGGGCCTTGGCCCGGCCGAGGTCGCTCTCGAAGGCGTGCCGGGTACGCAGCCACTGGAGGGCCTGCTCGCCCTGGATCCGGTGCTTGCCCGCCGTGAGCTTGAGGCCGGAGCCGCCGGGCACCCCGGGCAGGGGCCGGTCCCAGACGTTGTCCTTGACGCAGACCTCGACGCCGCCGATCGCGTCGGCCATCTTCACCACACCGGAGAAGTCGATCGTCATCCAGTGGTCGATGTAGACGCCGGTCAGCTTCTCCCAGGTCGAGAGGGTGCAGCCGGGGCCGCCGCGCGCCAGCGTCTCGTTGATGATCGTGTTCGTCGCGGGGTGGACCTTGCCGGTCTCCGCGTCCTTGCACTCGGGGATGTCGACCCGGGTGTCCCGGGGGATGCTCACGACCGACGCGTTCTTCCGGTCGGCGGAGACATGGACGAGCATCTGGACGTCCGCGAGGGGCGGGCTGCCCACGGAACCCTTGCTGCCGCCGAGTTCGACGTTCTCCGGCTTGTTACGGCTGTCGGAGCCGATCAGCAGGATGTTCAGCGGCCGCTGGCCCGCCGAGTTGGCCGCGGGCTGGTCCAGGCCGCTGGAGCCGTTGCTCCGCTCGCCGCTGCGGATGTTGCCGTTGAGATGGCGGTAGTACAGATAACCGGCGCCGGCCGTCCCGAGTATGAGGAGCGAGAGCACGGCGGCGGCCCAGCGGAGTATGCGCCGGACCCGGGGGCGCCGGCCCTTGGCGCCCTTGGCACCCTTCGCGCCGCCGGTTCCGCCTGTGCCGTCCGTGGCGCCTGTGCCGTCCGCACCGCTCGTGGCGCCGGTTCCGCCCGTGCCACCACCCGCGCCACCCGCGCCACCCGTGTCGCTCGCGGTCAGCGTGCCGACCGCCGTGCTCCCGGCGTTCCGCGCGTTCACCGTACGGTTCGCGTTCACCGTACGGTCCGTGCCGTCCGCGGTGGGACCGGTGTCCTTGTCGCCTGTTCCGCCCTCCGCGCTCCCGCCGCCGGGCGCGCCGCCCTCGTACAGGCTGTCGTCCCAGCCCAGTTCCCCGGCGTGTGGGCCGCGTTCGCGCGCCTCTTCCCGCCGTACACCGCTCGTACCCACCGGATCCCCCTCAGGCCGGCCGTACGAGCCGGTGTTCACGTGTCACTTCGAGCAGATCTGCTTGTCCGCTTCGACCTTCTGCACACCTTCCGGCGTCTTCGCCGCTCCGGTGATGGGCACTCCCGCGCCCTTGAAGTCCCCGCCGAGGGTCAGCGTCATCGCCTCAAGACCCACCGCGTCCTCCGTGCCGGGTTTGAGCGCCGAGGCGGGCAGCCCCATCATCTCCGCGAGGGCGCGCGCCTGGTCCGCCTGGTTCGGCGCGTACTCCAGGGTCGTCTTCGCCACGTTCGCCGGGGCGTTGCCCTTGTTGGTGGACTTCGGCACGCCCTCGCTGTTCTGGAGCCAGTTGAGCGTCTCCTGCGCCGAGCCCTGCGGACCGCCGCCGTTGAAGACGTCGACCCGCACATCGGCCGGATCGGCCTTGTCGCCCTTCAGCAGCTCTTCCTGCTTGCTCGCGGCGGCCTCCTTGTCCGCCTTCTCCTTCGCCTCCACCTCGGTCAGCGAGACGTCGTTCTGCATCATCGAGAACAGCGGCTGCGCCTTGGCCTCGTTGACGACGACGGTGGCCTTGACGACCTCCGCCGGGTTGTCGAGGACCGGCAGCGTGGTGAAGGTGATGTTCTTGGCCGGGACCTTCGCCATCTCCTGGGCCAGATCGCTCAGCTTCTTGATGCTGCCGATGCCGGTGTCGACCGTCAGCGCCTGCGTGGCCGCCTCCGCCAGGCTGAACAGCTTGCTGGGGCTGGTCAGGGTGTCGCCGGACTTCATCGTCCGGATCATCGAGCTGAGGAACTGCTGCTGGGTCTGGATCCGGGTGAGGTCGCTCTCGTCGCCGAAGGCGTGGCGCGTGCGGACGAAGGCGAGCGCCTGTTCCCCGTCGATGACCGTCTTGCCCTTCTTCAGCTTGAGCTTGGACTTCGGGTCGTCGATGTCCTTGTCCACACAGACCTCGACCCCGCCGACGGCCGTGGACAGCGTCTTGACCGCGTTGAAGTCGGCCATCATGAAGTGGTCGACCTCGATGCCGGTCAGCTCCTTGACCGTACGCATCGTGCAGCCCGGGTCCCGGTCGTCCTGGCCGAGGCTCGTGTTGAAGCGGACCTGCTGCGAGCCGGGGATCACCGTGGTGCCGGAGTCCGTCTTGGTCTCGCAGTCAGGAATGTCGGTGATCAGGTCGCGCGGGATGGAGACCACCGTCGCGTTGGAACGGTCCTTCGCGACGTGGAAGAGCAGCGTGGTGTCGGCGTGGCCGACGCTGCCCTTGTCCCCGTACCCCTCGTTGCCCGCGCCGGTCCGCTTGTCCGTGCCGATCACCAGGATGTTGACGGGCTGGTCCTTCTTGAAGCCGCCGCTGCCCGCACCCTGGACATCGATCGTGGCGATGTTGCCGTTGAAGTGCTCGTACGCGAGGTACCCGGCGATGGAGCCGCCGACCAGGACGAAGCCCATCACCCCGCCCGTCCAGACCAGCGCCTTCTTCTTGCCGGTCTTCTTGGGCTTGCGCTTGCGCCGCCCCGGGGCCGCCGCCGCGGAGTCGGCGGCCGGTCCCTTGCCCGCGCGCCGGCTGCGCTGTCCGGGGACGTCGGCGCGCTGCGCCCCGCTCCCGTTCCCGCCCCCGGCCGGGGCGGCGTTGCGGCTCCGGCCGCCCGACCGGGGACCCGGGGGCGTGGCGGAGCCGTCCTGCGGGGCAGGCTTCTTTCTTCTGCCACCGGCGCCTGCGGGGGCGGCCGGCGACTGCCCTTCGGAGTGGTCCAGTCGCAGCTCGTAGTTACCTGTCTGCGGGTTGAGGACCCACTGGTCGGCGGGGTCGATCTCGTCCGCCTGTCCACGGCTTTGCGCATCCACGGTTGCTTGAATCCTCCGTCGGTGCCACGCGAGGCGTCTTCCCCCGAAGACGCTCGGTTTTCGATCCAGCAGTGTGCGACCGTACGGCCGGACGCACCGGATCGCGTCACACTATCCGCCCAGTTCAACGTCGAGCGACGTCCGTGACAAATTCCTCACCCCTTACAAGCGGGCAATCTGCCCAATCTCCATGGAGTGTGCGCTTCTCTTTGCCAATTGCTTTACCCGCACATGCCCGCCTCCGCATTGGAACCCGTGAAAGTCGGCGCCGGAGTGCTGCTCGGAGAGGGTGCGCCGGACGAGGACGCCGCGGCCGGGGAACTCTTGTCCGACGGCGATTTCGAGTCCGATTCCGGTGCCGATTCCGAGGCCGACGGTGACGCCGCGTCGGATGCCGCGTCCGTCCCGGTGTCCGTCCTGGTGTCCGCGACGGTGTCGGCGTCGGTTTCCGTCGGTGAGGTTTCCGTGTCGATCGTGACGGGTTCGTCGTCACGCAGCCGCTCGAAGAGCTTCCTCGCGGTGGACTCGACGAGCTCGTCACGGTTCGGGTCCAGCGCGTACGGCTGCCGGGGCACGGTCAGGAACTGCACCTTCTCCACCGGCACGCCCCGCATCGAACTGGCCAGGTCGTACAGGTCGGTCAGGCTGTTCAGCCCCGCGTCGGTGGTGATCGACCGCGTCACCGCGTCCAGCACCGGATAGAGCCGCGTCGGGTTGAGCAGCACCCCGTCGCTCTGCACCTTCTTGAACAGGGCTCCGAGGAAACGCTGTTGACGGTCCATGCGCTGGGTGTCGCTGCCGTCGCCGATGCCGTGCCGCGCCCGTACGTAACCGAGCGCCTGCTCCCCGGTGAGCGTCTGGCGGCCCTCCGGGAGCTTGAGGCGTGCCTGCCGGTCGTCGACCGGATCCTTCAGACAGACCTCGACACCGTCGACCGCGTCCACGGTGTCCTCGAAGCCGCTGAAGTCGATCACGATGTGGTGGTCGACGCGGATGCCGGTGAGCTTCTCGATCGTACGGATGGTGCACGCGGCGCCACCGAACTGGAACGCCCAGTTGAACTGCGCGAACCGGGCACTGGTGCGGCTGCCGTCCGCGGAACGGCAGCTCGGTATCTCCACCATCAGGTCGCGCGGTATCGACATCGCCGTCGCGCTCTTCCGGTCGGCGGCGAGGTGCAGCAGGATCGTGGTGTCGGAGCGCTGCGAACCGCCGTCGTCCTGCCCGTACTTGCCGTTGCCCTCGCCCGCGCGGCTGTCGGAGCCGATGAGCAGGATGTTCTGCGCGTCCAGGGCGACCGGGGTGGGGCGTTCCCGCTCGTACGTGTGGAGTTCGGCGGCGGCCGTGGTGTCGGTGGTGATGTTCCGGTCGAGCGTGCGGTAGGCCCACCAGCCGGCGCCGGAGGCCCCGAGCACGAGGACGGAGGTCGCGGCCGCGGCCCAGCGCAGCCAGCGCCGCTTGCGGCGGGGCGGTACGGCGGCCTCGGCATCGTTGTCGGCCCGTGCGGCGCTCCCGGCCTGCTCGGTCTTCCCGGCCCGGTCGGTGTTCGCGGCCTGGTCGGCGCTCCCGCTGGTTCTGGTTCTGTCGGCGCTGTCTTCGTCGTCAGCGCTGTCGTCACGGAGTGCGGTGCCCGCCTCGGCCTCTTCGGGGTCCTCCGGCGTGGTGGAATCCGTGGACTTCTTCTCCGGCTCGGGCGGCGTGCCAGCACTTTCGGTCACGTCTTCGTCCATCCTTCAAGGCATCGGCGGCACACACGGGCCGCCGGTCGCTGTCGTAGACGGGCGAGCACCACGCTTGGTTGTGCTGCGCGTCGCAGGATTCGCCGATCATGTGCTGCGGTTTGGTCACGGCGCTACGAGCGGTGGCTCATGAAGGAGGAACGGGCCGGGCCGGGGCCCCGGTCATACGGCGCTGTCGGTCACCCGCTCATTGGTCACGCGCTCCGCGAGCGCCGCCGCCGGCAACTGGTCGAGATGGCGGCAGAGTACGACGGAGCCGCCCGCCGCGAGAGGGGCGAACAGCCCCGCCGAGAGCCCCTCCCAGCTGTCGTACCCGAGCCCCGACAGCAGCCGCGAACCGGGTCCGAGCCCCCGCTCCGCCGCGTCCCCGCGCGCCCGCGCGAGCAGCGCGGCCGAGGTCAGCTCCGTACCGCCGATCCGGAGCGCGGGCGCGTCCGGGTCCACCGGGGCGTACGGCGCGAACCGGTCGCCCTGGCCCGGCACCTCCACGGCGTAGTCGAGGAACCCCTCCGGCGGCTGCGGGAACCGGCCGCCGAGCGGGCGCAGCGCGAGCGCCACCCGCTCGCCGGTGCACGCGCGCGCCGCGGCGAGCGACTCGGGGCCGGGCCCGCTGACGACGAGATCGGCCGCGGCCGGGTCACCGCCGATCTCGGCCGTCACGCCCACCGAGGAGCAGGCGAGCAGCCAGACCGCGCTCTGCCAGTGCGCGGGCAGCAGCAGCGCCAGCCGGTCGCCCGGCTCCGCGGACAGCTCGCCCTGGAGGAGATTGGCGGTCTTGGACACCCAATTGGCGAAGGTGGCCACGGACAATTCGACGCGTTCACCGGTGGCGTCGTCGTAGAAGGTGATCAAGGGGCGGACCGGGTCCGCGGCGAGAGCGGATCGCAGCAGGTCGGCGGGGGTGAGGTCGTTGGCGTTCATCGGAGAAAGGGTACGCGGACGGCCTACGCGAGGGCCCCCGTACCGGTGACGGGGTACACCGGTCGGCCGACGGGCCGTCAGTTTTCCCGCCGAGCGGGCCGTGTGGCGCGCGCCGAGGATCGGCCCATGCGTGCCTACCTTGCAACCTCGATCGGCGTGGTGTGCACCGCCGTACTCGTTCTCCCGCTGTCGCAGCCGTCGGGGGCGCTCGCCGCGTCCCCGGCCGCCCCGCCGGCCAGTCAGCAGGCCGGCCCCCGGACCGGCCCCGGGGCCGCCCACCCCGCCGTGCCGCCCCCGGGGGCCGTGCCGGGCTCCACCGAGTCCGTACCCCTGCGGCCGCTCGGCTCCCCGCGGTCGCCCGGCTCCGCCGCGGAGGAGGGGGTGGCCTCCCGGAAGGTACGGCCGTTCTCGCTGCTCGGCGTCGTCTGGGACGACGCCGACGAGGAGCTGCGCGGCACCGTCCAGGTCCGTACCCGCTCGGCGGCCACCCACGTGTGGTCCGACTGGCAGGACGTCGAGACGCACAACCAGGAGCACGGTGCCGACCCCGGGACGCAGGAGCGCGACTCGGGGACGGTGCGCGGCTCGACCGCGCCGCTGTGGGTCGGCGGTTCGGACGGGGTGGAACTGCGGGTACGGGCCACCGCGGAACCGGACGGGACGGGACCGGCCCGCCCGCTGCTGCCGCAGGGACTGCGGCTGGAGCTGATCGACCCGGGCGACGAGCCGGCAGCGCAGCCGGGGACGCAGGCAGGCACACAGTCGGCAGCGCAGGTGTCCGGTACGGCGGTCGGCACCCCCGTCGGCACCGCCGTCAACATGGAGGCGGGAACGTCCCCAGCGAACGGCACCATGACCGGCGGGACGACGGGCCTCGCCTCCGCCATGTCCGCCGCGGACATGGCCAGTTCGTCCGCCAACGAAGGGCTCGCGGCGCCGGGCGCCGCCGAGATCCCCGCCCTCACCAAGGCGGAGGCCGAGGCGGCGGTGTCCGACGCCACGCTGCGGGCGTACGCCGCGCCGCGCCCGCGCATCGTCACTCGCAAGGGGTGGGGCGCGGACGAGTCGCTGCGCGAGAGGAAGTTCGGCTACACCGGTACGGTGAAGGCCGCGTTCGTGCACCACAGCGGGACCGGCAACAACTACACCTGCCGGCAGGCGCCCTCGGTCCTGCGCAGTATCTACCGGTACCACGTCAAGAGCAGCGGCTGGCGGGACTTCGGCTACAACTTCGCCGTCGACAAGTGCGGAACCGTCTACGAAGGGCGGGCCGGTGGCGTGGCCAGGCCGGTGCTGGGCGCGCACACCCTCGGGTTCAACACGAACACGACGGGCATCGCCGTCCTCGGCTCGTACAACCGCACGAACCCGCCGTCGGCGGCCACCACCGCCGTCGCCAGGCTCACCGCGTGGAAGCTCGGTCTGCACGGGGTGAACCCGCGTGCCAAGGTGACCCTGACGTCGGGGGGCAGCGGGAAGTACGGGAAGGGCGCGCGGGTCCGCCTGCACTCCATTTCCGGTCACCGGGACGGGTTCAGCACCGACTGCCCGGGAAGCCGCCTCTACGGGAAGCTCGGCTCCGTGCGCACGAAGGCGGCCGGGTACCAGGGTCGCTGACGTCGGCCCCAGGGCCGCTGACGTCGAACAGGCCGCTGACAACGGCCGGTTCCTCGGGTGTACGCCTGTATGTATGTGCGTATGTACGTATGCACGAGGAATCGGCCCCAGCGGGAAGCGGAGACGACACGGTGACTGAAGCGATCCTTCTGGTCGGTGGCAAGGGCACCCGGCTGCGGCCCCTGACGGCGCGCACCCCGAAACCCATGGTCCCGGCGGCAGGTGTCCCCTTCCTCACGCACCAGCTGGCGCGGGCGCGGGCGGCGGGGGTCGAGCATGTCGTCCTCGCCACGTCGTACCTCGCGGAGGTCTTCGAACCGTACTTCGGGGACGGTTCGGCGCTCGGGCTGAGCCTGGAGTACGTGACCGAGCGCGATCCGCTCGGCACGGGCGGCGCGCTGCGCAACGTGGCGTCGCGGCTGCGCTCGGGGCCCGACGAGCCGGTGCTGATCTTCAATGGCGACATCCTGACGGGCCTCGACATCCGGGCGCTCGTCGCGACGCACACCACGTCGGGGGCGGATGTCTCGCTGCACCTCACCCGGGTCGCGGACCCGCGCGCCTTCGGCCTGGTGCCGACGGACGGGGACGGGCGGGTGACGGCGTTCCTGGAGAAGCCGCAGACCCCGGAGGAGATCGTCACCGACCAGATCAACGCGGGCGCGTACGTCTTCAGACGCTCGGTGATCGACGCCATCCCGGCGGGCCGGCCGGTCTCGGTGGAGCGGGAGACCTTCCCGGGGCTGCTGGCCGAGGGGGCCCATCTCCAGGGCATGGTCGACTCCACGTACTGGCTGGACCTGGGCACGCCCCAGGCGTTCGTACGGGGCTCCGCCGACCTCGTGCTGGGCAGGGCCCCGTCCCCGGCGGTGGCGGGCCGCTGCGGCGAACGGCTGGTGCTGCCGACGGCGTCGGTGGCCGCCGACGCGAAGCTCACGGCCGGCACGGTGGTCGGCGAGGGGGCGAGGGTCGGCGCGGGCGCGCGCGTCGCGGGGAGCGCGCTGCTGGCCGGCGCGGTGGTGGAGCCCGGCGCGGTGGTCACGGACTCGCTGATCGGCGCGGGCGCGCGGGTGGGGGCCCGTACGGTCCTGTCGGGGGTGGTGGTCGGCGACGGCGCGGTGGTGGGCGCCGACAACGAACTGCGCGAGGGTGTACGGGTGTGGTGCGACGCGGTGCTCCCGGCGGGCGCGGTGCGCTTCTCGTCCGACGCGTAGCCGACCGCGCCGGGCCCGCCGCGCGTCGTCTTCCGGCCCCCCGTGGGGTCCGGGTGGACCGCCCTGGCGGGGGAGGCCCTCCCGGGGGCTACCCTCGGGGGACCCCGAGGGTAGCCCCCGGGGACTTCACGATCCGGACGAGACGAGAGGCCCCAGGACCCCACCCGTGGCAGGACGCTTCGCCCCCCGCCCCGCGCGCGCCCCGTACCCCACGGGTGCCGTGCGCTCCGCGCCCGCGCCGGAGGGCCTGCGCCGCCGCTGGACGCCGCCGGACGGTGCGTACGACCTCGGGCTCACCCTGGGGCCGCTGCGGCGCGGCCCCGGCGACCCGACCTTCCGGGCCGAGCCGGGCGGCGCGGTGCGCCGCGCGAGCCGTACGCCCGCCGGGCCCGGCGCGCTGCGGCTCGTCGCGCGGGGCGGCGGCGTGGATGCCGAGGCGTGGGGCCCGGGCGCGGAGTGGCTGCTGGAGCACCTCCCGGAGCTGCTCGGCGCGTCCGACGAGCCGGACGCCTTCGTACCGCGCCACCGGCTCCTCGTCGGGGCCCTGCGGCGCAGGCCGGGACTGCGGCTCTGCAGGACCGGGCTCGTACTGGAGTCGCTGATCCCGTCCGTGCTGGAGCAGAAGGTCACCGCCGTCGAGGCGTACCGCGCCTGGCGCCTGCTGGTCCGTGCGCACGGCGAGCCCGCGCCGGGGCCGCCCCTCGCCTCCGGTGAGCCGCTCCACGTCATGCCCGACGCCAGGACCTGGGCGCTGATCCCTTCCTGGGAGTGGCACCGGGCAGGGGTCGACGCCAAGCGCTCCTCGACCGTTCTGCGCGCCGTACGGGTCGCGGGACGGCTGGAGGAGGCCGCCGCCATGGAGCCCGAACAGGCGGCCGCCCGGCTGGAGTTGATCCCGGGCATCGGACCCTGGACCTCGGCGGAGGTGATCCAGCGGTCCAACGGCGCCCCCGACGCCGTCACGGTCGGCGACCTCCACCTGCCGGGCATCGTCGGCCACGCGCTGGCCGACGACCGGCACGCGGACGACGCGGCGATGCTGGACCTCCTCACCCCGTACGCGGGCCAGCGCCACCGGGCGACCCGGCTGATCCTCCTCAGCGGGCGCGTCCCGGCCCGCCGGGCACCCCGCATGCCGGTCCGCGACATCGCCCGGCTCTAGCGCCCCTTCCCGGCAAGCTTCGCCCCCTCGCCGCGGGCTCGGCCCCGTACGGCCACGGCGGTGCCGACGGCGACCCCCGCGAGGGCGGCGAGGACCACGACGTTCACCCAGCCCGGGACGAGTTCGAGGTGGGTGCCGTCGCCCCAGCGGCAGTGGCTCGACAGCGGCAGGAACCCTTCGGCCACGGTGAGGGGACCCGGGGGACCCTCACCACCCGGGGGGACGCTGACCGCCCGCTCGCAGGCGGTGCCGGTTCCGCCGCTGTCCCAGCCGACGGACAGCCCGGCCACATAGGCCGGGAGCCCGGCGCCGAGACTCAGCGCGATCAGCTCCACCCCGCGCCAGGGCCCGCCGGCGGTACGGGCGAGGAACCAGCGCCGGCGGACGAGCAGATGGACGGCCTTGACCAGGAGCAGGACGACGCCGAACGGCATGGCGACGACCGCCACGTCGATCAGGATGTCGGTGAGGTCCACGCTCCGGGACCGCTCCCTCTTCTTCTCTCCTCGCGGCGGTCGAGGCCGCGGCGCACCCGGCCGCGACCGCCACGGTGCCGGCTAACGCACCTCGATGAACGCCTCCGGCGACCGCCCCGGCCGTTCCTTCGGCGGGGCCGCCGCGTGGCCGACCGCGACCGTGCCCATCGGGTCCCACTCCTCGGGCAGCTCCAGGACGTCCCGTACGACCTCGCGGCAGAACATCGTCGACGAGACCCACGCGGAGCCCAGCCGCTCGCCGGCCAGTGCGACCAGGAGATTCTGCACGCCCGCGCCCATCGCCACCGTGAACATCTCGCGCTCCGCGCCGTCCCGCCGGGCGTCGCCGTAGGTGTGCGAGCCCTCCGTCACCAGGCACGGCACCACGAGATACGGCGCCTTGCGCAGCACGTCACCGCGCCGGACGCGGCGGGCGATCGACTCCTCGGACTTGCCGTCGCGGCGCAGGTCGGCGATCCACGCGTCGCGCATCGCGTCGAGGAGCCGCAGCCGCGACCCGGGGGATTCCAGCAGCACGAAGCGCCACGGTGTGGTGTGGTGCGGCGCCGGGGCCGTGATCGCCGCCGCGACCGCGCGGCGGACCGCGCCCGGGTCGACCGGCTCGTCGGTGAAGTCCCGGACCGTACGGCGCTGGGTGACCGCCTCCCGTACCGCCTCCGAGGTGCCGAGCCGGAACATGTCGTCGGCGGCGACCCTTATCAGCGCGCGGGCACCGGTGTCCGCGTCGTCCGTGTCGTCGGCGCCGGACGCGGGGGACGCGGCGGACGGGCTCACGAGGTGTCCCAGTCCGCTCACCACCGCCACCGGCAGATTCCCGGTCTTGCCCTTCACCAGGTCACCGGCGGCCGCCAGCTCGTCCGCGAGGGCCACGACCGTCGCGGCCAGCGGATTGCCGTGCGCGTCCGTCCCGCCGCGCAGGTCCTCCAGGACCCGTACGCCCGCCGAGCCGATCGCCACATCCGTCAGCCCGTTGCGCCAGGGCCGCCCGAAGGTGTCCGTGACGATCACACCGAGGTCGAGCCCCAGCGCGTCCCGCAGCCCCTCCCGTATCGCCCGCGCCGAGGCGTCGGAGTCCTCGGGCAGCAGCAGGACCGTGCCGGGCGCGGTGTTGGAGGCGTCGACCCCGGCCGCCGCCATGACGAGCCCCTGCCGGTTCTCGACGATACGGAGGGGGCCGCGCCGGGCGACGACCCGTACCGTCTCCGCGTCGATCGCCGCCTCGCGGTCCGTCGCCTCGATGATCCGGCCCTCGGCCTTGGAGACGATCTTCGAGGTGACCAGCAGCACATCACCGTCGGCCAGCCCGGCCCCGGCCGCCGCGATCAGCTTCGCGAGGTCGTCGCCGGGGCGCACCTCGGGCAGCCCCGGCAGCGCGCGCACCCCGTACGAGGGGACCGCCGGCGCGGCGGACGCCTGATCCGTGCCGGAGCTCATGCCCGTACCTCCTCGGCCAGCGCCAGCGCCTCGCGTGCCATCGCGGCGGTGGCGGCCACGTCCGTCATCATCAGCGGGACCGCCCGGCTGCGGATGCCCGCGCCCTCGATCGCGGCCACCGCACCGGCGTCCACCGTGTCGACCAGCCAGCCGTCGAGCAGCCCGGAGCCGTAGTGCAGCGCGACCGCCGCAGCCGTCGCCTCGACACCGATCGCGGCGAGCACCTTGTCCGCCATTCCGCGCACCGGCGCGTCCCCGACGATGGGGGAGAGGCCGACGACCGGCACGCCCGCCTCGGCGATGGCCTCCCGTATTCCGGGGACGGCCAGGATCGTGCCGATGCTGACCACCGGGTTCGACGGCGGGAAGAGGATGACGTCGGCGGCGCCGATCGCCTCCAGCACCCCGGGCGCCGGCTTGGCCTGATCGGCGCCGACGGGGACGATCGCCTGCGCGTCCACGGACGCCCGCAGCTTCACCCAGTACTCCTGGAAGTGCACGGCCTTGCGCTCGCCCTCACCCGTGGCGGAGCCGCTGTCGGGCAGCGTGACCGCGACATGGGTCTCCACGCGGTCGTCGGACATCGGCAGCAGCCGCACGCCCGGCTTCCAGCGGGCGCAGAGCGCCTCCGTGACGGCGCTGAGCGGATAGCCCGCGCCGAGCATCTGCGTACGGACGATATGGGTGGCGAAGTCGCGGTCGCCGAGCCCGAACCAGCCCGGCCCCACGCCGTACGCGGCCAGCTCCTCCTTGATCAGGAACGTCTCGTCGGTGCGTCCCCAGCCCTGTTCCTCATTGATGCCACCGCCGAGGGTGTACATCACCGTGTCGAGGTCCGGGCAGACCTTCAGCCCGAACAGATGGATGTCGTCGCCGGTGTTGCCGATCACCGTGACGTCCGCGTCGGGCGCGGCCTGCTTGAGGCCGCGCAGGAAACGGGCGCCGCCGATGCCGCCGGCCAGAACCACGATGCGCATGCCCTGAATACTGTCAGGCGGGTACGACATCCTGGGCCGCCGGGGCGCAGCGGGCCGAGTGCATCGGCATCTCGGTCAGCCCCGGGTAGTAGATGTGCAGGCTCACGGCCGGTTCGATCGCGGCATTGACCACTTCGTGGACATAACCGGGGGCGAAGACCCGCTGCGCGCCCGGCGTGAGCGTCCGGCTCCCGCTCTCCGAACGCTCCGTCAGTTCCCCGTCGAGCACTGTCAGTACGCCGGAGGAGCGGCCGTGGTCATGCGATCCGCTGCCCTGTCCCGGCACCCAGGAGAGCAGCCACACCTCGTAGCCGGGGCCGGTACGCAGCCGGTGGTACCAGCGGCTGGTGGCGTCGTACCGGACGTGCGGGGCCCACTGGGCGCGGTCGGCGGCGAGGGTACGGGCGAGGCCGGCGAACTCGGCCACGGTGACCGGGTGCTCCCGGGCGGGGCGGAGAAGGTGCTGGACCTCAAGGAGGTCACCGGCGATCTGGATGTCGCTGTCGCTGTTCATGGGGTGCTGTGGTTCCTCGGCAGGGAAAGGGCGTGCGCTACCGGAAAAAGGGGGGTGGTGAGGAGAGGTTCGACCGGAGCCGGGAGGGCTTCAACAGCCGGAACAGCTTGAGCAGCAACAGCGCGCCTGGACAGCACTGCGGAATCCACGGAGGTGGGTCGCGGGGTGCGTGCGGTGCGCTGGCATGAGACCTAAGGTCGCGAATCCCCTTCCGGATGTCAACTCAATGACCGATTTGGCCGCAATCTTTCACCACATCCGGTTGCTCCGTCCGGAGAAAGGTTTGCCCATGAGGGGGTGCGGACACATGGGGCAGCGACCGCGCTCGTAAACACCTCGGCGCCCTCGTGATCGGACTGTGATCCAGATCGCTTCCGTGCCCGGATCCGCAACAGGGTCGGGGTGTGCGGCGTCTCTCCTGTCAGGAGAGGCCAGGAGGTGATCGGAAGGGGTGATTGCGGTGGTGCGGTCAGGCCAGTGGCATGTGTCAGGTTTTTGGCGATTTGAACACTTTCCGCATAGCCTTGGTTCCGCAGAGTGAATACCGGGCCCAATAGCAGATCTCGGCTTGACCGGACCGGAGCACACACTTGTAATTTCACTCGTGTCGTTCGGCCGACTCGACAGCGGCCATACCCACGGGGACGCAAAAGACAGACGAGGGGCGCACATGACCGAGCTGTTCCAGCAACTGCTGGTCGAGGACGCGGAAGAGGAACTCGGCTGGCAGGAGCGCGCCTTGTGCGCCCAGACCGATCCCGAGTCCTTCTTCCCCGAGAAGGGCGGTTCCACCCGCGAGGCCAAGAAGGTCTGCCTCGCCTGTGAAGTCCGGTCGGAATGCCTTGAGTACGCCCTCGCCAACGACGAGAGATTCGGCATCTGGGGCGGATTGTCCGAGCGCGAGCGGCGCCGCCTGAAGAAGGCCGCGATCTGAACGCCGTCGGGCCGCCGGGCGGCCGCGACACCGGAGATCCACCGTACGACCCCTTACGCATACGTATATGGCGCGGTCCGCAGTCTGCTCCTCCCCGCAGACGGCGGACCGTTGTGTTTCCCGGGCCCGCGCTCCCCGCGCCTTCCCCGCAACTCCCGCGCCCCCGCGTCCCCGCGCGACCCCGCGCGCACGCCGGGCGCTCCGCCGGGCGGCGTGCCGAGCGCTCCGGCGGGCCGCTGCGCCGGGGACATCGAGCGCCGGGCGCCCCGCGCGTATTCCTACCGTTAGTGTGGGGCCCCGTCCGAGACGCTCCAACGCCCCTTCGGGGCGACCCCCGGCCGGAGGGCCCGCCACCTCAATGTCCCCCACCACCGCCGCGTTCGTTCCCGCCACCACCAGCGCCCCCGAGTTCCCGCGCCATGTCGTCACCGCGGTGCTCGTCGCCCACGACGGCGCGCGCTGGCTGCCCGACGCCCTCGCGGGGCTGCTCGGCCAGGAACGCCCCGTACAGAACGTCATGGCCGCCGACACCGGCAGCGCCGACGACTCGGCCCGGCTGCTCACCGAGGCACTCGGTGACGAGCGCGTGCTGCACCTCGCGCGCCGCTCCGGCTTCGGCACCGCGGTCGAGGAGGCCGCCACGACGGCCGGGGTGCTCACCCCCGACGATCTGCCCTATCTGAAGCGGCCCGGCGGCTGGGACCCGGCCACCAGGACCTGGCGCGACGAGAACTACGACCTGCCCGAACTGCCGCACGGCGAACCGGTGCAGTGGCTCTGGCTCCTCCACGACGACTGCGCGCCCGCCCCCGACGCGCTCGCCGAACTCCTGCGCGTCGCCGACTCCGACGAGTACGCCGCCGTCGTCGGCCCCAAACTCCGCGGCTGGTACGACCGCAAGCAGCTCCTCGAAGTCGGCGTCTCCATCGCCAACAGCGGACGCCGCTGGACCGGTCTCGACCGCCGCGAACAGGACCAGGGCCAGCACGACCAGGTCCGTACCGTCCTCTCCGTCTCCTCGGCCGGCATGCTCGTCCGCCGCGACGTCTGGGAGGAACTGGGCGGCTTCGACCGCAGACTTCCGCTCATGCGCGACGACGTCGACCTGTGCTGGCGCGCGCACGCCGCGGGGCACCGGGTCCTCGTCGCCCCCGACGCCGTCCTGCGCCACGCCGAGGCGTCCGCGCGCGAGCGCCGTACGGTCGACTGCGCGGGCCGCTCCGTCGTCAACCCGCACCGCGTCGACAAGGCCGGCGCCGTCTACACCATGCTCGTCAACGCGCGGGCCGCCGTGCTCCCCTACGTGCTCTTCCGGCTCGTCCTCGGCACCGTCCTGCGCACCCTCGCCTATCTCGTGGGCAAGGCACCGGGACAGGCCGTCGACGAGGTCACCGGACTCCTCGGCACCCTGCTGCGGCCCGGACGGATCATCAGCGCCCGCAAGGACCGCGGCAAGGGCGTCGTCGAGGCGGCCGAGCTGCGTCCCCTCTTCCCGCCGGCCGGCGCGACCGTCCGCGTCACCGTCGAGCAGATCGCCGCGAGCCTCGGCGGCGACTCCGACTCCGACTCCGGCGGCTCCCGCCACGGCGCCGTCGAGTCGGGACCGGGCGGCGACGACGCCGACTACATGGAGATCGAGCAGTTCGCCCGGCTGAAGAAGCTCGCGCACAAGCCAGGCCCCGTCCTCTTCGCGATCCTCCTCCTCGTCTCGCTCGTCGCCTGCCGCGGACTGCTCGGCGGCGGCGCGCTCGCGGGCGGCGCCCTGCTGCCCGCGCCCGCCGACATCTCCGACCTCTGGTCCCGGTACGCCGACGGCTGGCACCCCGTCGGAACGGGCGTCACCGACACCGCGCCGCCCTACCTCGCCGTACTGGCCGCCCTGTCGGTCCTCTTCCTCGGCTCCACCGGCCTCGCGCTGACGGTGCTCCTGGTCTGCTCGGTCCCGCTCGCCGGGGTCACCGCGTACTTCGCCTCCCGTTCGCTCGTCCCGTCCCGCCTGCTGCGCGCCTGGGCGAGCGTCGCGTACGCCTTCCTGCCCGCCGCGACCGGCGCGCTGGCCACCGGCAGGCTCGGCACCGCCGTCCTCGCCGTGCTGCTGCCGCTGCTCGCCCGCGCCGCCGTCTCCGCGTACGCGATGCGCGGCGGCGCCGACCCGCAGACGCGCGGCAGCTGGCGCGCCACCTGGGCGTACGCCTTCCTGCTCACGTTCACGATGGCCTTCACGCCCGTCGTGTGGCCGCTGGCGCTGGTGCTCGGCATCGGCGTACTGGTGCTGCGCCGCGGTGAGATCGCCGCGTACGGATCGCGCGTCCTCGCCGGGCTCGGCACCCCGCTGCTGCTCCTCGCGCCCTGGTCGTTCTCGCTGCTCACCGACCCGTCCGCGCTCTTCCGCGAGGCAGGTCTGGAGTTCGGTACGGGCTCGGCCTCCGCGCTCGACCTGCTCGGGATGAGCCCCGGTGGCCCGAAGGCCGTCGGCGGTGTCCTGATGCTGGGCATCGTGCTGGCCGCGCTGGCGGCGCTGCTCCGCGCCGAGCGGCGGTTCGCCATCGGCTCGGCGTGGACCGTCGCGCTGGTCGCGCTGGTCTTCGCCGTCCTGACCAACAACTCCGGCTGGGCGGGCCCCGCCACCCTTGTCTACGGCCTCGCGATGATCGCCGCGGCCATCCTCGGCGCGGACGGCGCCCGGATCCGGGTCGCCGCCGAGAGCTTCGGCTGGCGCCAGCCCGTCGCCGTGCTCATCGCGGCCGCCGCCGGACTCGGCCCGCTGATCGCCGCCGTCGGCTGGATGTTCAGCGGCGCGGCGGGCCCGCTGGAGCGCCGCGACCCGGTGCAGGTGCCCGCCTTCGTCGCGGAGGAGAGCATCACCCGCGACCAGCCGCGCACCCTGGTCCTCGGCGGCACCTCGCCCGCAGAGGTCTCGTACTCCCTGGTCCGCGGCTCGGGCGGGCGCCTCGGTGACGCCGAGCTGACCGCGGCGGGCGGCGGCGACGCACGGCTCGACAAGGTCGTCGCCAACCTCGTCGCGGGCTCCGGCGCCGACCAGACCGACACGCTCAGCGGTTTCGCGATCCGCTACGTCCTGGTACGGGACGGAGCCCCCGCCGAGACCGGCCGCGTTCTCGACACCACCCCGGGACTGACCCGGCTGAGCCAGCTCGACGGCAGCGCGCTGTGGCGGGTCGACCGGCAGATCTCGCGCGCCACGATCGTCGACGGCAAGGGCGACGGCGAGTCGCTCGCGGTCGCCGCGGGGCCGGTCGAGGCGCACACGGAGATCCCGGCGGGCGCCGCCGGACGCGTGCTGCGGATCGCGGACCGGGCCGACGAGGGGTGGCAGGCCACCCTCGACGGCAAGGAGCTGACGAGGAAGACCGTCGACGGCTGGGCCCAGGGCTTCGAACTCCCCTCCGAGGGCGGCCGGCTCGACCTCACCTACGAGGACCCGATCACCCACACCGCGTGGGTCTGGACGCAGGGCGCGCTCGCCCTCGTCCTGCTGGTGCTCGCCCTGCCGGGGCGCCGCCGGGAGATCGACGACGACCTGCCCGACGAGGACGAGGGGATCCCGGCCCAGCCCGTGGAGGGCGAGGGCCGCAGGGCGCGCCGCCTCCGGGCGGCGGCCGAGGCGGAGGCCGGAGCCGAGGCCGGGGCCGAGGCCGAAGGGGCTGCTTCGGCCGCAGCGGCCGAGGCGGCCGAAGCAGCCACCAAGACCGACGAGCAAGCGGCGTACGGAGCGGTGCCCGCGCAGCCGGCGTACGACGAGTGGGACAGCTCCACGTACGCGAACGCACCCGCACCCGCGTCGGCGCCCGGCCAGGACCCGTACCAGCAGCAGTACCAGCAACAGCAACAGCAACAGCAACAGCAACAGCCCTATCAGGGCGATCCGTACCAGCAGCAGGGCACGTACGCGGAGCCCGGCCCGTACGACCAGCAGCCGTACCAGCAGCACCAGCAGCAGTACGACCCGTACGGCTACGGACAGCAGCAGCCCTACGCCGACGGCCGGCAGAACGAGCCGCGTCAGCGCCCCGACGGGAGCAGCAACCAGTGAACCGTACGAGCCTCTCCCTCATCGCGGCCGCCACCGCCCTCGCCGCCGTCACCGGGTTCGCCTCGTTGTCCGCCCCCGCGGACGCGGACACGACGGCCGCCGGCGCCGCTGCCCGGCTCCCCGTCGAGCGCACCAGCCAGCTATGCCCGGCGCCCAGCGTCTCGGACGTAGCGGAGACCACGTACACCTCCGTCACCCCCACGGGGAAGGGCGGCGCGGACAGCGCGCCCGCCGCCGACGCGGGCGGCACGGCCGAGCTCAAGGAGTCCACGGTCACGCTGGCCGACCCGGGCGGAGCGGACGGCGACAAGGCGGACGACGGCAAGAAGGACGACAAGGAGGGTGAATCGGCGCAGGACGACGCGGGGAAGGCGGCCACCGGCGAGGACGGGAAGTCCTTCATGACCCTCAAGGAACCCGGCACCCCCGTCTCCGCCGAGGCGAGCGGCGCCACCTCACCCGCGCTCGTCGGCACGGCCACCGGCCGCTTCGCCCCCGGCTGGACCACGCAGCAGACCACCACGGTGACCGTGGGCGGCGCGCGCGGGCTGCTCGGGATGACCTGCACCGCGCCCGACACCGACTTCTGGTTCCCCGGCGCCAGCACCGAACGCTCCCGCCAGGACTACGTCCACCTCACCAACCCCGACGACACCGTCGCCATCGTGGACATCGAGCTGTACGGGGCGGACGGCGCCGTCAAGTCCGAGACGGGGGAGGGCATTCCGGTGCCCGCGAGGTCCAGCGTCCCGGTGCTGCTCTCCACGCTGACCAGTGAGTCCGCGCCCAATGTGACCGTCCATGTCACCACCCGCGCGGGCCGGGTCGGCGCGGCGGTGCGTGCCGCGGACGACGCGGGCGGCAGCGACTGGCTGACCGCCTCCGGTGCCCCGGCGGGCAGTGTGGTGCTGCCCGGCATCCCGAAGGACGCGACGGACGTGCGGCTGGTGGTCTTCGCGACCGGGTCCGCCGACGCCGACCTGAAGGTGCAGCTCGCGACCCCCGAGGGCACGATCACCCCGGCGGGACTCGAAAGCCTTCACGTCAAGTCGCAGATGACGGCCGCGCTCGAACTCGCGGACGTCACCAAGGGCGAGGCCGGCTCCCTGGTGCTCTCCCCGTCCGGGAGTCCCGCCCCCGTGGTCGCGGCGCTCCGCGTCGTGCGGGGCAAGGGCGAGAAGCGGGAGATCGCGTTCATCCCGGCGACCGCCCCCATCACGGCGCGCGCGACCGTGGCCGACAACCGCGCCAAGGGTTCGACGCTCTCGCTGACCGCCCCCGGCGCCGCCGCGAAGGTCAGGGTCACGTCCTCGCCGGGCACCGAGGGGGGCGAGCCGACGGTGGAGACGTACGACGTGAAGGCGCGGTCGACGCTGGCCGTCACCCCGAAGGCGCCGGCCGGGCTGAAGGGCGCGTACGCGCTGACGGTCGAGCCGGAGTCGGGCGGCCCCGTCCACGCGTCGCGCACGCTGGAGCTGCCGGAGGACGGGGTGCCGATGTTCACGGTGCAGACGCTGCCGGACGACCGGGGCACCGTGTCCGTACCGAGGGCCAGGGAAGACCTGTCCATCCTGGACGACGGAAAGTAGCGCCCTTCAGGGACCCCCGGTCACTCCTGCCCGTACCGGGGGTCGACGGACTCGGGCGCCAGCCCCAGCAGCTCCGCGACCTGTTCGACGACGACCTCGTGCACCAGCAGCGCGCGGTCGTCGCGGCCTTTGGTACGGATCTCCACAGGGCGGCGGTAGACGAGGATGCGTGCCGGATGATCCTTGTCCGCCGGGGCGGAGCTGCCGAGCGGAACGGTCTCCTCCAGGGTGCCGGGCACCTCCATGACGAGGAACTCGACATCCGCGAGCTGCGGCCAGCGTCGCTCCAGCCGGTCCACGGAGTCCCGTACGAGATCACGGAACGACTCCGAGCGGCTGGTCGAGAGCGGCACCTGGGGCGGGGCGACCGGCCCGCGCATCCCCCGGCCGTGGCGGTCGCGGCGGCGCGGCCGGGGCTCGGGCGACCGGGGCGGTACTGGACTGTCCATCACTGACGCAGCGTAGCTCTCCGGGGCCCTCCACCATCGAGGCTCGGACCTCGTCGGAGGCCATGTCGCACGCCATGTCGCATATTGAGCATTCAGGCCAAGCTTGAGCTCGATTCCCGACGTACGCATGATCGTCGATCCCTCGCGCATTGACGGGTTTGTCCCAAGTCGCGACCGTGTCACGGGCTGTCGTCGGCCCGTCACTCCTCTTTCCGTGCAGGTCAGGGCAGTTGATTCCAGCCAACTTGTGCGGCATATCACGCCGCGACACGGTGGAGTGACCTGGTGGTGAGTCGTCGCAGCCCGCTCAAGAGTGCGGTACCGTCCAACATCGTGAGCCCTGTACGTCGCTGTTCGCGCACCGCGTGCGGCCGCCCTGCTGTCGCGACACTGACGTACGTCTATGCCGACTCGACCGCGGTCCTCGGCCCGCTCGCCACCTACGCCGAGCCTCACTGCTACGACCTGTGTGCGGAACACGGTCAGCGGCTGACGGCGCCACGCGGCTGGGAGGTCGTCCGGCTCACGGACGGCTCGGCCCCCGCGCAGCCGAGCGGCGACGATCTCGAAGCCCTGGCCAATGCCGTACGGGAGGCCGCCCGCCCGCCGGAGCGGTCACCCGAGGGCCCCGGCAAGGGGGCGCGCGGGGCGGACCCGATGGAGGTCGGGCGCCGGGGGCATCTGCGGGTGCTGCGCTCACCCGAGTCCTGAGCCCCGCGCCGCCCTGCCCGGCCCCCGCGTCGTACCGACAAGCCTTCCGGGTCCCCGGCCGGGGGCCCGTCCAGGGTTTCCGCCACGGATCCTGTGCGGACCATTGACCTTCTCTTGGCGCGGACACGACCATTCCTCCATCCGTGAGAGATCACTTTCCGTATCGCGGAATTCCGGAGGACTGTCGTGTTCGTACAGCAACTGGAACCTGTCGCCGATTCGCTCGCACTCTCCGCTCTCGTCGCCGCACTGCCCCTGGCCACCGTGCTGATCCTGCTCGGCGGCGTCCGTATGCGAGCCCACCTCGCCGGGCTCACCGGCCTCGCCGTCGCCGTACTCGTCGGCTGGCTCGCCTTCTCGATGCCCCTCGGCCAGACGCTCTCGGCCGGCGCGCAGGGCGTGCTCTTCGGGCTCTTCCCCATCATGTGGATCGTCGTCAACGCCCTCTGGGTCTACCGGATGACGGTCAGGACCCAGCACTTCGACATCCTGCGGCGCTCCTTCGGACGCCTCTCCGACGATCCCCGTATCCAGGCGCTCGTCGTCGCCTTCTGCTTCGGCGCGCTCCTCGAAGCGCTCGCGGGGTTCGGCGCGCCGGTCGCGATCTGCTCGGTGATGCTGGTGGCGCTCGGCTTCGACCCGGTGAAGGCCGCCGTCGTCTCGCTCGTCGCCAACACCGCGCCCGTGGCCTTCGGCGCGATGGGCACACCGGTCGTGACGCTCGCACAGGTCACCGGGTTGCCGCTGGACACGGTCGCCGCCGTCGTCGGCCGGCAGACCCCGCTCCTCGCCCTCGTCGTACCGCTGGTGCTCATCGGCCTCGTCGACGGGCGGCGCGGGCTGCGCGAGACCTGGGTGCCCGCGCTGGCGTGCGGAGTCGCCTTCGCCGTCGCGCAGTTCGCCGCCGCCAACTACGTCTCGGCCCAACTCGCCGACATCGCGGCCGCGCTGGCCGGGGCCGCCGCGCTGGTAGCGGTGCCCTCGGCGCGCCGGCCCGCGGCGGAGCCGGTACGCGCCGCCGTGCTCACGGGCGTACGGAGCGAGGACCTGGACCGCGAGGACCCGCGCCCCGAAGTGGTGCGCGCCTACGCCCCGTACGCGCTGATCGTCGCGATCTTCTCCGTCGCGCAGATCCCGCCGGTCAAGGAGCTGCTGGCCAAGGCGACACAGGTCTTCGACTGGCCCTTCCTGGATGTCGCGAACGCCGACGGGGACCGCGTGGGCGCCAATGTCTTCACGCTGCCCCTGGTCGGCACGGGTGGCACGCTCGTCCTCCTCGCGGGGCTGGTCACGGCCGTGGTGCTGGGCGTACGGGCGGGGGACGCGGCGCGCGAGTGGGCGGCGACCGTGCACGAACTGCGGTACGCGATCCTCACCGTCACCTCCGTGCTGGCCCTCGCGTACGTCATGAACCTGTCCGGGCAGGCCGCGACCATCGGCCACTTCGTCGCCGCGGCGGGGGCCGGGCTGGCGTTCCTCTCGCCGATCCTCGGCTGGTTCGGCGTCGCGGTATCGGGCTCGGACACCTCGGCCAACGCCCTGTTCGGCGCACTCCAGGTGACCGCGGCGCACCAGTCGGGACTGGCGCCGGAGCTGCTGGCCGCGGCGAACAGCTCCGGGGGTGTGCTGGGCAAGATGATCTCCCCGCAGAACCTGACGATCGCGTGCGCGGCGGTGGGGCTGGCGGGCAAGGAGGGAGACGTACTGCGCAAGGTGCTGCCGTGGAGCCTGGGGCTGCTGCTGGTGATGTGCCTGATCGTGGTGGGGCAGAGTACGGCGGTACTGGGGTGGATGCTGCCGTAACGGTGTCATCCGGCCCGGGTAGGTTGAACCGACTCACCGCACCGCACGAATTGCCGCACTGAACCGAGCGCGGTGAACTGACCGCAGTGAACCGACCGCGGTGACAGGAACCTCTGGAGGGCGTGACCGTGGCCGACGTTTCGCATGCGCCGCATGTGCCACATGTGCCGGACCTGGCGCAGATCGTGAAGGCGTACGACGTACGAGGGGTGTACCCGGACCAGCTCGACGACCGGCTCGTGGAACTCTTCGGCGCCGCCTTCGTCGAGGTCACCGGCGCCGGGGCGATCGTCGTCGGCCACGACATGCGGCCCTCCTCGCCCGGTCTGGCGTCGGCCTTCGCGCGGGGCGCCCTCTCGCGCGGCGCCGACGCCACCCTCATCGGGCTGTGCTCCACGGACCAGCTCTACTACGCGTCCGGGAGCCTGAACGTCCCCGGCGCGATGTTCACGGCGTCGCACAACCCGGCCCGGTACAACGGGATCAAGATGTGCCGCGCGGGCGCCGCGCCGGTGGGCCAGGACACGGGACTCGCGGAGATCCGTGCCCTGGTGGAGAGTTGGCTGCGGGGCACGGGGGAGACACCGCCGCGGGACACGGGGGAGACACCGGAGGGCACGGGAACCCTCACGCGGCGTGACACGTTGGACGATTACGCCGCATATCTGCTCTCCCTGGTCGACCTCTCCGCGATGCGCCCGCTGAAGGTCGTCGTGGACGCGGGCAACGGCATGGGCGGCCACACGGTCCCGACCGTCTTCGCCGGCCTGCCGCTCGATGTCGTGCCCATGTACTTCGAGTTGGACGGTACGTTCCCGAACCACGAGGCGAACCCCCTGGACCCGAAGAACATCGTCGACCTCCAGGCCCGTGTCCTCGCCGAGGGCGCCGACCTCGGCCTGGCCTTCGACGGCGACGCGGACCGCTGCTTCGTCGTGGACGAACGCGGCCAGGGCGTCTCGCCGTCCGCGATCACGGCCCTGGTCGCGGCGCGCGAACTGGCCAAGCACCCGGGGGCGACGGTCATCCACAACCTGATCACGTCCTGGTCGGTCCCCGAGGTCGTCAGGGAGAACGGCGGCACCCCGGTCCGCACCCGCGTCGGCCACTCCTTCATCAAGCAGGAGATGGCCACGACGGGCGCGGTCTTCGGCGGCGAGCACTCCGCGCACTACTACTTCCGCGACTTCTGGAACGCGGACACCGGCATGCTCGCCGCGCTCCACGTCCTGGCGGCCCTCGGCGGCCAGGACGGCCCGCTCTCCGAACTGGTCTCCTCGTACGACCGGTACGCGGGCTCGGGCGAGATCAACTCCACGGTGGACGACCAGGAGGCCCGGCTGGCGGCGGTCCGCGCGGCGTTCGCGGCGCGCGAGGGGGTCACCCTCGACGACCTCGACGGCCTGACGGTGGCGTCGGCGGACTGGTGGGTCAACGTCCGCCCCTCCAACACGGAGCCGCTGCTGCGCCTGAACGTGGAGGCGCGGGACGCGGCGACGATGGCGGGGCTCCGGGACGAGGCCCTGGCCCTGATCAGAGACTGACCGGGACCGACCGTCACCACCGCCCCTCGGACACCCGCCGTTCCCGGCTCCGGGACGGCGGGCGCGGGGCCCGCGGCGGTAGGCTGACAGGCGTCTAGCCACCTGTTCGAAAGGACACCCACCCCATGCCGCTCGAAGCCGGCCTCCTGGAGATCCTGGCCTGCCCGGCCTGTCACGCGCCGCTCAGCGACCGCACCACGGCCGAGACGCCCGAGCTCGTCTGCACCGGTGCGGAGTGCGGCCTGGCGTACCCGGTCAGGGACGACATCCCGGTGCTCCTCGTGGACGAGGCGCGCCGGCCCGCGTAATCGGCGCCCTGCGCAGGCGCGCCTCGCGTCAGCGCGCTTCGTACACGCACGCACAACGCGCAGAGTCGCACCACGTACGCACCGCGTACGTACCGCGCAGGTACGTAGGCGCGCACCGCGCAGACACGCCGCGTACCACCCGTAACAACTGCATCGCTCGCATCAGCCCTGCTCATGTGCCACACCAGCGGAGGCCCACCCCTCATGCTCGACGAGTCGCTGCTCGACGCTCCCGACGCGCTCACCCGCGCCGACCACCACGGTCTGCTCCGTGACGCCGCCGAAGCCGGGGCCAGGGTCCGTACCGCGCTGCGGCAGACCGCCGAGGCCGGCGTCGGCGACCTGGCACCGGAAGGCCGCCCCCGTGGTGTGCTGATCGCCGGTTCCGGCGCCGCCGCGACCGCCGCCGCCGACCTTGTCGCCGCGCTGGCGGGCGGAACCGCGCCGGTGACCCGCTTGCGCCCCACGGGTGTCGCCCCCGCCGCGGGCGCCCTGCGCTGGGCGCTCCCCGGCTGGGCCGGCCCCGTGGACCTGCTGCTGATCGCCACCACCGACGGCAGCGAGCCCGGCCTGGCCCTCCTCGCCGAGCAGGCGTACCGGCGCGGCTGCACGGTCGTCGGTGTCGCACCCGGCCACTCCCCGCTGAGCGAGTCACTCAGCGGTTCGCACGGACTGCTCGTACCGATGGCGACGGCACCGAACGAATGGGCCGACACCGTCGAGGAGGACACCCGCGCGACCGGACCCGGCGCACTCTGGGCCCTGCTCGTCCCGCTGCTCGCCCTGCTCGACCGGGTGGGACTCCTCACCGCGCCACCGGAGACCCTTCAGCGCGTCGCCGACCGGCTGGACCGTACCGCCGAGCGCTGCGGCCCGGCCATCGTCACGTACAGCAATCCCGCGAAGACCCTCGCCGCCGAACTCGCCGACAGCCTCCCGCTGATCTGGACCGAGGGAACGGCCGCGGCCCCCGCCGGACGCCGCTTCGCCGCCGTGCTCTCCGAGCTGAGCGGCCGTCCCGCGCTCGCCGCCGAACTGCCCGAGGCGCTGCAGGCCCACGGCACGCTGCTCGCCGGAGACCTCGCGGGCGGCGCCGACCCCGACGACTTCTTCCGCGACCGGGTCGAGGAGAGCCAGGCCCTGCGCGCCCGCGTCGTCCTGCTCAGGGACCGTCCGGCAGGCGGCCTCACCGCCGCCCCCGCCGCCCGCGAACTCGCCCTCGGCCACGACACGGCCATCAGCGAGCTGGAGCCGGAGGAGGGCACCGACATCGAAGCCCTGGCCGAGCTGATCGCCGTCACCGACTTCGCCACGGTCTACCTGACACTGGCCGCGGGCACTCCCGTATGACCTGACACGCCCCCCGCATGCCGTTCCCGTCCCGTACCGACAGCGCGCCGCGCACCCGCGCACCCGTACGCCCTCGCACGTCCGCTCCCCGTTGCCCGGTCAGCTCAGCCCTACCGGCACCTGGCCGGCGCCTGACCGGCATCCGCCCAGCACTTCACCAGCACCTCACCAGCACCTCACCAGCACCAGGGCGCCATCCCACCGCCACCGCGCCGCCACCTCGCACCAGAAGGCTCACCCCATGGACCGCCTCTCGAACACCGTGCGCCCCTACGCCTGGGGCTCGACGACCGCCATCCCGGAACTGCTCGGCACCCCGCCCACGGGCGAGCCGCAGGCCGAGATGTGGCTCGGCGCCCACCCCGGCGCCCCCTCGCGGCTCGACCGCGGACACGGCGCGGGTGAACAGGCGCTCTCGGACCTCATCACCGCCGACCCCGAGGCGGAGCTCGGGGCGGCCACCACACGGAAGTTCGGCCCCCGGCTGCCCTTCCTGCTCAAGCTGCTCGCCGCGGGATCGCCGCTCTCCCTCCAGGTGCACCCCGACCTCGCCCAGGCGAAGGAGGGGTACGCGGACGAGGAGCGCCGCGGCGTCCCGATCGACGCCGCGCACCGCAACTACAAGGACGCCAACCACAAGCCCGAACTGATCTGCGCGCTCACCCCCTTCGAGGGGCTCTGCGGATTCCGCGCCCCGGAGGACGCCGCCGAACTCCTCGCGGGGCTCGGCGTCGACGCGCTCAAGCCGTACGTCGACCTGCTGCGCGCCCACCCCGAAGAGGCCGCGCTGCGCGAGGTCCTGACCGCCGTACTGGGCGCGGACCCGCAGGAGATGGCCGCCACGGTGACCGAGGCCGCGGCCGCCGCGGACCGGCTCGGCGGCGCGTACGCCCCGTACGCGTCGATCGCCCGCCACTACCCGGGCGACCCGGGTGTCATCGCCGCCATGCTGCTCAACCACGTACAACTCCAGCCGGGCGAGGCGCTCTTCCTCGGCGCCGGTGTGCCGCACGCGTACCTCGACGGCCTCGGTGTCGAGATCATGGCCAACTCGGACAACGTCCTGCGGTGCGGCCTCACCCCCAAGCACGTGGACGTCCCCGAACTCCTGCGGATCGTGCGCTTCGAAGCGACCGAGCCGGCCGTTCTGCGCCCCGAGGCGTCCGCCTCCGGCGAGGAGCTGTACGACACCCCCATCGACGAGTTCCGGCTCTCCCGCTTCACCCTCGCGCCGGGCGCCGCCCCGCGCGACCTGACGGCCGCCACCCCGCAGATCCTGCTCTGCACCGCGGGCGCCCCCACGGCGGGCGACCTCGGGCTGACGCCCGGCGGCGCGGTCTTCGTACCGGCGGGCGAGAAGACCGAACTGTCCGGTACCGGCACGGTGTTCAGGGCCACAGTGGTGGTCTGATGGTCCGGCCGCTGCGGCGGCTGCAACAATGTCCCGCCGTACGGCGGCGCCAGGGCCGCAGACCTAGGAAGGGACACCACGCACCCATGAGCGCGTCCGGCGGAACCAAGGCGATTGTGGCGGCGCTCGGCGCCAACCTCGCGATCGCAGTAGCCAAGTTCGTGGCATTCGCCTTCAGCGGGTCGTCGTCGATGCTCGCCGAGGGTGTGCACTCCCTCGCCGACTCCGGCAACCAGGGGCTGCTGCTCCTCGGCGGCAAGAAGGCGAAGCGCGAGGCAACGCCGGAGCACCCCTTCGGTTACGGGCGTGAGCGCTACATCTACGCGTTCCTCGTCTCCATCGTGCTGTTCTCGGTCGGCGGCATGTTCGCGATCTACGAGGGCTACGAGAAGATCAAGCACCCGCACGAGATCGAAGCCTGGTACTGGCCGGTCGGGGTACTGGTCTTCGCGATCATCGCCGAGTCGATCTCCTTCCGTACGGCCATCCTGGAGTCGAACGCCCTGCGCGGCGCGCTCTCCTGGAAGGACTTCATCCGCCGGGCCAAGGCCCCCGAGCTGCCGGTGGTCCTGCTGGAGGACTTCGGCGCGCTGATCGGTCTGGTCCTCGCCCTCGGCGGCGTCGGTCTCTCCCTCGCGACCGGCGACGGCATCTGGGACGGCATCGGCACGCTCTGCATCGGCATCCTCCTCATCGTGATCGCCCTCGTCCTCGCGGCCGAGACGAAGTCCCTGCTCCTCGGCGAGGCCGCGGGCACGGAGGACGTCGAGAAGATCAAGGGCGCGATCGTCGACGGCGATGTCGTGACCGGCATCATCCACATGCGCACGCTCCACCTCGGCCCCGAGGAGCTTCTGGTCGCGGCGAAGATCGCGGTCGAGCACGACGACACGGCGGGCGAGGTGGCCGCCGCGATCAACGCCGCGGAGTCCCGCATCCGCGAGGCCGTCCCGATCGCCCGGGTGATCTACCTGGAGCCGGACATCTACAGCGCCTCGGCCGCCGCCGCGGGCACCAACCCGGCCAAGGACACGCACACCTCCGCGAACACCTCCACGAGCCCGGACGCGACGGAGTAGCCCGCGGCGCCGACCCGAGGCCCCCACCTCCCTCCCGTACGGCTCTCCCGGGCTCTCTCCCGGCGTGTGTTCCCCCACACGCGTTCTGCTCCTTCCTGGTTCGGCTGTAGGTCGCTGGGCCGATCGGTGTAGGTTCGTGACCAGAGCCAGACGTCGCTGCTGATGGCGGTCGGGCGGTCCGCGCTGCGGACCGGCCGAGGGAGAGAGGGCCTCCGACGGACTGCCCCGCGTAGCCCGGGCATTCGTATGCCCGCCGCCGCAGAGTCAGCCGTACGTATTCACCCTCGACCCGATTTACGAGGAGCAGCTCGTTATGACGACTGTCGCCAACCGACAGGACTTCAAGGTCGCCGACCTCTCGCTCGCCGAGTTCGGCCGCAAGGAGATCACCCTCGCCGAGCACGAGATGCCCGGCCTGATGTCGATCCGCAAGGAGTACGCGGCGACGCAGCCCCTGGCCGGTGCCCGCATCACGGGATCCCTGCACATGACCGTGCAGACCGCGGTCCTCATCGAGACGCTGACCGCGCTGGGCGCGGAGGTCCGCTGGGCGTCCTGCAACATCTTCTCCACCCAGGACCACGCCGCCGCCGCCATCGCGGTCGGCCCCGAGGGCACCCCGGAGGACCCCAAGGGTGTCCCCGTCTTCGCCTGGAAGGGCGAGACGCTGGAGGAGTACTGGTGGTGCACGGAGCAGGCTCTGACCTGGCCGAACACGCCCACCGGCGGCCCGAACATGATCCTGGACGACGGCGGTGACGCCACCCTCCTGGTCCACAAGGGCGTCGAGTTCGAGAAGGCCGGCGCGGCCCCCGACCCGGCGACGGCGGACAGCGAGGAGTACGCCCACATCCTCACCCTGCTGAACCGCACCCTCTCCGACAGCCCGCAGAAGTGGACCCGTCTGGCGTCCGAGATCCGCGGCGTCACGGAGGAGACCACGACCGGTGTGCACCGCCTGTACGAGATGCAGCGCGACGGCGTCCTCCTCTTCCCGGCGATCAACGTCAACGACGCGGTCACCAAGTCCAAGTTCGACAACAAGTACGGCTGCCGCCACTCCCTGATCGACGGCATCAACCGCGCCACCGACGTCCTCATCGGCGGCAAGGTCGCGGTCGTCTTCGGCTACGGCGACGTCGGCAAGGGCTGCGCGGAGTCCCTGCGCGGCCAGGGCGCCCGTGTGATCATCACCGAGATCGACCCGATCTGCGCGCTCCAGGCGGCGATGGACGGCTACCAGGTCTCGACGCTGGACGACGTCGTCGGCATCGCCGACATCTTCGTCACCACGACGGGCAACAAGGACATCATCATGGCCTCGGACATGGCCAAGATGAAGCACCAGGCGATCGTGGGCAACATCGGCCACTTCGACAACGAGATCGACATGGCCGGCCTGGCCAAGATCGAGGGCATCGTCAAGGACGAGGTGAAGCCCCAGGTCCACACCTGGACCTTCCCCGACGGCAAGACGCTCATCGTCCTGTCCGAGGGCCGCCTGCTCAACCTGGGCAACGCGACCGGTCACCCCTCGTTCGTGATGTCGAACTCGTTCGCGGACCAGACCCTGGCCCAGATCGAGCTCTTCACCAAGCCGGAGGAGTACCCGACCGACGTCTACGTGCTCCCCAAGGCCCTGGACGAGAAGGTCGCCCGTCTCCACCTCGACGCGCTCGGGGTGAAGCTCACGACGCTCCGCCCGGAGCAGGCCGCGTACATCGGTGTCGAGGTCGAGGGCCCGTACAAGCCGGACCACTACCGCTACTGATCCACAGCGTGCGCCCGCGCGGGCACGCCCGCCGACGGGCCGGCCGGTGGTGACGGATCACCGACACCGCCCCGGCCCCTCGGCACCCGGCATTCCGTAGCTCACAGAACAGGCCCCCGCACCCCCGTGTCGGGGGCTTGTTCCGTGCACACGGCGCCGAGCCGCCAGGGCGTTGACGTACGGTGTGCTGTCAGCCGCCGCGTACCCGAAGGACCCGGAAGACCCCATGCCCCGCGGCCGTTATTCGCTCCATGACCCGCACGATCACACCCCTCTCGGCGACGAACACTTCCACTGCGCGCCCGGCCCCTCCGGCTGGCGCTACGTCTCCCAGATCACCACTCCCTCCGGCGACCACTCGGGCTCCGTCGATCTGGCCCTCGACGAGCTCGGCCGCCCCATCCGGCTGCAACTCCACGCGGCGAGCTGGCAGATCCGCGGCGCCGCCCTCGACGGCGTCACCTGGGTCCGTACCGACCCCACCGGCACCCATGCCACAGAAGGCAACGTCAAAGCTCACGCCTTCACCGGCACATCCCCCGCCTTTCTCGTCGCGACGACCCGCCTCCTGCGCCTCACTCCCGATTCCCCCACGACGCGCGTCCGCCTCGTGGCCTTCACCGATCCGGTCCTCGCCCCCCGCACGCTTGACCAGTCCTGGGCCCTGGTGAACAGTGAAGCGCACGCCACTGACAACGGACCTCTGATCGTGGACGAGTACCAGGTCAGCGCACTGGACACCGGTGAACAGCACACCGTTCACATCGCCGGCGACGTGGTGCTCTCGGCCCCCGGCATCGAGCTGGAAGACCTGGAAACCCCGCCCTCGCCACGGACCTGACCGGTTCCACAGCCATGTACGCCTACGCGGGCGGGACGAACCCCGTGGTGGGCGGAGGGGGCGACCCGGCGCCGGGCGCCGGGGCCACGGGCGGGGCAGGAGACGCGGAAGAAGGGGTAGAGGGGGAAGACGAGGAGCCCCCGGGAGGGACGGCAGGCGGAGCGAGAGGAAGCGCCGAAGAACTGACAGCGGATCCCGGACCCCCCGGGGTTCCCATGGCCCCCGGGGCTCCCGCGGTCGGAAGGGCGCGGCCGAAGGCCCGCCGCGCGTCCCGTGACTGCCGCTCGTTCACCACAGCCGCGAGATACGCGCCCGCAGGCACCCCCTGAGGCGCCGGGGTACCGGTACGAGCCGCCAGATCACCCGCCAGACGCTCGGCCATCGACCGGCCCACCCCCGCGTCGAGCTGCCCCATCCGCGTCAGGTACTGACGTATCGCGAGCCACAGATCATCCGGCACGGCAGACAGATCCAGCTCCGCGAAGCGCCCCACGAGCCACGGCGGAGGCGGCGGCACCGCCTCCATGTACGACGTCGGGACCCTCTCCCGTACGACGAGGGTCCCCGCGAACACGTCCCCGATCCGCCGCCCCCGCGCCGAGGTCAGCGACGCGACACAGGCGACCACCCCGACCGAGAACAGAATCTCGACCACGCCCATCGCCCCACGCACCAGCGCGTGCCGGAACCGGATGGGCCCGCCGTCGTCCCGTACGACCCGCAGCCCGCAGGCCAGCTTGCCAAGCGAGCGCCCGTGGCTGAGGGTCTCCACGGCGATCGGACCACCGACCAGCACCAGAAGGAACGAGGCGACGGCCAGGGCCGCGACCGCGGCCTCGTCCAGCGAGCCGGCCGACAGCACGATGCCGACCGACACCATCAGATACGCGGCACCGGCCACCGAGAGATCGATCGCCGTCGCCAGCGCCCGGCTCGGCAGCCGCGCCGGGCGCAGCCCCAGTACGACCGCGTCGCCCGTCACAAGCTCATCCACCGGTGCCCACCCTTCGCCTACCTTCCCCGCTCTGGAGAAGGCCAGTCTGCCAAGCTGGCCCACAACACGCCGCAGTCAGCCGTGCCGACGTCAGTAGTACGGACGCCAGTAGTACGTACGGACCGTTCGCACCCAGTGCCTGGAGCAGCAGCCGCCCATGGACCTCGATGTCTTCGTGACCAGCCACCGCGCCGAGTGGGACCGCCTGGACCACCTCCTGGGCCGCGGCCGGCGTCTCACCGGCGCCGAGGCCGATGAACTCGTCGGCCTCTACCAGCGCACCGCCACACACCTCTCGCTGGTTCAGTCCAGTGCTCCGGATCCGGTACTCATCACCCGCCTCACCCAGCTCGTGGCCCGCGCCCGTGCGACGGTCACCGGTACGCGCCGGGCCGGCTGGCGGGACGCCGCGCTGTTCCTTAAGGCGGGGTTCCCCGCAGCCGTCTACCGAGCCCGGCGGTGGTGGATACCGACCGCGCTCCTCTCCACCCTTCTCGCCGCCGCCATCGGCTGGTGGACCGGCGCTCACCCGGAGGTGCAGGCGGCGATCGGCGCACCCGAGGAACTGCGCCAGATGACCCGGCCGGGCGGCGAGTACGAGACGTATTACTCCAGCCATCCTGCGGCGTCGTTCGCGGCACAGGTCTGGACGAACAACGCGCAGGCCGCGGCCATGTGTCTCGTCCTGGGGGCCTTTCTCTGCCTGCCGGTGATCTGGATCCTCTTCGTCAACGTGCTCAACCTGGGCGTCGGCATCGGGCTGATGTCCTCGGCGGGCCGCCTCGACACGTTCCTCGGCCTGATCCTGCCCCACGGCCTACTGGAACTGACGGCGGTCTTCGTCGCGGCAGGCACCGGTCTGCGCCTGGGGTGGACCCTCATCGACCCGGGTCCGTACAGCCGCCGAACAGCCATGGCCCAGCAGGGCCGCGCCGCGCTCGGCATGGCCATCGGCCTGGCGCTGGTCCTCTTCGTGTCGGGTGTGATCGAAGGCTTCGTCACCCCGTCCGGCCTGCCCACCTGGGCGCGTATCACCATAGGAGTAGTCGCAGAACTGGCCTTCCTCGCCTATGTCTATGTCCTCGGTGGCAGGGCGGCCCGGGAAGGCGAGACGGGCGACCTGGAGGCAGCCGGCCGCAGCGCCGCGCTCCCTGCCGCAGGCTGATGTGCATGAGGCGTACCCGACCTGTTAGTCTCCTCTTCGCCCCACAAAAACCGTTGACACGGCTGGAGTGGGGAGGTAGATTTGAACGGTTGCCTCGGAGTTGGACAAGCTCTGGGTTCGCTGATTAACATCTACGTTGCTCCTGATGGATCATAATTTCCACGGAGCACCCCTCGATTCGACAAGCAGCTGATTCCGGCCTGTGAAATTCGGGCCTCCATCCTTCTGCTAAAGTCGGGTCAGTCGAAAGACAAAAGGCCAATCCAAAGGCCACCGGAATTCTTGAGGCAGAACACGCTGAAAGGGTCTGGTAGAGTCGGAACCGCCGGAAAGGGAAACGCGAAAGCGAAGAACTGGAAAGCGAACCCCGCTCCGACGGGGAATCGGACACGAAAGAGTCTGATAG